>CAZKNR010000468.1:0-2299 GCA_964553925.1 uncultured Acidobacteriota bacterium
AGCAAGTGGCCGTTCGATTTGATCCGCAGCACGAACCCGAGCTCCCGGCCCTTGGCCGCGATCTCGAAGAACCGGGGGTGAACCAAGGGCTCTCCTCCGGTGAGCGTGAGGTGAAGACAGGAGAGCGAGGCGAGATCTCGGAAGAAGAGCTCGTAGTCGTCGAGCGTCATCGGCTTTCCCTGGAGACCGAGATCGTTGTAGCAAAAAACGCAGTCCAGGTTACATCGATACGTGAGCTCGACGAGCGCCGAGAACAAGATGTTCTCGTTCCAGGTCCGGACGGCCGTCTTCTGGTAGCTCACGCTTCCTCGACCACTCCCGCGTCTCGAAGCTCAGAGAGAAATCTTGCAAGGTCGCTCGAAAGCGACTCCCGGTCGACGTCGTACTGCTCGAGGAGAGCCTCGAGGACCTCCCGGACGCTCCGGCGCGCATCCAGAAGCGAGAGGACGCTCGCTCCGACGTCGTTGAGGGCGATGACCTCCGCGTCCTCCTGGCGCACGATGACGGCCTCGTCTCCCACCACGCGGAACCGCACGTCGGGTCGCGGCTTGAAAACGGCAGCGTCGTTCGTCATGACTCTAGGAGCGGCCAGAAGGTCCCTTCGCGCCGGAAGGTGAGGACGCGGGCGGGCGTTCTGGCGACGAGCGCCGCGAGGTTCGCCCACAGCCGGTGAGCGAGGAAGCGCGAGTGGTTCACGAACGGAGCGCAGGCGATGAGGCTCGCGAGCGCTTCTCCCTCTCCCATGGGGCGAAGCGCGTCTTCGGTCCCCTTCTCCAGACGGTAGATCCCGCGCAGGGGATAGGCGCCCTCGTGTCGCGTCCCGAGCTCGGAGAAGAACGAGCTTCCCCCTAGGGTGAACTCGGAAGTCACGACGTTCAGATCGTCGCTTATGACCGAACGCCCGGTGGAATGCGCGGCATGGGAGATTGTGGATTTGCCGGCGCCCGAGGGGCCAACGAAGAGGTGAGCTCCTGCGGAAGAAACCACCGCGGCGCTGTGGAGAAGAACGCCCCCCTCGAGGAGAAGGACGTGAGCCGCGAGGACCCGCAGGAAGTTCTCGAAAGCGCCGTGGAAGGCGCCGGACTCTTCCGTCGATACCCACATGCCCGCCGATATCGTGTCGCCTTTCCAATCGAGTCGAGCCATCCAGTCGAACCCCACTAGGTGAGTATGGTCCCGACCGTAGTCGAAATCGAGCGAATAGTTCCAGCCACGGCGGTCGATCGTGCGGAAGGCCGAGGGGTCGACCTGGAACAAGGAGACGTCCACCTTCGACGAGGGCGCGGGGCCGATGTCATAGAGGGACTCGAGCGTCTCCCTTTGAAGCGGGCTCAGTCCCTCGATCCGGACCGGAATGCCAGCGACTCTGAAACGAGCTTCCTCTCCGCCCCAGGGCATTCCCTCCGTGCGAGCCGGAAAGGCGCTGGGGTCGATGAGGTAGGTAGCGCTCACGGAGTCCTCAACCCGAGCGCAGCGCGAGCGAAGCGAGAGCCGTGGGGGTGGGGCCCCACGGCACCAATAGGTGTCTCGCCAAGAAGGGGTCGGGAGCGGCGCGGTTTCACCGCAAGCGATACGGCGCTCGACAGGGCCCGGCCCCAGCGGACGGGATAGCAGAGCGGCCAGGTCCACCGGGGACTCGGGCGATACCGGAAGCGAACGTACGACGGAGAGGGAAAGAGATACGCTTTCAGGAGGGCCGCGCGCCCGCGGAAGGAGAGTGTACTGAGCTCGTTCCATGCGCGCTCCGGGCCTCCCTTGTGCTCGGGTATCGCCATCGAGACCGTGCGCGCGTAAGCCGCCAGGGGGGGCGGGAGCTCGAGGCCGAGCCGGGCCGAAACGTCGGCGGCGGTGGCCGCGAGGGCGGCTTCCCATCGGAAGTCTCGAGCTGCATCGAACAGAGCCTCCCACTCCACTTCGGGCCGCTGAGACAGGAGAAAGAAATCCGAGAGCCAGATCAAGGGGAGCCTCTCGTCGTAGTGCTGGAGCTTCATGTGCGCCGCGAGGTAGAGGAGACTCGCGGTGGCATCGAGTCTGCAGTCGCGCGTACGGCCGCGAAACCAATCGAGGCTCGGAGCCCTCCGATCGGTGTCGTGCCCCACTAGCGACCAGTGGAGGTCGATGGCCACGTCCCCTCTCGCGCCGCCGGTGTAGAGCCGCGCATGGCGGATTCTGCGCGCGAGCCCCGGAGTCATTTCGGGAACGCCCGCAAGGTAGCCGAGGGAAGCGAGAGCGCTCTCGGCGCGCGCCACCTCGTCGGGTGAGACCCAGAGGTCGAGATCGCTCATCGGACGAAGCGCTG
>CAZKNR010000469.1:0-27362 GCA_964553925.1 uncultured Acidobacteriota bacterium
CGCGAGCCCGTGCCACAAGGCACGCCAGGTGTTGCAGGCTCGAGGCGGCACCTCGTAGTCGTGGGTGAGCTCGCGGAGACGCTTCAACGCGGAACCCACCTGTTCGTGCTCCTCCCTCATGACCACGATGGGACCGTCGGCGCAAAACCCCTGCCCCTGCCGGATCATCGGGAAGAGAATCTGCTCTTCCTTTTGCATGTGCGGCTCGACGTCGGCCTTGAGACCCAGGTAAACGGAGAGGAGCTCGGTCAGCATCTCGGGCTCCTTGTCTCGATGGACCTCCAGGACCTTCCGGGCCATGGCCTCGAGCCTCGGAAGCTCTTCCTTGAGGGGCTGGTGATAGGCGGCGAGGATGTGGGTTACGAGATCGTCGAGGGGCGCCTCGTCCCAGCGCTCCTCCCGACCTTCCCAGGGATTCACTTCCTTTCGAATCTCCGCAACCACTCTCTCCGCGTCGAGTCCCCGGCTCTCGCAGGCGGCGGCGAGCGGCAGGCCTCCGCCGCAGCAGTAATCGATGCCGTAGCGGGCGAAGACACGCGTAGAAAGCGGGTGCTCGGCCGCGATGCGACCGACTCGGCTGTCGCTCTGGATGTTCATTTCTTCCTCTCCTTTGGGACCAGTTTCAACCTTCGTCTCGTTCCCCGTCCCGACGGCGCGAGCATGCGCATCAGTCCCTCGAGAACGCGCTCCGGGTCGACTCTTCGGGAACCCCGCGCCAGCCGGTGGATCCCGGGCATCCCCACGAGCGCATGGATCGTTCCCGCGACGGGAACGAGAAGCGCCTCGGGCACGATGTCTCTTCGAATACTCCCCTTTCGGGCTCCTTCCTCGATCGCTGCCAGAAGAAATCGCCGCGAGCGGGATACGAACTCCAAAAGTGAATCCACCGCGTCCCCGGGAAGCGCGTGCAGCGCCTGCTCCGAGCGCACCAGCCAGGCGAGCCCCGGGTCCGAGGACAGAATCCCCACGCGATTTCTGGCGAGCCTTGAGATCCGATCCAGCGGAGGGAGCGACGGCTCGGGGAACGTGGATTCCATCCTCGAAAGCGATCGCCGGACGGCCTCCCGGAGCACGTCGTCGAGGCTCGCGAAATGGCGGAAAAGCGCTCCGGTGGTGAGCCCGACCTCCTGGGCCAGGTTCGCGGTGGTGAGCGCGGTCACCCCCCCCCGGCCCACGATCCGGAGGGCGGCTTCGGCGATTTCCTGGCGCCTCTCCGCACCCGGCTTGCGCATGCGCCCCGCCACCATGATAGGATTGTAAGTAACTGCTTACTTACCTGTCAAGGAAGTGGGTTTCTCATGCCGATCCGGACCGTCATCGAGCCCTTCAAGATCAAGACGGTGGAGCCGATCCGCTGGACCACCCGCGAGGAGCGCGAACCGATTCTGGCTGGCGCCCATCACAACGTCTTCTTGATTCCCGCGGATCAGATCCTCATCGACCTGCTCACGGATTCGGGAACGGCGGCCATGAGCACGCGCCAATGGGCGTCCATGATGGAGGGCGACGAAAGTTATGCCGGGAGCCGCAGCTTCGTCCGGTTCGAAGCTGCGGTGCGGGACATCTTCGGCTACAAGCACGTCATCCCTACGCATCAAGGGCGCGCGTCGGAGCGGCTGCTCTTCACCTGCCTTTGCAAGAAGGGAGACGTGGTTCCGAACAACACCCACTTCGACACCACCCGAGCCAACATCGAGTATCAGGGGGCCGAGGCCGTCGATCTCGTGATCCCGGAGGGCAGGGATCCCGCGAATCGACATCCCTTCAAGGGGAACATGGACGTCGAGACACTCGCGCACCTCATCGAACGCGTGGGTAGAGAGAGAATCCCACTGGTCATGCTGACCGTCACCAACAACTCGGGGGGCGGGCAGCCGGTCTCGATGGCGAACGCGCGAGCGGTCGGCGAGCTCTGCCATCGCCACGGCATTCCTCTCTATTTCGACGCCTGTCGATTCGCTGAGAACGCCTACTTCATCAAGCTCCGTGAGCCGGGTTACGCCGGCAAGACGCCGAAGGAAATCGCCCAGGAGATGTTCGCCCTCGGTGACGGCTGCACCATGTCGGCGAAGAAGGACGGGCTCGCGAACATCGGCGGGTTTCTCTGCACGAACGACGACGCTCTGGCCCAGCAAGAGGAGAACCTCTTGATCCTCACCGAGGGGTACCCCACGTACGGGGGACTGGCCGGCCGGGACCTCGAGGCGATCGCCGTGGGGCTCGACGAAGCGCTGGAGGAAGACTACCTGCACTATCGAATCTCTTCGACCGCCTACCTCGGGAACCATATCTCCGCCGAGGGTGTCCCCATCGTACAGCCCCCGGGGGGCCATGCCATCTATATCGACGCCCGGGGCTTTCTGCCGCAAATCCCTCCCGCTCGGTTTCCCGGAGTAGCGCTCGCCTGCGAGCTCTACCTGGAGGGAGGAATTCGAGCGGTCGAGATCGGAACCCTCATGTTCGGGGCCCACGCCGCGATGGACCTCGTTCGACTCGCCATACCGCGGCGGGTCTACACCCAGAGCCACATGGACTATGTGGTGGAGGTCATTCTGGAGGTATGGAAAAGGCGGGAGCGGATCCGCGGCCTCGAGCTCACCTACGAGGCACCCTTCCTCCGGCATTTCACCGCGCACTTTACGCCCGTTTGAAGAGCCCGCGGAAGAACTCCAAATGACGGAACGACGTTCATGGTGAGCCATTAGAGAGCCGCCTCGGGAGGCACAAGGATGGAACAACCCCAATCGAGCTCCGGTCGTCCGAAGATCCTTTTCACATCGGTCTGTCGTCCGTTCGGCGGACCGGGCGAGGGTGACTCCGTGGGCGCGGAGCTTTTCCACGCCCAGGTCACGCGCGCGCAGGGGATCTTCAGCTTTCGGCAGGTGATTCGGTGTTGGGCCATCGATTACCTGGCCGAGAACATCCAGGCTCCTTCAGTGGTGCTCCATTACCCTTCCGAGCGCGAGCTCGTTCGTGAGCTGAAAGCCGATCGCTATCACTACGTGGGCATCAACTTCGTGGTCGCCACGTTTCACAAGGTTCGTCGAATGGTGAAGCTGATTCGCGCCCATGCCCCGCAGGCGAGCATCATCCTCGGCGGCTACGGCACCGTCCTCCCCGACGAGCTACTCGACCCTTATGCCGATCACGTCTGCCGCGAGGAAGGCGTCGGCTTCATGCGTCGCCTCCTGGGTGAGAATGACGGAAGACCCATCTCACATCCTTACGCCCCGATCCCGGCCATCCGAATATATTCCTATCAACAACCTACGATCGTGGGGCACCTCACGGCCGGGCTCGGATGTCCCAATGGATGCGACTTCTGTTGTACCTCGCACTTCTTCAAGCGCAGATACGTTCCTTTTCTCGAGACTGGCCGGGACATCTACGAGGCAATCCGGGCGATCGAGAGAAGAGCCGAAGCGCAGGGAGATACTCTGAGCAGCTTCATCTTCATCGACGAGGATTTCTTCCTGTATCGAAAAAGGGCCCTGGAGTTCCTGGAGTGCGTGCGGGAGGGAGGCAAGCCGCTTTCCCTCATGGGATTCGGAAGCGTCCGAGGCCTTTCCCAGTTCAGCGCCGATGAAATCGCCGAAATGGGCTTCGATACCATCTGGACCGCCTTCGAAGGCGCCGAGTCGGGCTACGCGAAACTCCAGGGCGAGAAGCTCGAGGCTCTCTATGCTTCCCTGCGATCCCGCGGCGTCGCGCTTCTGTCTTCGATGATCATCGGGTTTCCCTATCAGGACTCGAAGAAGATCCGACGGGAATTCGATCGCCTGATGAATCTCGGCCCCTCACTCACCCAGATCCTCATCTATTTCGCCTTCCCGGGCACGCCTTTTCACAAACAGGTTCTGGCCGAAGACCGCTATCTGCCGGAGTATCGAGACAACCCCGATCTGAGGCGTTGGGACGGGTTCTCCATGCACTTCAAGCACCCGGAGTTCAGCGCCCCGGAGCTCGAAGCTCTTCAAAGGGAGCTCTACCGGCAGGATTTCGAGCGGCTCGGCCCCTCTCTCGTCCGGATCATGCGCGTCTGGCTCGACGGTTACCGGCAAATGCGGAGCTCGGCGAAGCCTCTGCTGCGCGCGCGAGCCGACGCCAAGCTGCCAGTCATTCGATCCGCCCTGCCGGGCATCGTTCCCGCCATTCTCTTCGGACCCAACAGAAAGACGCGATCCGAAGCCCGTGCGCTGTTCCGCGAGATCCGGGAGGAAATCGGCCCCCTAACCTTGCGCGAGCGCTCGCTCTGTCTGGGGGCGCCGCTCTTGGCTGTCTGGACGGCGGTCACCAACCGACTTCGCCTCTTCCAACAACCCGCTCTTTTGAAGGTCCGCTATGACTCGATGAGCGCCAGTCAACCGAAGGTTCCCATTACCCGCCTTCAAGGCGGATTTCATGCGAACGTGCTCGCGGTCCTGACGGAAGACGTGAACCAGAATACGAGAGATCTGTGGAGGCGCGTTTTCGATCGACGACCCCGTTCCGATGCGGATTTTTCCGCTGGGGCCGTTACACGTTCCTGAGCTCGAACGGAGAGGGGGCGCCCGAGCAGGCCCGCGCTTCATAGAGGTCCGCGCACTGCATGCAAATCCCCTGGGAAGGATTCCAGCTCGGAAAATCTCGACGGATCGCTTCTTCCACCTGCGGGTCCAGAGGCTCACCCTCGCCTCGAAATCGCGCCGTGGGAGACCGGCAGAGCGGGCACCGTCCCGCGGCTCGCCCCTCGACGCTCCCGGCGAATCTCAGGAGCTCTCCATGGGAAGGCCGCGGGCCATGAAAGAACTTCTCGAAACGCCTCTCGGCGTCCGGACCGAGCATGGGGAACGCGGCCAGGAACTCTTGCCGTCTTCGGGCTTCGCCGCCTTCGGGGAGCAGTTCTCGAGCCGCGAGGCGTCCGTCCACCGAAGCGTTCCAGAGGACGCGATAGCGATCTCGAACCAGCTTCTCGTAAACCGCGTCGACCCCGAACGAAGGTAGATCCCGTTCGTAACCGAAGGCGGGATCCAGCATGTCTTCGACGTGCAGGAGCTCGCTCCGAAGCAAGGGTGCGACCCGGTCGAAATCGAGAAGCGAGCCCGGTGTGAGCTTCACCGCGAGGGTCGGCATTTTTCCGCGGCTGTCGTGGAGGTCCGCACCCTCGTCGCGGGACCGGCCCGCCGAGAGAACGAAGCATCGCGACACCCGGGTCAGAACCGTCTCGAACTCTCGAAGCAGTTTTAGAAGGGGCGCCCCGAGGCCGAGCCGTGCGAACCAGCGGGCGTCGAGATCCAGGAACGCGGCGTCGCGTTTCTCGGTCTCCGCGATCTCGTAGACGGCGTTTCGCTCCCGGCGATAGAGGCGCCGGACCGGAGGCGACGCGGCATCCGTTGCTTGCAGGACCGACTCCTCCACTAGGCCGGGATCGAGCTCGATGGCCTCCTCGACTTTCATGCCGCTCTCTCTCTAGGCTAGGCGGCTAGACCTCGAAGGCAGGACTGTCGGCGCTCCCGACACCGCTGCCGCAGGCCATGGGAACGAAATCGTCCTCGACGGAGCTCAAGGGAAGCGTTCGCGGGCCCGCGGGCACACCGAGCTCGACGGAAATCGCGGTAAGGAAGCTCGCGAGCAACCCGCCGATGCGGCCGTAGAATCCGTTGGGATCCTCCTCCTCCAGGGTCGAGCCCAGGGCGATGCCGAAAAACCCGACGTGCTCGCGGACGAACCGCTTGAGGGCATGCCGCGTCACCTCGAACATCTCGTCCTGATGGCTTTCGAGGGCGTAGGCTTCCTTCGTCGACAGGAGCTCGACGAACTCGAGCTCGACGGCGATGTGGTCCCAGCGCTCGATGACGCTCGAGGAAGGCTCGAGACCGAACGCCCGGTAGAAGCCGCTGACATCGGAAAGCTCCTGTGCCTGGAGAATGGGCTCCTTCTTTCCGTACTCGATCTCGTAAGGGCAGACGCGGCCTCGAAGACTGTGCCCGAAGAGACGCACGTAGCCGGTGACGAGCTCCGAGAGCGGGGGTTTCCTCTCGGTCACCCCTCCGGATTCGATCCCCAGAACCTGAGCCGCTTCATGGAGAGCCGCCGCGGCACGCGCGGAGTTGAGCTCCTGGTGGCTCGAGGCGTGGGGACTCGAGAGGGCGAGCTTCAAGTAACGGGCGACGACGGCCCGCGCGAGAGAGGAATCCAAAAGCTCCGTCATCACACTTCCCTTCTCAAATCGAGTTCGCGTGGATCGGCTCGCGAACGTGGAGTGGCTCCTCGATCTGCGTTCGGAAGAGCTCCTCTCCCCGTGCGCCGAAGGCGATCACCGTATCGTTGTAGATGCGGACGTCCTTCCCCCGATAGCTCCCCTCGTACACCAGCGGCCCCTCCTCGATCTCGTAGCGGAAGATGATGCGGTTGGACCTCCGGAAGAGCTGCAGCACCGCGAGAAGCTCGCGGTCGGGATGGCTGTAGCGCTCGATCGCCCTTTCCACCCCCGGCCCGAACATCTGCTCCAGGTAGGGACGCGGCACCCACCGCGGGGGGATGTAATAGCCGTTCGGCTGGGTGCCAAGCTGAGGATAGAGGGGAAGGGCGACCTGGGCCACGTGGACGAGGTAGTAGAGGGGGTGCTGCCGGTCTTCCGCCCAGGTGCCGTCGTCGTCGATCGAAACCAGCCCCTGCATGCGGATCTGGCCGATGCAGGCCTCCATGCAGCGGGTCTCCATCGGCTGGCCGTTCGTCTCGGGGTCGGTTCCTTCGACGCGCGGGTAGCAGGCGATGCATTTCTCGCTCACCCGGGTGTTCCCCCGATACATGGTTTTCTTGTAGGGGCAGGCCTCGACGCACTTCCGGTAGCCGCGGCACTGCTCCTGATCGATGAGAACGATCCCGTCCTCGGGACGTTTGTAAATCGCCTGTCTCGGGCAGGCGGCGAGGCAAGCAGGATAGGAGCAGTGGTTGCAGATGCGCGCCAGGTAGAAGAACCAGGTGTCGTGCACCGGAAGCTCGGTTCCCGTGGTGTGGAGAGCGTTTCGAACTCCCTTGGGACCGACGGGGTTGTCCTCGTAGATGTTGGGAGAGGTCCACTCCTCGTCGGTGGGAAGATAACCCAGGACCCGCGAGCTCTCGGTCCGGAGGGCGGTGTCGTTCGTTTCGAAGATCGTCTTGCCGTTGAACTCGCCGTAGGGGGCGTAGCGACCGTCTGCGAGTTTCTCCCTCCAGTATTGGCCCTCGGGGTCGGCGTCCCTCAGCATCTTTAGTATTTTCACGTCCCAGGACTGCGGGTAGCCGCCGTAGGGCTTGGTCTCCACGTTCGCCCACCACATGTGCTCCTGGCCCTTGCTGAAAGTCCACGTCGACTTGCAGGCCATGGTGCAGCTCTGGCAGGCGATGCAGCGATTGATATTGAAGACGAAGGCGAACTGCCTTTCGGGGAAGCGGGCGTCGTAGGGATACGCCATCTCCCGGCCAATCTGCCAGTTCTTTACGTTCGGCATTTCGATTCTCCGACTTCGATCTGGACCAGGCTCTGGGCTTGCGGTTCGGGCCGGTCATGAACCACGACGCGGAAGCGACCGAAGAAGTTCGTCGCCTCACCGATGATGCGAAGGATCTCTTCCTCCCCGAGAAGACGGTACGCTCGATGGGCGCCCTCGTAGTCGGGCGTTCGGAAGACGTTCAGGAGACGCTTTTGGTCGAAGCCCAGGAGTGCAAACTCCTCGGCGAAAGCGATGGCCATCTCCCGCGTGGTCTCCTCATCTCCGGGAAGCGAGACGCCCACAAGAACGTTGGGATCGCTGGGATCGGGTTCGTGATACGGCATTTTGCTCTCCTTCAGGCTTTACGCACTCGTGTCACTTTGCCGGCGAGATACTCCTTCATGAAGTCGTTCTCGTTGTCCGGCGTGTTACCCGTGGTCGCAAACTTCCACACACCCTTTCCACCCATGCCTCCGTCTTCCGCCTTGGTGACCCGCACCAGCGTCTCCTTGGGAACGGTGTTGATGGCGTGGTTGTCCGCCTCACCTCCGAAGATGAACCCCATGGTGGCTTTCGCCTTGTGGAAAAGGGTGTCGGTCTGATGCATGGGCATGTGCCAGTTTCGCGTCACCGATTGCTGCGACCCGTAGCGAAGGTTCGCCTGATAGCCGGTGTTCTCGGAAAGGGCTCTTCCGTCGGGCCGGCTTTCGTGGGCGCGGACACTCTTCTCGGTCGCGATGAAGGGCGCGTGCTTCATCATCACGATGTTGTAGGGGTAGGCGTGGTTGTATTTGACCCGGAGCATGCAGCGGGAGACCCGGTAGAAGAACTCGTCGGGCTTCGCTCCCAGGTAGGGTCGGTCGGCGGGATTCGCGTCCATGTAGACGTAGTCCCCGTCCTCGATCCCCAGATCTCGGGCCGTCTGTGGATTGATGTGCAGCTGATGCTCGCCGACACAGGGCGACCTCTTGTCGAGACGGTAGGGATCGCCGAAGTTCGAGTCGTAGAGCATGTGCCAGTCCACGTTCGACCAGCCGCTGTGGACCCGGTGCCTGGTCTTGGGAGTGAGGCAGTAGAACTGGAACCCCTTCTCCCAGAGAAAGTTCTTCGTGCCCTTCACCCGGGACCAGGGCATCTTCACGTTCCGAATCGTTCTGTCGTCCCAATGCTCCGCAGTCGCGGAAATGCCGTAGTCCTCGGGGCGCACGAAGGGGTTCGAGCTCACGATGACGTTGGGAAGATAGGGCGTCGCCTCGGGCCCTTCGCGGTGCACGATGAAGTTCTCCCCGTACTCGATGGCCTCGGGAACGTCGGCGTAGGCGTGGAGTCGGCCGGTGTCGGTATGGAAGGGCTCGTCGTCGTGCACCTGCTCGTAGAACGGAATGCGCGGGTAAGTGCGGAAGTTCAGGAGCGCCCCTCCGGAAGGGCCGTACTTGCCGGCCATAATGTCTTTGACGGTGTAGCCTTTGGTGGTGGTGCAGCTATCGAGGAGCCGCTGTAGATAGATCTCCCGCTTTCCCTCGTGCTCGAAGCGGAACATGTCGTTGAAGCGCTCATCGCCCGTCACCTCCGAAAGCGCCTTCGCGATGCCCGCCAGAATAGTGAGGTCGTCCTTGCTGTCGAATACCGGAGGTATCCCGCCCTTCCACACCTGGAGGAACGGGTTCGAGCAGCTCGCCGTCACTTCGAGCCCCTGGAACTCGAGCCAGGAGTTCGCGGGAAGGGCGATGTCCGAGTACTCGATGGAGGCGGTCATCTGGATGTCGAAGGAGACGATCAGGTCCACGTGGGGGTTGACGTTCTTGATGACCCCGTAGGCCCACTTTGCATTGTTGATGAGGTTGACGTTGTTGAAGAGGATCGCCTTGGTGGGCGTCGGCATGTGCGTCGTGCCGGTGAAGTTCTTCCGGCCGAACTTCGGCGTTTCCACGATGAGGGCCTTATCGCCGTGGTTCCAGTAGGCGGGCTCCTCGTCCTTGGTGTAAGCGTGGGCCACGATGTCTTTTCCGCTCGCTTCGGGATCGAGGTTCAGCTCGAAGGGGTCTTCCCCCACCCAGCCCTTGAAGCCAGGCCCGGTCCAGGGAGAGCCCTGGAAGAGCGCCGCCTTGTAGTTCCCCGCCCAGGTGTGGCAGCCCGCCCCCGGCTTTCCGAAGTTCCCGGTCAGCATCAGTGGAAGATGGGCCGCACGGTTCATCTCGGTGGCATGGAACCAGTGGTTGATGCCCTCCCCCTGGTGGATGGCAGCGGGTCTGATGGTGGCGATGTCGGACGCGAGCTGCTCGATGAGGTTTTTCGGGGCTTTCGTGATCTCGACGACGGTGTCGAGGTCGTAGTCCTTGAGGTGGGTCTGATAGAGCGTCCAGAGAGTGGAGCAGGTGACGGTCTTTCCATCCGCGAGGCGCACGGGGTACGTGCCCTCGAGTGCGGGCCGGATTCCCCGCTCCGCCATCCGGTTTCCCACCTCGTCCCTTGTGATCGCCCGGGGCTCGCCTCTCTCCACGTCCCAGATGACCCGATCGCCGATCTTCTGGTGCTGCTCCGCCGTGAGGCCCTGGATCTTCATCGAGGGACCGTCGGCGGCGATCGAAGACTGATAGCCCGGGAAGACGTCTTCCGCCCGGAGCCTCTGCAGGTTGTCGTGACGCACGAGAAGCGGAAAGTCGGTGAAGCGCTCGACGAACTCCCGATCGTACTGACCCTTCTCCATCATCAGTCGGGTGATGCCGAGAAAGAGCGCCGCGTCTGTCCCCGGACGAATGGGGATCCAGTAATCGGCTTTGGTGGAAGGAGGTCCGTACTCGGGAGCGATGACGACGATCTTCCCGCCCCGCTCCATGCATTCGATGAACCAGTGGGAGTCGGTGAGCTTGTTCTCCACCAGGTTCTTTCCGTCCATGATGATGAGCTTGGAGCTTCGGAGGTCGTTGAAGTCGCAGTCCGAGGCCTGGAGGCCGTGCACCCAGGGTTGCCCGGGCGCCTGGTCTCCATGCCAGGTGTAGTTCGACCAGGTGCGACCGGCTTTCGCCTCTTCATGTCCGACGCCGCGCACCTGGGCGTCGAGAAGCGCGAGACTGTTGCAGAGGCGATACATGCCGTACTTCCCGAGGACGCCCAGCAGGCCCATCCCTCCGCGCATCTTGATGGTGCGGGTCCCCGCGCCCCCCATCGCCTCGACCATCTCGGGCTGGTACCCCTCGTCGAGAAGCCGGCGCTTTGCCTCCTCACCGCTGTACTGGCGCGCGATAGCGACGAGAGCTTCGGCGATTCTGCGGAAGGCATCCTCCCAGCTCATCTGGATGAACTCGTCGTCCCCCCGGGCGTCGAACTTGTACTTCGAGCGAAGCTCCGGGGTGAGCGCGGGAAAGCCCGCATCCGCCCACTCTTTCCATCCCCGGCGAACGATGGGATGGCGCAGCCGATAAGGGCCGTAGATGACGCGGTGGAAGGTGTACCCCTTGGCGCACTGCCTCGGGTTCCAGTTCACCGTGGCCTTGTTTCCATAGAGGTCGGCGTAGTCCTGATAGTCGTAGGTGGCGCCGGACCGCACCACGATGCCGTTTCTCACGTACGCGCGAATGCGGCAGGCGTGGGTGTCGTTCGGGGAGCAGACCCAATCGAACGACGAGTCGTAGCGGTACTGGTCGTGGTAGATCTTCTCCCACTCCCGCGAAACCGTCCGGCTCAGGGGATTCTCCGCGGGCGCCGCGGGCGTGAGGAAGGTGCAGGCGGGCTCGAGGGCGAGCACCGAGGCTCCGACGCCGCCCGCGCCCAGGAACTTCAGGAACACACGCCGATCGATTCCGTTGGTTTCATCAGGTCGCGCCATCTTCGTTTTCCTTTTCGAATCACTCTCAAGGAGCGAGGACCAGCTCCTGCCAAATGGTGACGGACTTCTTCCCATCGCGATCTCCGGCGCTTCCGTTCCACACCGCGAAGCCCACCGAGGCGCGTCCGCCGGGCGAGAACGGCACCCCGTCGGGGGTCGCCGTCTTCAGCCCGCGATGGAACAAAACGCGGTACGAGCCGGTCGAGTAGACCCCGGTCCCGTCCACTTCTCTGTCGATGGGAGGTCTCGCCCGCAGGGTTCCGAACCCTTGGGCGGTCAGATCCTCGGTCGCGCTCTTCGGGCTCGGGTCGGAGACTACGTTGCCCGCCCCCCAGGCGGTGACGTACGTGGGGTCGGATTCGAGCGTGAGCGCGTCTCGAGTGGGCTGCTCCAGCGGCGAGCGGAGAAAGTTGGGGTAGGAGTCGATCCCCATGTTGGGGTAGACCTTGTCGAGATCCTGGAACGCCGGCTCGAGGTCGGCCTGACGCTCGGACTTCCACATCCAGAGGCTGACGGCGCGGCCCAGCTGTCCCATGGCGAAAAACGGCGGATCGGAGCCGGGATAGATCTGTATGGCAGCGGCGTCACGAAAGTCCTGAGGCCGAATCGCGGTGTGATCGTAGGTCGAGTCCGGCCATACCATGAGAAACGCGATCTCGTCCCCGTCGTGCACCGCCTTCACCGTCACCTCTTCCGGTCGATCGTCCCGCCACCAGAGAGGCATCAGGTGCAGATTGACGGCTTCCGTCCGACCCCATATGCCGTCGTCGGGATGAGTGGGAAGGGAGGGTACACGGGAGGCCACGATGCGGAACTTCTTCATCTCGTTCTTGGCCTGCTGAGCCGGGCTCGAGAGCGAGAGAACGTAGTGGGTCAGATGCCAGGCGTCTTCGCCGTAGACAAAAGGACTCATGGGCATGGGTGAGCCGGGAAGCCCGGCGACGATGCGGCGGTAGACGTGCTCCGGTTCGGGCGAGCCCTTGAAGATACCCGCGGTCAGATCGCGCGGCCGCGTCGGGCGTCCCTTGGAATCGATTTGATCCTGCCGACCGTCTCCCCGCGCGGTCTCGCCGTGGCAAGCGGCGCAGCTTTGTTTGTAGAGCTCCCGTGCCCGCACTGCCGCGGCCTGGTCGTACGGCGGCTCCGGGGGTATCGAGAGGAGACCCCTGCCTTCCTCGAAGGGCTTCGTCGGGGTGTAGGTCTCCTGAATCTCGAGAGAGTGCGTCGAGAACGTCTTGATGTAGTGAATCAGTCCCCAACGGGTCTCCTCCGGCAGGTGGGCCCAGGAAGGCATGGCCGAGCCCGGCATTCCCCGTGAAATGGTGCGGAACAAGTCCTCGTCGGTAGGAACCCGGTCCCAGGTGGAGACGAGCCGATACTCGCCGCGCGTGAAATCCCGGGGACGGGGAAAAAGGAGGTAGGCGGCCTCACCCTCTCCGTTTCCGAGAGGGCCGTGGCACGCAGCGCACTCTTTCGTATAGGTCGTTTTTCCGAGCTCAGTGAGGCTCGTGCTCGCTTCGACGACCGAAGCGGGATCGATCGAGGCCTCGATAGGTCCGCTCCTCTCCGCAACTGCGCCCGTCCGGCAGGCAAGCGACGCTCCGAGACAGAACAGAAGAACCAGTTGCGGCAGAGATCGCATGGACCCTCCAATGAGGTTCTCGAAGGACAATTGCGATCCCGTAAGCAAAGGACGGACCAAGTCTCTCGGCGCTGATTGACCCCCGATAAAGCTTTCACCTGCAATGCGGTGGCCCAGAGCAGGCCTCGCGTTCGCGAGTCGACCGCGTCGATTCACCCAGCGTTTGGGGAATCCCGCGCCTTCAGCCGCGGGCTGGTAAGTAAGCGCTTACTAGCGACTGAGACCGGCTCCGGCACGCGAGACACGCCCCCGATCGCCGAGGGCCGGCCCGGCTAAGCGACCTGGACTCCAGCGCCCTCGCGCACCTGACCGACTCGGCGGGTGGCGGGGAAACCCGCTTTTCGGAGCGCGCCGACGAGCTCCTCGCAGCCCTGAGCGGAGACGGCGACGAGCAGCCCTCCCGAGGTTTGAGGATCCATGAGGAGCGGCTCAGGGGCTCCATCGAGCGGACCGAGCTCGCGGGCGTAATCCAGATTGGTTCGTTCCGCCCGCGTGACGTAGCCCTTCGTGAGCATCTCGCGCGCCTGCGGATAGGAGGGAACCGACGCGGAATCGATGACGACTCGAACCGAGGAAGCCTTCGCCATTTCCGCGGCGTGTCCGATGAGGCCGAACCCGGTGACGTCCGTCGCCGCGCGGACGGAGACGCCGTGGCACGGTGCGACGGCGGCGCGATTCGTCTGCCGCATACCGGCGATGGCTTCCGCGATATCGCTCTCGGTCAGGGCATCCTTCTTGAGCGCCGTCGTCAAGGCGCCCGTTCCCAGGGGTTTCGTCAACAGCAGTTGGTCGCCTGCCGCAAGCGCGTCGTTGCGAAAGAGACGGTGCGGGCTCGCCAAACCCACCGCCGCCAGCCCGAACATCAGGTCCTTCGATTCGATGCTGTGACCGCCGACGATGGGTGCCCCGGACGCCTTGGCGAGCGTCGCGCCGCCCCTTACGATCGCGACTACCGCCTCATCGGGAAAACCGCGCGGGACGCCGAGGAAGCTGAGGCTGTAGATAGGCTCTCCTCCCATGGCGTAGACGTCGGATAGCGCATTCGCCGCGGCAATCTCCCCGAAGAGGAACGGATCGTCCACGAGGGGCGTGATGACGTCGATGGTGACGACGACGGCGCGGTCTTCGTCGAGACGGAAGACGGCCGCATCCTCCGCGTTGTCGAATCCCGCCAGAAGGTGCGGGTCTCCCGGAACCGGGAGGGCTCCCAGAACTTGCCGCAACACCGTTGGGCTGAGCTTCGCCGCTCAGCCGGCGCAGTCGACGAGCTTCGTCAAACGCAGCGTCTTCGTCACGAGCCCATGATAACGGAACCGGCTCTCGCGCCATCGCTCGTTCTATGATGGCGTCGGCGCTCGAGGAGAATGCCCCGCCGACGCTCGTCGATGACGAACCAGGACCGCGCCAAGTACCCCAGGACTAGGCGCTTCCCCCCTTCCTCGATCCGGACCGCGCCCGGAAAGCTCGGCGAAAACGGTGACCTTGTCCTGGCGTGGTTCTTGCTGGCTCACAAACGGCTTCGTGTATTCGAGCCAAGGAGGCGCTTGTGGGTGGCTGGAAGATCTCCTCATTCCTTCTCCTCGGGACTCTCCTCGGCGCTCGGGCGGACGCCGCGGTCGAGGATCGTGATGCAAACGCCGTCTACGATCCGGCTCTGTACCAGGCGATGGAGTTCCGCTCCATCGGACCTTACCGCGGAGGCCGGGTGACGGCGGTGACCGGCGTTCCCCTCGAGCCCGACACGTTCTACATGGGCTCGACCGGTGGCGGCGTCTGGAAAACGACGAACTCCGGCCTCGATTGGGCGAACGTCTCCGATGGGTTCTTCGAGGCCGCCTCGATGGGCGCCCTCGCGGTCTCCGAGTCGGACCCGAACGTCGTCTACGCCGGTACGGGCTCGGCTTGCATCCGAGGAAACGTCTCGGCCGGGCTCGGTGTCTACAAGTCCGTCGACGCCGGCGCCACCTGGACCCACGTCGGCCTGAGGGAAGCCGGGCAGATTGGCCGGATCCGCATCCACCCGCAGGACCCGAACCTCGTCTACGTCGCCGCCCTCGGTCACGCCTTCGGACCGAACCCGGAGCGAGGGGTGTTCCGCTCGAAAGATGCCGGGAAGAGCTGGGAGAAAGTCCTCTACGCGAACGACACCACGGGAGCGGTCGATCTCTCGATGGACGCGAAGAACCCGCGCATTCTCTATGCCGCGCTCTGGCGCGGGGAGAGAAAACCCTGGGCGATTATCTCGGGTGGAGAAGAGAGTGGAATCTACAAAAGCACAGACTCGGGCGACAACTGGACGAAGCTCGCGGGAGGGCTTCCCCAGGGGCTCGTCGGCCGCATCGGCGTCGCCGTCTCCCCGGCGAACCCATCGCGGGTCTGGGCTCTCGTCGAGGCGGAGAAAGGCGGGCTCTTTCGCTCCGAGGACGGTGGCAAGAGTTTCTCGCTGGTGAATCCCGACCGCCGGTTCCGCCAGCGCGCCTGGTACTACACCCACGTGCACGCTCACCCCAAGGATGAGAACACGGTGTTCGTGCTCAACACCGCTTTGTACAAGTCGATCGACGGCGGGAAGACGTTCGAGTCGATCCCCGTGCCCCACGGAGACAACCACGACCTCTGGCTGAACCCGGAGAATCCCGACATCCTCATCAATTCGAACGACGGGGGAGCCAACGTTTCGAGAGACGGCGGCAGGTCCTGGTCGCCCCAGCTCAACCAGCCGACGGCGGAGTTCTACCGGGTCACGGTGGACCACCAGTTTCTCTACCGCGTCTACGGCGCCCAGCAGGACAACTCCACCATCTCCGTTCCCAGCCGCACCCGCTCGCCCGGAATCACCATGCAGCACTGGAACGCCATGGGCGGGGGCGAGAGCGGCCACATCGCCGTCGACCCTCGCGATCCGAACGTGATCTACGCGGGGAGCTATGGCGGGACGATCGACCGCGTCGATCTGCGCACCGGACACACCCGGAGCATCATGGTCTATCCGCAGATGGCGCTCGGTAACGCCGCCCGGGACCTCGAGTACCGGTTCCAGTGGAACGCTCCGATCCGGATCTCTCCCCACGATCCGAACGTCGTCTATATGACGTCGCAGCACGTCCACAAGACAACGAACGAGGGACAGAGCTGGGAGGTGGTGAGCCCCGACCTCACCCGCAACGACGCCGAGAAGCAGGATTTTCCCGGGCAGCCCATCACCAACGACGCCACCGGAGTCGAAGTCTACGACGTGATCTTCGCGTTCGAGGAATCGCCGCATCAGGCGGGAGTGCTCTGGACGGGCTCGGACGACGGGCTGGTGCATCTGTCGCGAGACGGCGGAAGGAACTGGACCGACGTGACGCCGAAGGGCCTTCCCGAATGGAGCACGGTGAATACCATCGAGCTCTCGCCTCACGCTCCGGGCCGGGCCTTCATCGCCGCCTATCGCTACCGCACCGACGACTTCAAGCCCTATGTCTTCCGTACCGACGACTTCGGCGCGAGCTGGACGCTCCTCACCGACGGCAAGAATGGAATTCCCGCGAATCACTTCACCCGCGTCGTCCGGGAGGACCCCGACCGGCGGGGGCTCCTCTACGCCGGGACGGAATTCGGGCTCTACGTTTCCTTCGACGACGGCGCCCACTGGCAGTCGCTCCAGCTCAACCTGCCGGTGACCCCGGTGACCGATCTCGCCGTCCACCGGCAGGATCTCGTCGTCGCGACCCAGGGCCGGTCGTTTTGGATCCTCGACGATTTGACTCCGCTTCACCAGCTCACGGATGAGATCTCCTCCTCCGGAGCCCATCTCTACCTCCCCCGCGACGCCTATCGCGTGGAGGTTCAGGGGGTGGGGGGAGGCGGCCAGGGGGCTTCGACGATCTCGGATCGTCTGCTCGCGGCCGCGATTCCGCGCCGCTGGGTCGCGAGCAACCCGCCCTCGGGTGCGGTCATCTACTCCTACTTCGCGAAGAAGCCCGACTCCGATACGACGATCGAGATCCTCGACAGTGCGGGCACGGTCGTGCGCAACGAGAAAATGGACGCCAAGGCGGGCATGAACCGCTTCGTCTGGGACGTTCGCTACCCGGGCGCCAAACTGCTGGAAGGCGTCGTCCTCTGGGGCGGGGGCGCCGGGGGCCCGAAGGCCGTCCCCGGCACCTACACGGTGAAGCTCACGTCAGGTTCCTGGTCCGAGACCCGATCGTTGCAGTTACGCAAGGACCCGGACCTCGATGTCACCGAGGCCGACCTTCAGGCTCAGTTCGATCTGCTCGTCGAGCTACGCGACCGGATCACGGAAACCCATGACGCATTGCGGAGGATTAGCGACGTCAAGACCCAGGCGAAGGCGATCGCCGAGCGGATGAAGGATGACGAAGTGACGAAAGCGGCCGACGCCCTCTCGGCAAAGCTCACCGCGGTCGAGGAGAAGCTCACCCAGACGAAGTCGACGAGCCGTCAGGACCCCATCAACTACCCCGGGCAGCTCGACAACCAGCTCGTCTATTTGTACGGTTCCATCGAAGAGCAAGACGACTTGCCCACCGACAGCGCCCGCGCGCGGTTCGCCAGCCTTTCGAAGGAGCTGGAGGCGCCGCTCGGCCAGCTTCGCGAGGTGGTCGATTCGGACGTCCCCGCGTTCAACGATCTCGTGAAGCGGAAAGGGGCCTCGGCCATCTTCGTCTCCGGCTCGTGACAATGAAGGCGGTCCTCCTCGCGCTCCTGGCGGCGGCCCAGGCGCCGGCGACCGACGAAGGCGGAGAGGTCGAGACGAGGACGATCCCCGCGCGGTCGGAGAGCGGGCGTTTGCAGGTTCTCGCCGTCGAGTCGAGAGACCCGGTGGTCATCGACGGGGTCCTCGACGACTCCGCCTGGCGCCTGGCGCCGCCGGTGTCCGGCTTCATTCAGGCGGAGCCGTACGAAGGCAAGCCCGCCACGGAAGACACCGAGGTCCGGGTGGCGTTCGACAGCAAGAACCTCTACATCGCCGCCGTCTGCCACGACCGCGGCCGTTCGGGCGTCGTCGTCAACGACATCCGGGAGGACTTTCCCACGGGAGAACAAGATAGCTTCGAGATCATCCTGGACACGTTCTACGACCAACGAAACGGGTTCGTCTTCATGACGAATCCGGAGGGCGCCCGCGCGGACCAGCAGATGGCGAACGAGGGACGCGAAGTGAACGCGAGCTGGGACGCGGTCTGGTTCGTTGCGACCAGCCGTTCGGAAGAGGGCTGGATCGCGGAGGTCGCCATCCCTTTCAGCGCCCTCCGGTTCGACCTCGAGAGCTCACCCCGGTGGGGTATCAACTTCTCCCGGCGGATCCGTCGGAACAACGAGATCGACTTCTGGTCTCCGGTGCCGCGGGCCTACACCTTGACCCGGGTTTCGCTCGCGGGAGATCTCGTCGGCATCGGCTCGACCCACCCGGGGCGGGACTTCCGGGTCAAGCCCTACGTCGCGGGATCGGCGGTTCGGCCCACGGGAGGCGAGTCGTTCTCGAAGGATGGAAACCTCGGAGTCGACGTCAAGTACGGCATCACCCGGGCGCTCACCCTGGACGCCACCGTCAAGGCCGACTTCGCGCAGGTGGAAGCGGACGAGCAGCAAGTGAACCTGACGCAGTTCAGCCAGTTCTTCCCCGAGAAGCGGGAGTTCTTTCTGGAGAACTCCGGGATCTTCTACGTCGGCGACGCGGCCCGGAACAACCGCGTGACCTATCTCTCCCCGCAACCCGACACCGATCTTCTGCTCTTCTTCTCGCGCCGCATCGGACTCACCGAGGAGGGCACGCCGATCCCCATCCTCGCCGGCGGAAGGCTCACCGGGAACGTCGCCGGACTCTCCATCGGCGCCCTCACGGTCCAGACCGAGAGAACCTCCCGCGAGCCGGAGAACAACTTCAGCGTCGTGCGCGTACGGAAGAACGTCTTCGCCACCTCCGACATCGGCGCCATCGCGATGTCGCGCCAGTCGGCGGACTCGGCCGCGGACTACAACCGGGTGTACGGGCTCGACTCGAACATCCGCCTCCCCGGGAACGTCGACTGGAGCACCTACTACGTCAAGACGAAGACCCCCGGCTTCGACGAGGGACAGTACGCCTTCCGCTCCACCATCAACCGCGAGGGGAACTTTTTCCACATCAAGACCGGTTACATGTCGATCGGCGACCAGTTCAGAAACGAGCTGGGGTACTACCGCCGCACCGGCGTGAGGAAGTACATGCTCGATACCGGGGTGCGGCCGCGGCCGGTGAGCTTTCAGGAGAGGGGGGTTCGCGAGATCCATCCCCACGTCGTCTGGAACGTCTTCACCGACCACTCGGGGGAGATGGTGGCGAAGGCCCTGCACTCGGGGATCACCTTCTTCTTCAACAACGGTGGGCACAGCCAGATTGCCGTGAACCCCACGTACGAGCTCCTCGAGTCCCCTCTCCGGTTGCACCCGGACTCTCCTCCGATTCCACCCGGTGGCTATTCCTGGACCACCTACGTGTGGGACTTCACCAGCGATCCCAGCCGGGTTCTCTCGGCGGGCGGCGGGATCACACTCGGCGGGCTCTGGAGCGGAACCCAGCGCACTCTCGATGGCACCGTGGCCTACAAGCCCTCGTACAAATTCCGCGTGAGTCTCAAGGTGCAGCGGACGGCGGCGAAGCTCGACGTACCGGTGAGTGAGTTCGTCACATCCCTGTGGACGGCGCGCGCCAACTACTCCTTCGCGACGAACGCCTTTCTCGACTCGCTCATCCAGTACGACGCCGCCCGGCAGCTCTTCAACGCCAACATCCGGTTCAACTTCACCTACCGTCCGTTGAGCGATCTCTTCATCGTCTACAACGAACAGCGCTACGCCACACCGGAAAACCCCGTTCCCACCGGACGCGGTCTCATCGTGAAGTTCACGCGCCTGTTCGCGTTCTGAGCAGCCGTCGGGGGCTTTCGGAGGTCCCGCCCGTCGCCAAGCAGCACGAGCCGGGCGCGAGCGTTCCCTTTTCTCCGATGGCGTCCTCGAGGAGCCGGTCGGCGTCCATTCCCGCGGGACGCGTCACCCACAGGAAGAATCCGCCCTCGGGCCGACTCCAGCGAACGCCTTCGGGATACGCCCTTCCGCGAGGCGGAAGTTCTCTCGGTAGCGCCTTTCGAGGCTCCACGGCTCGAGCCGAAGGATTTCCGGGTCAACCACCTGCCGCTTCGAAGGCGGATTCCCGCAACCGATCTCGTCTCCACCCGCCGTGGGTGCTCTTGCGGCAAGTCCTGCCCTCGTCCCCCCGGAGGATGGCTGTCCCTCCGTCTACCGGCCGCGCAATCCACGCGCCACCTCGCTCTATCAGCTCGTCGACAACCACTACGAAACCGTCAAGGGGGTGTGGGAAGAGCGATTCGAGCGACGCTACGGTTTCTGGCGGGGGCTCTGGGACAACGCCGTCTCCAGGTATCTCGATTGTGGGCTTTTCGAATCAGGTTTCGCCCGCGTCGTTTGCCCTCGGTGTCGCTTCGAGTTTCTCGTAGCGCTCTCCTGCAAAGGCAGAGGCCTCTGTCATCGATGTCGGTGTCCCGTCATACCTCGAAATACGCTTCCCGAATGCGAAACACCCTCCTCCACAGGGAGAATTTCTCTCGACTCCCGCAGCGCCCGACAAATAGAAATGCCTATCTGTGGCGCGAAGCTGTACGACACCTATTGCGTTTCGTGTCATCAACGCGATGGCCGTGGAGATGGCGCGCGCTTCCCGCCCGTCGTCGCGACGGACTGGGTGTACGGGGACACGCGCCGACTGGTGTCGATCGTTCTGAACGGCATGGCGGGTGAGATCGAGGTCGGCGGGAAGGCCTACAACGGCGTTATGCCGGGCCATGCGTTCCTGACCGATGAGGAGGTGTCGCAGCTAGTGACATTCCTGCGCCAGAACTTCGGCAACCACGCGATGCCCATCCCGCCGGCCGAGGTGGCGGACATCCGCGCCAACCCGTGAGCGGCCCAGGGGCGCCGAGGCGGCGGCGCCGACGGGCTTCGCGAGGAAGGGCTTGTCTCGGCGGTGGCGGAGGATCGAAACCGTTACTGCTCGGCCTGCTTCTCCGGAAACTGGGCCTGGGTCAGACGCGTAGAACACAGGCCGCACTCCGCCGACGCCCTCCTCGGGATGTCGTGGAAACTTGGCGGCTAGCGCCGCCAGCACGCCGGTCAGGTTCGCCTCGGAGCCACCGGTGGTGAAGCAGTTGAATGCCGATTCGGGCCAGCCAATCCGGGCGTTGAAGAACGCGAGCGTCTGGCGCTCGATGTGTGCTGACGGGGCGCGTGCCTCAGTTCATGGAGGAGCTCGAGGGGCTCCGGGAGCTCGCGGCGGAGAACGGGATCCCCCTCATCATCGACAACGCCTATGGGACGCCGTTTCCCAACATCCTCTTCACCGGCGCCGAGCCTCTCTGGGACGAGAACGTGATCCTCACCATGAGCCTCTCGAGGCTCGGCCTTCCGGGGGCGCGCACCGGAATCGTCATCGCGAGCGAGGAGATCGTAAAGGCGATCTCGTCTCTCAACGCCGTGGTCTCGCTCGCTCCCTCGAGCTTCGGCGCCTGTCTCGCGCTCGAGCTGGTGCGAACGGGTCAGATTCTGGACCTGAGCCGGAACGTCATCCGTCCGTTCTACGAGAGGAAACCGCGGCAAGCGCTTTCGTGGGTCCGGCAGCACCTCTCGGGGATCGACTACCGGGTCTACAAGCCCGAGGGGACGTTTCGCAGGCCTCCATTCCGAGATGCAGGGAAGCGTAGCAGCAGGCGACGCGTTTCCAACTCGGCGCGTGCGGGTCCGTCCGGATCGCGATAGGATTCCGCGAAGACCCTCGAACGGAGGCCTGGCGAACCGATGAAACGGAATCTCATGCGACTTACGGTGCCTCTGGTTGCGGCGGCGGCGATCCTCGCGGGCGCTTCCTGCCGGACGCGAGGCGACTCCTCTCAATCCCCCGGACCCAAGGCAAGGGCCCACTACCTTGCCAACGAGGGAGTCCTAATCGCGGCCGGCGAGACCAGGATCGTCTTCGATCCTCTCTTTCGAAACGACTTCGGAACCTACCTGCTGCTGCCGAAGGAGCTCGAGCGCGCGCTCTTCGCCGGGGAGCCGCCGTTCACGGGGCTGGACGCGGTGTTCATCAGCCACTACCACGAGGACCATTTTTCACCCGTCGATGTCCTCCGGCTCCTGAGAGAGCGCGGGGAAATCCGGCTCTACGCACCGGCTCAGGCGGTGACGGAGATGCGAAGAATCGCGGGTGGAGACGATGGACAGAACGAGGGCGTCTTCTCCCGGGTGACGGAGATCCGGCTCGAGTACAAGGACGCTCCGTTCGCGATCGAAACCGGCGATCTGATCGTCGAGGCGGTGCGGATCCCGCACACCGGCTGGCCAGACCGGCAGCTCGAGGTGGAGAACATCGCTTATCGGGTAACACTCGGCGAGTCGGCCACGGTCGCGCACCTCGGAGACGCGGACACGAGCGACGTTCATTTCGCCCGCGACGCCCTCTACTGGAAGCGTCGTCCCCTGGACATGGCGTTTCCACCGTACTGGTACTTCCAATCGGAGGACGGCCGGCGGGTTCTCGAGGAAAGGTTGGAGCCCGCGCACGCGATCGGCATACACGTTCCGGCCGGGATGACGAACCCGGCGGAGCGCCCTCCCGAGCTCGCGGAGTATGACCTGTTCGTTTCGCCAGGCGAAACCCGGGACATCCCTTGAGGGTGCTCCGCCGCTCCAGTTAGTTAGTTAGTTAGTTAGTTAGTTAAGTTAGTCTTCGTAGTGCATCGCTGGCCGGTGCATCATTCGGGCCCGACTTACAGGAGGCGACCCATGCGCGGCTTGAAGGGCAAGAACGTATTGGTGACAGGCGGCGCAAGCGGCATAGGTCAGTCCACTGCGGCGCGTTTTCTCGAAGAGGGCTGCGCCGTTTGCGTCCTCGATCGGGATTCGGATGCACGAACGCGGGTTGCTGAGGAACTGCCCGACTTGGCCGCGGTAATCAACGCTGACGTGTCAGCCATGGAGCAGGTGCGCAGCGCTTTTCAAGAGGCGATTGATTGCATGGGTTCGGTTGACGTGCTGATCAACAACGCCGGTATCAGCATTCGGCACGACTTCCTGAACATTACGAGCGAGGAATGGAACACGGTATTAGGGGTGAATCTCACCGGCATATTCAACGTGGCGCAAACAGCCGCGCGGCATATGGTGGATAAGGGTTCCGGCGTGATTCTTAACACGGCTTCAACGGCAGGAAATATTGGATACCCGCACTACGCGGATTACAGTGCCAGCAAAGGCGGTGTAATCGCGCTCACCCAGGCGATGGCGCTGGAGCTCGCTCCGGTCGTCCGCGTAAACGCAGTTTCCCCCGGCTACGTGCTGACGCCGATGCAACGCGCCGAGTACACGGACGAAATGCTGGACGCGGTTAACCGCAAGATCCCGATGGGACGACATGCTAAACCTGAGGAAATTGCTGCATTGTTCGCGTTCCTCGCGTCCGACGACGCCGCGTTCGCGACCGGCCAGGTCTACGTCATGGATGGTGCGGAGACCACCGGAGGACTATGCAGCCAGTGGGCTCATGAATAAGCGAATATGGGGGATTCAGCGAATGAGACTCGAAGGAAAAGTCACCCTGATAACCGGCGGAACCTCGGGAATCGGCACTGCGACAGCGGTTCGATTCGCAGCGGAGGGTGCAGCGGTCGTGATCACCGGGCGCAACGTGGAGCGTGGCGAACAGGTTCTTCAGTTAATCGTGGCAAAGGGTGGGGAGGCCTTGTTCATACGGTCTGATGTGCGCATAGCGAAAGATTGTCGTGAGGCCGTCGAGCAGACGCTCAAGCGATTCGGCAAGATTGATGTGTTGTTTAACAATGCCGGCGTATTCCATCCGAAGACTGTTCCGGACTGCACCGAGGAGGAGTGGAACGAGACCATCGATTCCAGCCTGAAGGGCGCCTTTTTGATGTCGAAGTATGTGCTACCGTCGATGATCGAGCGCCGCAGTGGCTCGATCATTCATACGAGTTCGGGCTGGGGAATCCAAGGGGGCGACAAGGCGGCGGCATATTGCGCGGCCAAGGGCGGATTGATCGTCATGGCCAAAGCTATGGCGATCGATCATGGTCCGCATGGGATTCGCGTTAACTGCGTATGTCCCGGTGACGTGATGACGCCCATGCTTTCCGACGACGCCGCCAAGCGTGGCATGTCGTGGGACGATTATGCCGCCGGAGCCGCAAACCGGCCTCTCGGTCGTATCGGTACCGCCGAGGAAATCGCTGACGCAGTGCTATACCTGGCCTCCGACGAGTCTTCCTTCGTGACCGGTACGGCACTCGTAGTCGACGGTGGCGGCGTGGCCGGCTGAGCAACCCGGGGCGGCATCTCGGCAACGGAGCGGCGCCCGCAGGGCGCGATCCCAACGCCTCAGGACGGCCAACTCGCGGAACGCCCCGACTATCCGGCCCGCTTTTCCCATGGGACGTACCCGCCCATGACACCGCTGATCGCCCCCGAGGCGCCCACCATCGGCACAGCCGACGCCGGGTCGATGGCGAGCGCAGCTCCCTTCGCCGACGCGCCGCCGTGAGGCGAACCAGATCAACTGGCCCTGAGAAGTGGTCTAGGTAGCGCTTTGAGCCGCCTCGCAGCCAGATAGAGGTCCACCGCCTTCTGAGCGTTCAACCAAAACCCCGGCGTAGTTCTGAAAGCTGCACCGAGTTTTAGCGCCATCTCCGCAGTCACCGAAGTACGACCGTTCACCAGTCTGTTGACGACTTTGACGTCGCACGCGAGGTGATTCGCCAGTTGCTTTTGCGTCATTCCGAGCGGAATCAAGTACTCCTCCCTCAAAATCTCTCCGGGGCTGGTCGGTCTGCGCAGCCTTCTCGTTGCGTTCATAGCCGTCCTCTCAGTGATAATCCCGTATGTCGACGTCCACAGGACCAGCATCCGTCCATCGAAAAACCACCCTCCATTGATCGTTGATTCGGATGCTATGAAAACCCTTGATGTCTCCCTTGAGAGCTTCGAGCCGGTTACCAGGCGGGGAGGTGAGATCACTCAACGCTTCCGCATAGTTCAGTACGTCGAGCTTCCTGGCAGCGATTTTCCTGACGGAAACCCACCCAGCACCTTTGCCAAGTCGGCCCTCCTTGAAGAACCGCTCGACAGATCGATCGGCGAAGTTTTGGATCGCCACGGGTTGCTATACCTAGGTAGGGTATACCTAATACAGGTACTTGTCCAATCGGCCAAGGGAGCCAAGAGAGTAGGGCCATCACGTTCCTGACCGACCTCGAGGCTCCATCAGCGAAATCGCTCGCTCCGAAAAACCTCGCCTCCGGACAGACCCTCGCAGCGCTCGAAGACGTGTTCGGGGAGACGATGCCTCCGGAGTTGGGCGTCACTTACTCCTCGCTCTCCTACCAGGAGACGACGGCGCCCCCGGCGGGTCCGACGCTCCTCGCCGCCATCGTCTTCGTTTTCCTCCTTCTCGCCGCCATGTACGAGAGCTGGCGCACCCCGATGAGCAACCCGTGGGCGTGCCCATCCATCACTCCTCCTCCGTCAAGCTCACCCGTCTATTTCACTTGTCGCCGCGCAAACCCCCTTTCTCGTCCCGTCCCCTCGCTCACTAACACTCGGACGATGGTCACGAGCTGTAGAACCCACCCATTTTCAACTTCCCGCTCGTCGGCCGTGGATGGATTCTCCTATCCTTCTCGCGATGCTCCTTCATGCGAGCTCGAGGCTCGGCGCCTACGAGATCCTCCATCAACTTGAAGCTCGCGGCTCCGCCGACACGAGCCGGTCGAACAGCACGAGTTAGCAGCTAGACTCCTCACTCAACCTTGGACGACACCCATCGGAGCGGTGTTGGAGTTTGTGACAACGCTCCACTTGTTGGTATACTCTCCAACATGAAGGCAGAGGCGTTGTCCAACGAACGCCATGTCCTCGCCGAGGATGCCTTCGCAGAGATCGTTATCTGGCGTGTGCCGCTTCCCATCTAAGGGTCGACACACCGGTTCAAGTACCGTCTGGCCTTGATCGTCGCCGGCGAATGCGTGCTGCGCTATGACAATGAAGCGGGCAAGGGCGATCACCGCCATGTCGGCAAGGTTCAAACGGCCTATGCGTTCGCGAGCTACGGGAAGCTCTTGGCCGATTTTTGGCCGGATGTCGATGTGTGGAGGCAACGATGAAGACTGTGACGCTGGAGGTGGCCTCCAGAGAGGACGTGAGTCGTCGAGCGCTCGAGGCGTTCAGGGGGCGGAAGCAGCGCGCCCGTATCAGCTTCGCGACGCCAGAACTGTTATGGAAGGTGCTCACGGCCAAGCGCTGGGAATTGCTCAAGGCGATGACCGGCCAGGGGTCTTTGTCGATTCGCGAAGTCGCGCGCCGCGTCGGCCGTGACGTGAAAGCGGTGCACGGCGATGTGCACGCGCTCCTCGACGCGGGCCTGCTGGACAAGACTGAGAAGAACCAGGTGGTCTTCCCGTTCGACGCGGTCCGCGTCGAGTTCACGTTGCGCGCAGCTTAGGCGATCGCTGAGGGGCGCCAAATCTCGAGCCGCGGAGGAGATCGCGACCCTTCGAAGGTGATGGCCTATGCCTCGAACGAGAGGGGACGATCTGGAGCCTACGTCCAACGAGATCGCCATGCCGCTCGTCGAGGGCCGCACGCTGCGCGACGTTCTTTCCTCGGGTCCAATTCCCCCGAAGAAAATTCTCGACCTCGCGGTCCAGATTGCGGATGACATCGCCCGGGCGCACGAGGCCGGCAGCGTTCACCGGGACTTGAAGCCCGAGAACGTCATGGGGCGCGGGCTCACAGGGATTCGGTGAACTTTTCCGCCAGAGCTTCCGGGTCCATGCGATTCCTGTTGGCGTTGACCGTCCGGAAGAAGCCGCCGAGCGCCCGATAAAGTGGCGGGGTTCGTTCTCATCGCTGCCGCGGGGAGCGATCGATATCTCCGTCTGCTGAAGAAGGTGAACGGCTGACTCTCATCCTCTGGGGCGAGAAGGACGAGACCATCCCGATGGAGACGCCGGACGCGCTCGCGGCAGTGCTCGAGGACGCGAAGCGCGTAATCGTGAAGGGGCGCGGGCCACCCCTCTTGGCATCCCATCCCTTATGTCGATTCCCACAAGGCCGAGCTCGTCTTCCGGCACAAGGTCCTGAGACTTCTCCGAGACCGCGAGCTCATCACCCAAGAGCGCATCGACCTGCTCCTGTCGTGGCGGAATGTCCCTCCATCCCGCAGTGCCCAACCAGCGCCTTGTAACGTTGGGTGAACACCTCCGGGTGGATCTCTTGATGCACCGCCGCGCTCAGGCGATCCGTCCGGTGAGCTTTTGGCACGCCCCCGAGCTTCCACAGGGCGTTCTGCAGGCCCGCACTCAGGCTCTCG
>CAZKNR010000470.1:0-12398 GCA_964553925.1 uncultured Acidobacteriota bacterium
TCCACCATCCGCGGCGGGATTTCCCCGAGCTCACCGCCGGCTGGCCCCGCTTCGGCGGGCCGGTCGTCGACGACGAGCCGGAGTTCTTCCCCGAGACCACGGCTCCGGCTTACGCCCGGCACGAACGACTCGTCCGGGAACAAGGCGGGTTCATGACGCTCCACTCCGAGACGGGATTCATTACCGATCCCGAAGATGACGCGGACCTCGAGGTGCTCCGGGCGATTTAAGGCCAGTCGGGCGCCACCATACGGCGCTTGCCCGTCCTATCCAGAGCGACCCCAGACTCGTCGAGCGCGAGGCGGTCCCAGAGCTTGCACGTCACTTCTTTGTGCTTCTGGTCCAGCGCCTCGCAGTAGTTCGTGAACTCGCAACGCCGCACTTCGTCACCTCGGCCGAGGTGAATCTTCCGGAACCAATCGGGGTCCGCGAGGCTCTGGCGCGCCGCGGCGACGATATCCGCTTCGCCGTTGCTCAGGATCGACTCCGCGAGCTCGAACGTGCCGATGCCGCCCGAAGCGACCACGGGAGTCTCGAGGCCGCGCTCGCGGATCGCGTGACGGATGGCCGCCGAGAGCGATACGTTTCGCCCGAAAGGGCCCTTCGCATCCGAGTATACGGTGGGCATGCATTCGTATCCGCTCGGCCCGGTGTAAGGATAGGCCGCCCATCCGACGTCGGGCTGCTTCGCGTCCTCGAACTTTCCGCCCTTCGAGACCGAGACGTAGCTCATTCCCGCGGAGGCAAAGGCCGCCGCGTAGAAAACCGCGTCCTCGATCCGGCCTCCTCCTTCGATGGTCTCATCGCCCAGCATCCGGCAGCCGACGACGTAGTCCGATCCCGCGCGGGCACGAACCGCCTCGTAGACTTCGAGCGGAAGGCGCAGGCGGTTCTCTCTCGAACCCCCGTAGCCGTCGTCGCGCTGGTTCCGCGGCGAGAGAAAGGAGGCCATGGTGTAAGCGTGGGCGTAGTGAAGCTCGACGCCGTCGAACCCCGCCTTCTGGGCGCGCTCGGCGGCGTCGGCGAAGATCGCGGGAAGGACACGGGGAAGCTCGCGGATATGGGGAAGGTGCAGATCGCTCACCCTCTCGCGCGCGCCGAGGCGAAGGTCTTCGAGCTCGCGCGGTTCGAGGATGCGGTCGAGCTCCTCGTCGGGTGCGGCAAGGAGTCGCTCGCGCACTTCGGTTTCGTCCGCCTCGAGCCATTGGCCATCACCGGTCGAGCTCGCGAGCCTCTGACGGTGCTCCTCGCGCACTCCGAGGAACCGACGGAAATAGCTTTCCTTCGTCGGGCGTCTCTTGATGGCGAGGAAGTCGAGAATCTGGATGAAGAGCTTCGTCTCTCCCCCGCTCGCCCTTCTCACGCTCTCGACGAGACGTTCGAGACCGGGAACAAAGCGATCGTGTCCGATGCGCAGGAGGGGCCCGCTCGGGATATCCCGAACTCCCGTCGCCTCGACCACGATCGCCCCGGGCTTTCCGCGAGCGAACCGTTCGTACCATCGCAGATTCGATTCGGTGACGAACCCGTCCTCGGTCGCGCGCCAGGGGACCATGGCCGGGACCCACGTGCGCTCGCGGAGCTCGATGGGCCCTATCCGAATGGGGCGAAACCAGAGCGCCTCCGAGGCCTCGTGCGCCGTCGGCCAACGGGCTTCCGGCAGAGCGTGGCGGATTCTTTCCGGCGGCGTCCACATGACTAAGAGAGCTCTTCTTTGACGTCGATCTCCGCGGCCTTCACGAGCTCGTCGATCTGCTCTCTCCTTCGCGCGCCGACGATGGCTCCGGTCACCGCGGGATGCTTCAGGGTCCAGGCGACCGCGAGGGCGGCCGGCGAGACGGACATCCGGGCCGCCGCGATTCGTAGCCGTTCCGCGAGCGCGAGGTTTCGAGAAAGATTCGGCTCGCGGAACTCCTCGCCTTTGCGTTTGCGCCAGTCGGAGTCCGGAAGCGCTTCGAGGCGTTCGCGCGTCATTGTGCCGCTCAGCAAACCCGATTCCAGAGGAGAGTACACGATGACGCCGATGCCCTGCTCGAGGCAATAGGGCAGGATTTCCTTCTCGATCCCGCGACGCGCGAGAGAGTACGGGGGCTGGAGCGATTCCACGGGGGCGATGGCCCGCAATCGCTCGAGCTCGGTAACGTCGAAATTGCAGACCCCGATGTGGCGAACCTTCCCTTCCGTTCGAAGCGCAACGAGCGTTCTCCAGGCCTCGACGATCGTCGAGGCGTTCGGCCAGTGGATCTGGTACAGGTCGATCGCCTCGACTCCGAGCCTTCGAAGGCTCGCCTCCGCTTCTCGCCGAATGGATTTGGCCCCAAGCCGCTGTCGGATACTCTTTTTCTTCCAGACCAGCCCGCATTTGGTGAAGATCAGCGGCCGATCGGAAGGCGGAAGCGCCGCGAGTGCGCGGGAAACGACCTCCTCGGCGTACCCCAACCCGTAGACCGCGGCGGTATCCATCCAGTTGATCCCGTGGGCGACCGCGCGATGGATCGCCGCGACCGACTCCGATTCGTCCTGCGGCCCCCAACCGTAGGGCCAGTCGGGACCGCCCATCGCCCAGGTTCCGAGCCCCAGAACGCTAAGCTCCAGGTCGGTCTGACCAAGCCGCTTGGTTCTCAATGGGTTGGGATCATGGGAGCCTGCACCGGTTGTGTGCAAAATCCTGTGGAAAACGTGTCCGAACCAACGCCAATCCGCCTAAATAGCGACCACGACGACACTTCGCCTCGTGACGCAGCAGTCGTTTTTGTGGAAAACTGGGTGTACATCGCCCCGTTTCTTCGGCGACTAGAACAGGTTTCCGAATATCTCGACGCTCCCGAAAATCATCCCCAGACTGGCCCCGAGGCTTGGAAGGATAAACGCCAGGAAAACGCGAAGAAGCCGGCTCTGCCACCATCGCCTGAGCTTCGTCACGTCCTCGGCCACGGTCTGGAACTCCTTGACCAACGGCGGCCGGAGGAAAGCCTGGACGAACGCCGTCACGTACCCTGCTCCCAGGACGGGGCTGAGCGTCGTGATCGGGGCGGATACGAACGCCGCGAGAATGGTGAGAGGATGCGCGAGTGCTAAGACCGCGCCCAGAGCGCAGGGGGTGCCGCTCGCGAGAATCCAGAAAAGGGCGCTGTCCCCGGCCGCGGCCGGGCCCTGGGTCCAGCCGATGTAGCCAATCGAGCCGACGATCGCGACCGGGAGGCTCCAGCCGATCCACTTCCAAGCGGGCGATACAGAAGGGATCCGATTCAGCTCCGGAAGGTCGGCCTCGCGATACTGCAGAAGGGCTTTCCGAATCCCCTCGAGGTGTCCGGCGCCGACGACGGCGACGACGCGCTCTCCCGGCGCCTCGCGGATCTTGTGGGAGAGGTAGAGGTCTCGCTCGTCGATGAGCACCTTCTTGAGCTCCGGCATCGCTTCCCCTAGATCCTTCATGAGCTCCGAGAGCACGTCGCGCTTCAGGAGCTCCTGGATCTGCGCCTCCGTGAGCTCCTTGTCATCGAAGAGGCTCGCGAGAAGCGCGGAGAGGAAGAGAGACTTCCGCCAGAACGACATCGAGCGCCAGGCGCGCCGAAGAGTGACCCGGACGTCCCGGTCCGCCAGCGTGACCGGAATCCCGTTCTCCTCGGCGGCTCGAACTGCCTCGAGAAGCTCGGTCCCGGGCATGACGCCCAGCTTGAGTCCTATCCTCTTCTGGTAGGCCGCGAGAAGGAGGTTCACGATGAGGGTCGCGAGCTGCTTCTTGCGGATGATCTCCTTGATGTCGAGAGACTCCCACCGCTCCCGCTCGGTAAGCGCCTGGTAGCGCTGGGTGTCGAGCTCCACCGCGACATGATCCGGCTTCTCCCTCTCGATCACCTCGCGAACCAGGTCCGTCGATCCTTTGGAGACGTGCGCCGTGCCCACGAGAATGAAGTCGCGGCCGTCGATCCGGAGGACCTGCACCTGATCCGGGGGATAGCTCGTGGTTTGGATTTCAGAAGACACTAGCGCGACCGGCTTTCGGGAGTTATGCTGATTTCAATCCCCAGTGGCAAACCCGGCTCACGAAGCACTCCTTCGCCAGGGGCTCGAAGACTGGAACCAGTGGCGCGGTCAAAATCGGAGCGTCATCCCCGACCTCGAAGGTCTCGCGATGTCCGCCGCCAATTTGTCGGGCGCCGACCTGAGCCATAGCCTTTTGTCGGGCGCGATGCTCATCCGCGCGAAACTTGTCGGCGCCGACTTGAGGTACGCCGATCTCCGGCGAGCGCAGCTTCATGAAGCCGACTTCACCGACGCGGACCTCTTTCGCGCGAACCTCGAAGGCGCGGTTCTCCCTGGAGCGAAGCTCCGGAGGAGCCGGCTCTCCGGCGCCAACCTCCGGGGTGCTCAAGTCACCGTCGTGGATTTCCGGAGCGCGGACATGAGCGAGGCCGACTTCACCCGCGCCGATCTGAGAGAGTCCCTGGGGGCCGGCGCCACTCTCGAGCGAGCGAATCTCGAGCAGGCGGAGCTCTTCGGCTGCCGTTTGAACGACGTGAACCTCCGCGGCGCGAAAGGGGTCAGCGCTCGTCAGCTCGAGGAAGCCATCCTCGACGAACTGACCGTACTTCCCGACGGGTTCGCCACGGGCAATGCCGAGCTCACCCTTGAGTCCCTTTTGCGGGCGCTCGAGTCGATGAAAGGCCGGTCCACGGGAGCGACGGTGCCCGAGAACGAGGTCTCGTCGTATCACGCGCTCCTCCGCAGGCTCGAGACGCAGGGAGTCGCGATCGAGGGCGCCCGCATCAACGAGGCCGAGATTGGAAGCCCCATCACCTCATGGGAGCCGACCCCGGGCGGAGAGGCCTTCGAGGTGTCCCCGGTCCGCGGCGTGAGCTCGGTCCTTTTCAAGCGCAGGATCGATTCACTCCTCGACGACCTCCGGCGCAAGTTGTGATTCAGCGCCCCGCGGAATCGGTAGCTCTCCCCATCTTTGCCCTCTCGACCATTCGCGCCACGTCGGCGAGAAGCTCTTTCGCGTCATAGACGATTCCGTCCTTGATGGTGTACTTCACTCCGCCGACCCGCTCCACTTTTCCCGTTTGATCGTTGAGCCGCTCGGCGCCGGTTCCGTAGAGAACCTTCAGGTTCGCGATGGGGTTTTCGTCGACGACCACCAGGTCCGCGAGAAGCCCGGGCCGGACGACGCCGAACTCGATGGGCTTGCCCTTCGGCTCGAAGAGGCCTTCGGCCCCGTGGAGAGTCGCCCCGCGGAAGATCTCGAGCGGATGAAAACCGGCTTCTTGCAGCAGCTCCATCTCCTCGATGTTTGCGAATCCCCAGAGGTTGTAGATGAACGCCGCGTCGTCGCTCACCGTCACCCGGCCTCCCCGATCCTTGTAGTCGTCGAGAAACTGCATCCAGACGCGGTAGAAGTTTCTCCACGCGACCTCTTCCCACGTGGTCCAGTAGTACCAGTACGAGCCGTGATTGGTGCGGCTCGGCAGGTAGTAATCCCAGAGCGACGGCAACGTGTACTTCTCGTGGTAGTCGGAGTTTCGCCTCCGCATCACGTCCCGGCCCGCGAGGTAGGCGGTCATCGTCGGATCGAGGATCGTCCGATGCTCGAGAAACTCGTCGATGAGAGCGTTCCACTCCGGGCTTCCCCGCGGATGGATCTTGTCCCACTGCATCGCCACCTGGGCGAAGCGATCCTGTTCGTTGTTGTAGTTCGCGCTCGGAGGCCAGGGCTGCACGTCCCCCTCGTCGTACAGCGATTCGAAGATTCCGTAGAAGTGCGTCACCGTGCCGAGCCCCAGACGAGCGGCGTCGATGGCGTTCATTTGAGCGACGCCGTTCTGAGAGAGATGCGCCGTCGAGCCAAGACCTTGCGCCTTCGCCTCGTCGAGGAGAGCTTTCATGATCTCGGGAGGGTGGGCGTCAAGCTTGAGACCGTCGATCCCTTTCGCTGCCGCGTACCGTACCCACTCCCTCGCCTTCTCGGGTGTGGTGATGGGGCCGCCTTTCCAGTCCTCGCCCTGCCCCGGGCGGTGGTAGGCGAAGAGCCGGGGGGCGACGATCTCGTTTCGCGCGCTTCGCTCGCGTTCGGAGAGGCTGAAGGCCATGGACGCGATGGGGACGCCCCGGATGGTGGTGACCCCGTGAGCCATGAAGAGCTTGTAGGTGTACTCGGCCTCCGGCGCCTTGGGCGCCGCTCCCACGTGGGCGTGAAGGTTGACGAAGCCGGGGAGAACGTAGGACCGCGAGAGGTCGATCTCCTTCGTCGCCCCTTGAGGCCGCTCCTTCTCGTCGATCGGCACGTGAGGAACGCCGACGTTCTTGATCTCGACGATCCGGTTCTTCTCTATCACGATGTCGACCGGACCGCGAGGCATGGCCCCGGTGCCGTCGATGAGCGTCGCGCCGCGAAGGATCAGCTTCTCGAAAGGCCCCTCGCCTTGATTTCCTCGGGGAGGCGCGGGCTTGAGATCCTCCTCCTGGCCATAGCCGGTGCCCAATGCCAGCATCGTGAAAACCCACGCCACCGCAAACGCTTTCCTCATTGATCGCCTCCCGAGGCCGCTATCATAGTCCAGAGCTCACCGGAACGAGTCGAGGAGACGCGCGACCTCGGAAGCGGCATCGGGCCTGAGGGCGAGCACGCCATCGAGGAGAGGGCCGGCTTCGTCCTTTCGTCCCGCGCGCAGAAGCTCGCGGCCGAGAAGGTAGAGAGTGCGCGCGTTCTCGGGATTTGCCGCGACGGCGAGCCGCAGCTCGGCGATCGCTTCCTCGCGGCGTCCGAGACGGGCGAGGTCGAGCCCGTGCGTGAGGTGAGCTTCGGCACGCTTGATGCCGTCGAATCGGCGCAGCTCCATCGCCGCCTCGTCCATGCGCCCCTGGCGTTGAAGCGTCCGTGCGAGGAGATAGCGCGCCGAAGCATGCTCCGGTTCGACCGCGAGCACTTCCCGAACGATGGGCTCTACCTCCCCGCCGCGAGCGAAACGGACCTCGGCGAGAAGGTGCCGAGCGGCGACACCGAGCGCGGGCTCCGAGGAATCGAGGGGTACTTTTGAGGGCGGGGGCGAAAGCTCGATCGCACGTTCGGCGGCGCTCTCGGCAATCTCGAGACGAGCGAGACCCTGGTACACGGCCGCCAAGTAATAATGAGCGTGGGCGGAGCCTGCTCGCTGCGCTATCGCGGTCTCGAGCTCGACCTTCGCCTCGTCGTACCTCCGGAGTTCGAAAAGCATCGCGCCGAGTGTTACCCGCAGGCCGTCCTGCTGCGGCGCCAGCTCGAGCGCTTGCCGAAGCGTGGCCGCCGCCTGAGGGAGACCTCCCCCCGCGGCTTGAAGCTGCGCCAGATAAGCGAGATCGGGAGCTCGCGGCTCCGTTCTGCTTCGGCTCTCGAGAAGCTTCATGGCTTCGGCGGCTCGGCCGCTCTCGGCCAGAAGTCGAGCACGCTCGAGCGTATCTTCTTGAAGAGCAAGAACCACGACGGCTAAGAAAGAAAGTAGGCTCATCGGCTGATACAAATCCAACCTGTTGAATCTCGGATCTGAGATCTCAGATTCCGACTCCTGGCCGAAGCTGTTAAAAACAAAGGCGATATCTCAGAACGTCGACTCCGCGTGCTTTCCATGACCAAATTCCCGGATCCCTTGGCAATCATCCACCGATTAAAATATCGTCAAAGTCTTATTCTATACGAGTTTTATTCGGTAATTTAGGTTCTACGCCGACTAATCCGCTGATGCCGTCTTGGCACTCCGCTTGCTCACCTTCTGGCCGTCGTTCAGTTCCAGTTATAGCAAGGGGGACTTTTATGCAAATGAGACGTCTTTTCATCCTGGCGGCGATTCTAATGCTCGCGGCCAGCTCGGTGCTGGCCCAAACGCAAACCGGCACCATCACGGGTGTTGCGACCGACGACCAGGGGGCGGTGATGCCCGGAGTCACCGTGAGCATCCAGAGCCCAGCGCTCATCGGCGGCACCCGGACCACGGTCACTAACACGACCGGAAGCTACCAGTTCCCACAGCTGGCGCCCGGGATATACAGGGTCACGTTCCAGCTCGCCGGGTTCAACACCCTGGCCATGGAGGAGATCGACGTCCGCGTCGCGTTCGTGAGCAAGGTCGACGCGCGGATGCAGGTCGCTGGAGTCGAAGAGACGGTCACGGTCACGGGTGAGTCGCCGGTCGTCGACGTGAGGTCGTCGGTCGCGGCGACGAACATCGACAAGGAGCTCTTCGAAAACGTACCCAGCGGGAACAACCCCTTCACCATGGCGGCCTTCGTGCCCGGCATGGTGACCGGGCGACTCGACGTGGGCGGAAACGAGGGCGCTCAGCAGTACGGGTTGGAAGTCTTCGGCTCCGACCCGGACCAGAAGACGTTCTCCGTGGACGGCCTCAAAGTGAACTGGCCGGGCGGCGCCGGCGGCGCCACGATGCAGTACTACGACTTCGGCATGTACGAGGAGTACAACTTCCAGACCTCGCAGCAGTCGGCCGAGGTGGACGTTCCCGGCGTCTACATGAACATGGTGACGAAGTCCGGAGGAAACCAGTTCGCAAGCGACAACGCGTTCTACTTCGAGAACGACGCTCTTCAGGGCACCAACATCGACGCGGAGCTCGAGGCGCTCGGAATCCAACAGGGAAACCCCATCGATATCTCCTACGACTGGAACTCCACCCTGGGCGGACCCATCGTCCAGGACAAGGCGTGGTTCTTCGGCTCCGTTCGCTGGTGGAGGCTCGACCAGTTCCAGACGGGCGCGACGAACCCCGACGGCAGCCAGGCCATCGACGACAACCGGATCCGCAACTTCATGGGCAAGGTGACCACTCAGCCGACGACCGAGGACAAGATCTCCTTCATGGCCCAGGGGAACCACAAACAGCGATTCCATCGCCGGGATCCTCCGTACGTCTTCGTCGAGGACAAGGCGACGCGGTTCCAGGACCAGTGGGCCTACAATGCCCTCGGGCAGTACACCCGGGTCGTGGGACAAACCGGCCTATTGGATATCCGATTCGGCCGGATGTGGGGTGAGACCCCCTACGGGTATCAGGAAGGCGTCGGTCCCGACGACATCGCCATCTCTGATACGGTGCGGTTCACCAGGATCAACTCGCAGAACGAGGAGTACTTCAATCCCAACAGCCGGAACCAGTTCAACGTCTCCTATAGCCTCTTCGAGGACTGGTTCAACGGAAACCACGACCTGAAGGTCGGTCTCCAGATGAGCTGGGAGCGGATGTACCAGGAGACCCGCCGACTCCAGGACCACCGTCTCGAGCTCGCGAGCGGCGTTCCCTCGTTCGCGGTGCTCGGGAACACTCCGGTCACGGAAGAGGAGTTGACGCGCACCTGGGCCCTGTACCTTCAGGACAACTGGACCATCGGGCAGAGGCTCACGCTCAACCTCGGAGTTCGGGTGGACAGCATCAACGGCATCGTCCCCGAGCAGTCGAGCGAGGCTGGCACCTGGATTGGGGCGCGCAACCAGCCATACCTGGACGGACTTCCGAGCTGGACGAACGTGGCTCCTCGACTCGGATTCGCCTACGACCTTCGTGGAGACGGTCGAACTGCGATCAAGGGAGGTTTCGGCCGATATTACGTCCAGACGGGGACGCTCATCTCGCAGACTCTCAACCGCAACGGCTTCTCCGACGTGCGTCCCACCTGGCGTGACCTCGACGGAAACCTTCGGATCACTCCCGGACCTTGCGGAAACATTACCTGTTCCGCCGAGCTGGGCACGATCCCGGCGTTTTCCACCAGCAACACGACCTATGACACGGAGGCGAAGCGGCCCTTCGACGACGAGTTCTCCATCGGCGTCGATCACAGCCTCACGAACGATCTCGCCCTGAGCGCCACCTACTTCCATCGGCGCCACCCGTACGGGCTGGGCCAAATCAACCTGGCGCGTCCCTCGTCCGCCTATACGCCCGTCGACCGGCAGTACACCGACCCATCGGGTCAAGTCCAGAGCATCACGGTGTACAGCCTCGATCCGGCGCTGCTCAGAGTCTCGCAGCTTTCCATCACCAGCAGCGAGGAGCTGAACAGCAGCTATGACGGTTTCAACATCAATATGAACAAGAGGTTCCGCGACCGGTGGCAGCTCCTGGCTGGAATGACGTTCTCCAACAACAGAGGTTTCTACCACACGGGAATCTTGACCAATAACAACGCCTTCGACTTGAACAACCCGAACAGCGACCTCGGACGCGAAAACTCCGCGATCTTCACCGACGTTCCCTTCCAGCTCAATCTGGCGGGGAGTTACCTGGCGCCGAAAGACATCCTCCTCGCGTTCAAGTACAACGCGCGGTCGGGAAGCCCTCTCGAGCGTCAGTTGTCGGTTCGAGGATTGACCCAGACCGAGACGGTTTTCGTGGCGCCGCGAGGCGAGGACCGCACGGAGTTCGTCGCCTCCTACGTCGACCTGCGCCTCTCGAAAAGGTTCGAGCTCGGAGAGCGCACCCGATTCGAGGCCATCTTGGATTTCTTCAACCTGCTCAACGCCAACAACGTGCTGAATCAGGCAACGTCCGTGGGCTCGAGCACCGGGCCGACGGTCGCCCCCCTGAGCACGAGCTGGGGGCGCCCTTCTCTCATCGTCACCCCGCGCATCATCCGCTTTGGCGTCAAGCTTTCGTTCTGATCCAGGCCGCAGCGAGAGTCTGCTAAAGAGGGGGGACCGACGATCGTCGGTCCCCCCGATCGGGGAGCGGCCGCCATGGCCCAGTCGGAGAAGCTCACGCTCAAGACCCTGCGAGAGCAGGTTTACGACTACCTTCGTGAGAGCCTGAACCGGGGCGATCTCGTTCCGGGGGCGACCGTCGATCTGGCTAAGCTCAGCGGTAAGCTCGGTGTCAGCAAGACTCCCCTTCGGTTCGCGCTCTTCCAGCTCGAGAACGAGGGGTTCGTCACCATCCTGCCGCGCCGGGGGTGCGTGGTGAACGTGCTCTCTCTCGAGGAGATTCGAAGCACCTATCAGATCATCGGTTCTCTCGAGTCTTCCGTGGTCCTCGCGGAGTTCCGCAAGATCACGCCCGCGGTCATCGACCGCCTCCGGCATTTCAACCGGCGCGCCCGGACCGCCATCGTCGAGGACGACTTCGACCGCTACTACGCTTTCAACCTCGACTTCCACGAGCAGTACCTGGAGCTGAGCGGAAACGAACGGCTGAAGCGGACGGTGAAGACCCTGAAACACCGGCTCTATGACTTCCCCCGGAAGGACCGCTTCGTCAAGGAATGGGAGCTCCGTTCGACCGACGAGCACGAGGAGTTCGTTGGACTGCTCGAAGCGGGACGAGCGAAGGATGCGGCGAGCTACATCCGGGACGTTCATTGGGACTTCGACGTGCAGCGCTCCTACGTCGAGCAGTATTACGGTGCCCCCGCCGCCGAGACCGTAGCCTTCGGATGAGGCTTGCCGCGGCGGGGATCCTCGTCGCCGTCGCCGCTTCCCAACCGCCCTTTCGGCTCGTTCCCGAGTTCGTCTCCTACCGCAACCATTCGAACGCAGGCGAGGAGACGGCCATCACACACATGGTGGGGGCCGGCGTCTGTGTACTCGATTTCGACAGCGACGGCGCCTGGGACCTCTTCTTTCCCGATCGCTACCTCGCGGACTCCGCGAGCGGAAGCCGGCTCTTTCGCGGCGGCGGAGCTCTCTTGTTCGACGACGTCACCACACGCGCCGGCATCGACGACCGCGGCTGGTCCTTCGGCTGCGCCGTGGGCGACGTCGACAACGACGGCGACAGCGATCTGTACCTGACTCGCCTCGGCCCGAACGCCCTCTTTCGCAACAACGGCGACGGGACGTTTCTCCAAACCGAGGCGGGGGTGGAGCACGACTCGTGGAGCACCGGGGCGGCCTTCGGCGATCTCGATCTCGACGGCCTCCTCGACCTCTACGTATGTTCGTACATCGACGTCTCGCGAGTCGATCTCCGGGCCCGGTGCAACTATTTTGGTATCGAGGTCTTCTGCGGCCCGAACGGTCTCCCCGGGGCGCGCGATGCGCTCTACCGCAATCAGGACGGCGCCAGGTTTCTTGACACGACCCACGCGCTGGCCGAGGAGCCGCATGGACGCGGCTTCAGCGTTCTCCTCGTGGATCTCGATTCCGATCGTCTCCCCGAGATCCGTGTCGCGAACGATGCCAGCATGCAGTTCCTGTTCAAGAACCTCGGAGGCTTTCGCTTCGAGGACGTCTCCCTGGTTTCCGGCGCCGGTTACAGCGCGCTCGGGATGGAGCAATCCGGGATGGGCTCGGCCGCCGACGACTACGACGCCGACGGCGACGAGGACCTCTACGTCACCAACTTTCAGCGGGACTACAACACCCTCTTTAGAAACGATGGCGATCTGTCGTTCCAGGACGTGACCGCGGCCGCGGGTCT
>CAZKNR010000471.1:0-24691 GCA_964553925.1 uncultured Acidobacteriota bacterium
TGGAGCCGATCTTTGGTGAAGGCACGCACGTTCGACTCCCGATCGAGGTAGTCGGACGCGACTCCCACCGTGAAGCGTTCGGTGACGCGAACGTCGAACGCGAGACGAAACGTCCGGTGGTCGTCGAAGATCTCCTCGAGACCGTCCTCGGTCTCGCCGGGAAGCGGGTAACGGTTCTGTCCGATCGAGAGGCCCGGCGTCACCGAAAAGCGCTGGGTGATCTGATAAGTGAACACCGCCCCGACGCGGTTCTCGATGAAGTACCAGTTGTCGTCGAAGATCGAGGGCTCGATGTCCCGGGAGTAGAGGACCTGAAGGCGCTGTCCCTCGCCGAACCCGAAGGTCACGTCGACCGAGCCGATGAGCCCGGTGTAATCGACCTGGTTTGGATCGATGGGCTCGACGCTGCGAAAGCCGAGAAGGAACCTTCCGTTGAGAAACGACCCCGCGAGCGGGATCGCGGTTGCGGTGAGCGGGTTTTCGCCGGCCGGGCTGAACTCGAAGCCGAATCGGGCGCCGTAGGAATCCGCGTCTCGGGAGGCGTCCCCGAAGCGTAAGGTCTCGAAGAAGCCCTCGGCGACGGCGCTGGTCTTCGCGGTGAGCCTTCGCCCGAAGTCCAGAAACGCGCGATCCTGGTCTCGGTTGAGCCGGGACTCGATCACCGGGGCGTCGTTCCCTTGGACCCCCTCCTGGATCTCGAAGAGCGACCGTCCGTAGCCGAAGCGCAGGAGATGCCGCCAGCCGAGCGCGAGTGCGAGAGAGCCCTCGAGCTGATTCGACCTCTGCTCCACCGGGAAATCGAACTCCGACGTGGGACGCCCCGTCTCGTCGCGGAACTCGTCCGTAACCTTGAACACGAACCTCCGGCCCCCGAAACCCGCGCCCACCCGGGTAACGTCGAACCAGCGCCGGAGCTCGGTCTGCTCGCGGTAGTAGACGTAGTCCACTTCCTGGTAGACGTCGACGAACGCGGCGCTCCCGAGCGGCATCGCCAGACGAATTCCCGGTCCCAACCTCGCGTTCACGTCGCTCTCGGCGACCGGAGTCGAAAGGGCGTTCGAGTCGTAGCCCGTCGAAATCAAAAACGAGGGCGTCACGTAAGCGGGGCCGAGCCGGAAGAAGCCCTGCCTCACGCCGAAGAGCTCACGTTCGATGAGATCGACCGTTTGCGCCTCCCCGGAAGGGGCGGCGAGGAGCACGGCGAGGGCCGCCGCTCGATGGGGAATCAAACCGGCGAGTACTCCTGGAGCGCGCGATCGGCGCCGACCGGGCTCGGGTGCGGCCGGAGAAGGCGTCCGAGCGTCTGGTGCCGGAAGACTTCGCGGATAAGGTCGCGATGCCAGTCGAAATCGGCTTTCTCTCGGATCAAGCTCTCGACGCCGTTCGAGCGGGCGATCGCCATCAGACGCTCGACGCCCCAGTCGCCGGCGAGCTTCACTCTCTTTCGGAGCTTCAGGCCCGACGAGATCTCCTCCTCGAGGAGCTCGCGCCAGCGCGTCTCGTAGGCGGAAAGGCTCGCGGCATCGAGCCGGTCCTCGGCGAGACAGGAATCCAGGACGTCGCCCGCGATTTCACCCGTGAGCATGCCGTAATAGATCCCGCCGCAGGTCGTGGCTTTGATGTGCCCCGCGGCCTCGCCCACGACGACGATGCGGTCCTCGTAGCTCTTGGGCAGGAATCCGAGTGGAAGAACGCTGCAGCGGATCGGTCCGTGCGGGCCCCGGATTCGCTCGGCGACGTCCGGGCGAGAGAGGAACCGCCGCAACACCGCCGGACCGTCGCGGTCGCAGAGAAGACCGACCTTGGCCCGGCCGTCCCCCAGAGGCACCACCCAGGCGAAGCCCTCGGGCGCCCACTCGCGGCCGAGATGAACCTCGACCCTTTCGGCGTCGAAATCGACCTCGGTCTGCACACCGAGGAGCGTCTCGGGCACCTCGTCGAAGCCGAGTTTTTTCAGAAGGGGCATTCCCGCCCCGGTCGCGACGACCAGAGCGCGGCAGGACAGGGTTTCGACCGCGTCGGAGCTCACGGTGACCTCGACACCGCTCTCCACTCTTCGCACTTCCGTCGCCCGGTGCCGCAGCCGGATCTCGGCTCCCGCCGCCTCCGCCCTTTCGCCGAGGCAGGTATCGAGCTCGCTTCGGAGCACGACGCGGGCAAGGGGGCGTTCGCACGCGAACGACCATCGCTCTCCCCGGGGTGAGATGAACTCGATCTCGGAGAGACTGTGCCGGCTGAGTGTCACCGGAAGGTCGAAGCGGTCGAACGCCTCGAGCCCGAGGATACCGCTGCAGTTCACGGGGTCTCCCACCTGCTCGTGCTCTTCGAGGACCGAGACGCGGAAGCCCGACGCGGCGAGGCGGCGCGCCGCCGTCAAACCGGCGGGACCGGCGCCAATGACCAGGACGTCGTAATCGTTCAAAATTTCTCACCTCTCACTTCCCACTTCCCGCGGAAAGTGATCCAGAACGAAACCAGGATGAGCTTGATGTCGAGCGCGAAGCTCTGCTTTCGGACGTACAGTCGATCATAGCGGAACTTCTGCCGCCGCGGAATGTCCCTCGGGGCGAAAATTTGAGCGATTCCGGTGAGTCCGGGAATCACCCCGTGGCGTTCGGTGAATCCCGGAATCTCTTCGAGCCGAATCGAGCGGCCGTCTCCTTTGAGCTCGACTTCCTGGACGGCGAGCGCGCGAGGACCGACGAACGACATGTCTCCCTTGAAGATGTTCCAGAGCTGCGGCAGCTCGTCCATCGCGGTCTTGCGCAGGATCCTTCCCACCGCGGTTACCCGCGGGTCGTCCTCTCCCGCCTGTACGGTCCCGAATCTCTTGTCGGCATCCGGAACCATGGAGCGGAACTTGTAACTCCTGAAGGAGACGCCCCCCCTCCCCACGCGCTCCTGGAAAAAGAACACCGGGCCGCCGTCTCCGAGCTTGATCGCGAGAGCGGCAGCGGCGCCCGCGGGAATCGCGAGGACCAGCCCCACTCCCGAAAGGAGAACGTCAAAGGCTCGTTTCGAGAGCGGCGTTCTCGCGAGAACGGTGTGCTCGGAATTGTGCTTGGAAGAGGTCATGGTAGGCGCGGACTTGTTTTCGGCGCTCGAAATGGCTCGACGCCCGGCGGGCGTTCTCGCCGAGCCTTCGAGCGAGGTCGCGGTCGCGGTAGAGCCGTGAGATCTCATGAGTCATTCCTCCCACGTCGCCCGGGGCGACGACGAGTCCGCATTCGTGCTCCCTGGTGATGGACGCCACCTCCGAGTCGTCCTCGACGGCGGCGACGTAGGGCCTGCCGGCGGCGAGGATTCCATAGAGTTTGCTGGGCACGATGTAGCCCGCGAGGCCCCGCTTCAAAGATACGATGAAGACGTCGGCCGTGGCGTAGGAGTCCCGCATGCGTTCGCGAGACAGATACGGAACAAATCGGACGTTTCCGAGACCGCGCTCTTTCGACCGTTCCTCGAGCGGCTTTTTGCGCACTCCGTCGCCGATGAAGAGGAACGTGACGTCCGGAAGGCCGGCGGCGACGTCGAGAACGGAATCGAGGTTCTGGGACAAACCGATGTTTCCCGCGTGCAGGACGACGAAGCGTTGGTGCAAGCCGTGCTCGCGAGAGAATGGGTTGTCCTTGGGACCGGGAGAGAGAAGCTCGGAGTCGGCCCAGTTGTGGATGACGGTTACCTTCTCCGGAGACGCGCCTTTTCCCGCAACCAGTCGGCGCTTCATGGTCTCGCCGAGAGCGATGATGCGATCCGCGCGGCGCACGAGGAAACGGTTGACCCGCTCGAGGAGCCAGTTCACTCGCTCGCTGCGAAAGTCCTCAAGGAGGTTCGCGACCTCGGGGAAGATGTCCTGACAGAGGAAGACGAAATTCGCTCCCGTCCGCCGAGCGGCCACCCAGGCCACGAGACCGATGATCGGAGGATCGGTCAGACCCACGACGACGTCGGGCCGGCCGATGCGGAAGCTCGCCCAGAAGGCCGAGAAGAAGTAGCTGAGGTAGTTCGTGAAGCGGCCCAGAAAACTTCTTCGCGCGAGCCGGGTCTCTTTCGCCCGCAGGATATCGACGCCTTCGTGGCGTTCGCGGGAGACGAGACCGAAGGACCTCTCTCCGCCGCCGGCGACAACGGTAACCTCACAGCCGTGCTCCTTCGCAAGGTCCTGGCTGAGCTCCGTCAGGAGCTGACCCGTGGCGCCGAAGTCCGGCCAGTACGAGCGGTTGAAGAAGACGACGCGCATCAGCGCTGGCCTCGGCTTTCGCGAAACCAGTGGACCGTCTTCTCGAGGCCGGAGCGGAAGTCCGTCTTCGCCTGGAAGCCGAACGCTTCCCTCGCTCGATCGACGTTGAGAGAGCGCCGCGGCTGCCCATTCGGCTTCGTTACGTCCCACCGGATCTCGCCCTCGAAACCCATGAGCTCGGCGATGAGCTCCGAGAGGTCCTTGATCGAGATCTCGAAGCCCGCGCCAACGTTCACCGGCTCCGGGGCCTCATAGAGGCGGGTCGCGGCGACGAGCGCTTCGGCACAGTCCTCGACGTACAGGAACTCCCTCGTCGGTGAGCCGTCCCCCCAGCAAACGATCTCGGGGGCGCGCTCCTCGATCGCCTCCTGGCACTTCAGAATGAGAGCCGGGATCACGTGCGAGCTCGCCGGATCGAAATTGTCGCCGGGTCCGTAGAGGTTCACCGGCAGGAGGTGGATCGCGTTGAACCCGTACTGCGCCCGATAGGCCTGGCCCTGGACCAGGAGCATTTTTTTCGCGAGCCCGTACGGTGCGTTGGTCTCTTCCGGGTAGCCGCTCCAGAGGTTGTCCTCGCGGAAGGGGACGGGCGTCACCTTCGGGTAAGAGCAGATGGTGCCGATGCCGACGAACTTCTCGACCCCGCTCCGGCGCGCGTACTCCATGAGCTGGGCGCCCATCATCAGGTTGTCGTAGAGGAACTGACCTGGCTTGTCGCGGTTAGCGCCGATGCCGCCCACGACCGCCGCCAGGTGAATCACCACGTCCGGCCGATGGTCGCGGTAGACCCTCGCGACTCCCTCCTCTTGAGTGAGGTCGTACTGAGCCTTCCGCGGAACCGTAACGTGGAAAGCACCTTCCCCCTGGAGCGCGGGAAGCACGTGACGGCCGAGAAACCCCGAGCCTCCTGTGAGCAGGATCTTTTTCGAGCTCAGGTCCACGCGCTCATCGCCTCTTCCGTCGAGAGAGCGGCCTTCTTCTCGAGGGCCTGGTTTCCGATCACCAGAACGTCCATGTCCGTGCGGAGGAAACAGTCGAGGGCCTCCTGGGGCCGGTGCACGATGGGCTCGTTCTCGTTGAACGACGTGTTCAGCAGAACCGGGACGCCGGTGCGCCTCTCGAAAGCACGGAGAAGCTCCCAGTAGAGGGGATTCGTCTCCCGGCTCACCGTCTGGAGACGGCCCGAGCCGTCGACGTGCGTCACCGCTGGAATCGCGGAGCGTTTTTCGGCTCGGACCGGATAGACCTGAATCATGAACGGATCGGCGACGGCGCCCTCGAAAAAGTCGCCGAGCCGCTCCTCGAGAATCGACGGAGCGAACGGACGGAACTTCTCCCGGAGCTTGATCTTCAAGTTCAGGATCTCTCGCATGTCGGCGCGGCGAGGATCCGCGAGGATGCTGCGGTTTCCGAGCGCCCGCGCGCCCCACTCCATGCGCCCCTGGAACCAACCGACGATTTTTCCAGCGGCGATCTGCTCCGCGGTCCATTCCACGAGGTCGTGAGTGTCTTCGAAACGCCGCGGTGACTGGGCGAGCTCCGGTTCATCGAAGGCGGGTCCCCAGTACGAGTGCTTCATCTCGAAGCCCCGCGGATTTCCGAGGACGTGATTCCACACGTAGAACGCGGCTCCGAGCGCGGTCCCGTTGTCCCCCGACGCCGGCTGGATGAAGACCTCCTCGAACGGCGTCCGGCTCCGTATCTTCCCGTTGGCGACGCTGTTCATGGCGCAGCCGCCGGCGAGACAAAGGCGTTTGGAACGAGTCTTCTCGTAGAGCGCGTTCAGGACGTGGAAAGCGCCCTCCTCGAACACCACCTGGAGCGACGCCGCGATGGCCTCATGCTTCGCCGTCACCGGCTCATCCGGCTTCCGCGCGGGCCCGAGCAAACGCTCGAGCTCCTCGGTGTACACCGCCCCGATCGTGGGCTCGCCCTCGTCCCAGGTCATCGAGACGCCCTCGGACCAGTGCTTGAAGAAAGGGAGGGCGAGCGAGAACCGGCCGCCTTTTTCGAGTGAAACCAGTTTTTGGATCTCGTGGACGAATTCCGGCTTGCCATAAGGCGCGAGCCCCATGACTTTGTACTCGTCGCCGTACCTGGGAAAACCCAGGTACTGGGTGACGGCGAGATACAGAAGGCCGAGCGAGTGCGGGAAGAAAACCCGGTCGAGGACGTCGAGCCTCGAGCCTCGCCCCATGGCGAACGAGGTGCTCACGAAATCTCCGAAGCCGTCGATGGCACAGACCGCCGCGTCCTCGAAAGGGGAAACGAAAAAGGCGCTCGCGAGGTGCGCCGGATGGTGCTCTACCCAGTGGAGGCGCTCTTCCACTCGAGCTTCGGGGAGCGAAAGACTCGCCGCGATCTCGGAAGGAAGGCTCGCGATCCTGGAGCGGTTCCGCGCCCGGTCTCGGATCAAACCCAGACCCGGGCGGCGTCGAAACGCGTAGAGCGCCTTACGCCACAGGTGGGCCTTCGGATCCCGGGAGACCGCAAAGCGGTCGACGTCTTCCGGCTTCAGGTTCCCCATCTCGAGACACGACCGGATGGCCTCCGCCGGAAACCCCGCCCAGTGCTTGACGCGGCGAAAACGCTCTTCTTCAACGGCAGCAACGAGCTCCCCGTCGCGCACGAGCGCGGCCGAGACGTCGCCGTGATAGGCGTTGATGCCCAGAACGTTCATTGGGATGTACAGACTGAAGTCTTTGTTGCTGAATCGATTATAAGCGAGCCCCTCCGGAGTGCCAAGCTCCAAAGACGCTCGTGATAGTCTCCTTAGGCCGTGAAATCGAATGCCGAGGTCGAGCGGTTCCAAGCCTTGTTGGCCGAGGGTTACGGCGGCTGGGACGATAACGACGCGATCCGCGCCTCTACGCCATGGCTCCAGGCTTGGCCCTTGTTCCTGAGACTCGTCGAAGAGACGGGATCGAAATCCATTCATGGATTCGATAAGAAGTTCTCCCCCGAGTGGCTCGTGTTCACTTGGGTGCAGGATCTGGAGGCGATGCTCTGGAACGCCGGCCTGAAGGACGCCGCCTTCCTTCGCGAGGGCATTCGGTTCACGAACGACTACCTGTCGAGATTTTCAGCGGAGGACGACCTCCTCACCGAGAACATGAGGCGGGCCCTCGCCTCGTTCCACTGCCGCCTGGGGGAGCCGGACAAGGTCGATACTTTCTACGAGGACTGGCTCGCCCGCGATCCGAAATGGGGATGGGGCTGGATCGGCTGGTCCGACTGTTACCGATTCGATTGTGGCAAGCTCAATCCCGCCAGGGCCGAGGATCTCCTTCAGAGGGGTCTTGCGATCTCGGACGTACGGGACGAATTCGACATCCTCGAGCGCCTGCACACTCTCTACGACGACCAGGGCCGGGACACGGAAGCGGAAGCGCTCAAAAAGAGGTTGGACGAAGCTGCCGCCCTCGATACCCGTCACGCAGGCCACCACCACCACCACGAGGAGGACCACTTCGTTCCCGAGCACGGCATCGAGCCCATTCGAACGGGACCAAAGATTGGCCGCAACCAGCCGTGCCCCTGCGGAAGCGGAAAGAAATACAAGAAGTGCTGCGGCCGATAAACTAGAACCCCTCGTCGTCTTCCTCGGCGCTCAGCTCCTGCGACACGAGGTCTGATCAGCGAAGCGCGGACAGGAACTCGGTCGGCGACATGACGAAGACGCCATCTCGCGTGACGCTCTCCTCCTGATCCCACACGACCTGATAGAGGTAGGGGATGCGAAGCCGCTTGGCGAAATAGCGCAGGCTCGAGGACACCGCGTCCTTCCCCTTCTTGACCTCGACGGCGAACCAGGGCTTGCGATCGACCGCCACGAGAAAGTCCACCTCCCGTTTCTCGCGGTCCCGGAGAAAATGGAGCTCGATGCGATAGCCCTCGGTATCCTCGAGAAAGTGACAGAACTTGAGGAGATGACAGGCGACGAGGTTCTCGATCCTCGCATCGTCTCCGGGAACGACCGAATGGTCCCAAAGGTAGAGTTTTCGGTCTTTCTTGATAGAGTGAATCCTCTTCGAGTGGTAGGGCCTCAGTCGAAATAAAAAATAGAGCCGCTCGAGAACGTCGAGCCAGTGAGAGGCGGCCCGGTGACTAACCTCCAAGTCCTCACGGAGTGCGTTGATCGAGAGCAAACTTCCAACGCGATCGGGCAACAGGTCCGAGAGAATCTCGACCATCGAAATGTCGCGCACGGCGTTCAGATCTCTTACGTCCTCGCGAAAAAATCGGTCCAAACGAACCTTCTGCCACCGTCGGTACGAGCGCGGATCTGCGTCCAATACGGGCTCTGGAAACCCGCCGAAACGAAAGAGAGCCTCGAGAGGTGCCCGGTCGGGCGCGCGCGCGAATCGAAGCTCGCGGAACGGCTCCTGGGTCTCTGCCATCCCCAGCAATTCGGCGTAGCTGAAGGGGTGAAGGCGATACAGATTGTATCGACCCTGGAGAGAGTCTCCTCCCCGGGGGTTATTGTCGAGCCGCGCGCTCCCGGTGACAAGGAACGAGTGGCGCCCTCGGTGTTTGTCGAACTCCCCTTTGAGCCATCTCTTCCAGAAGCGGTATTTGTGAATCTCGTCCAGCACGATCGTCGTCGGCTGAACCGGCCATTCGGCTGCCAAAATCGTCCTCCGGTCCTCCCGGTTGTCCCAGTTCAAGTACAGGCCTTCGACGCCGGGCTCACCGAGGAACTGGCGGGCGAGAGTCGTCTTCCCCACCTGCCGAGGCCCCGCAATCAGGACCATCCTCTTCGGCAGGTCCTCAGCTACAAAGGGCTCGATATACCTTGAACGAACCACGCAGTAAATTTTAGCCTATAAGCAAAAAAATCAGACATTTTTTTTGCTTACAGGCAAAACCGTCAGGTTGACAGCCTGAGGGTTTCGGGGCAACGGGCTTCGGTGAGAGAATTCGCCGCGAGTGCGGCCCGCCTCGCTCAGTTCCGAGTGACGTGCGCTGAGACGGCGAGCCATCGGCCGTCCCTGCGCGCCCACACGTCCGTGTAGCGACCCGACCCAGGCTGGCCGTCCGAGGCCGTGTAGGTGGTCCGGGCGTGGACGATCGCGAAGTCCCCCATGAGCCGCACGTTCACGTCGTGCGCCTCGAGGTTCGAGATACCGACGGGCTGCGCCGTCCGCTCCAGGAAGCGCTTTCGATCGATGAGCGATCCGTCGGGAAGAGAGCACAGGAAATCGTCCGCCAGAATCTCCTCGAACCTCCGCACGTCTGAAGTCTGGACCGAGCGGATGTAATCCTGGTTGAGCTCGAGCAGTGTCGTGAGATCTGCGGTCATGGAATCCTCCCCCGTTCTTCGAAGACCGGCGAGGGTCGCGTCGTCGAGACGCACCACGACGGTCGTGTAGCTGTCGATGTCGGCGAGAACGGCTTCCCGAGGGCCTTCCCGCCATTCATCGCTTCCGTAGAACGCGTCCTCACTTCGCTCCCGCTCCTCGACGCTCGCGAAGGAGCGCATCAAGTAGTACGAATCGGCATCGTGAAGCGATGGACCGTACGCCACGACGTCGACCTTCCACCGCTTCAGCATCGGCAGAGCCTCGGCCAGAAATCGCTGATGAAAACGCTCTCGCGCCCCAGGCTTCAGGTTGTACGAGCGAATTTCGACGATCTGACTCGACTCAGCCCGGGCTGAGAGCGGAGAGAGAAGGAGACCGGCCAGTACCAGATTGCGCATGTTCATTCCTCCAAGGCGTCGCCCCGTCATTACCGACTTCCTGCCGCAGCAGCATGAATGCGTACGCGCGCCACGGACGCCACTTCTCCGCGCTCCGGCGCAAGACGGGATCGGCGCTCGGAAACAGGTCGGGCTCTCCGAGCGCGCGCATCGCGACGTACTCCGCGATGTGCTCACCGGCACCGGGATCGGCGGACTCCCCGTTCAACACCCGGCGCGCCATCGAGCGGATCGCCTCGGCGCGCGCTGTCGAAACTCCGGCTCGTTCGAGCGGAGCGCTCGAAAGCTCGCGGGCGGCGGGAAAGAGCCTCTCGAGTCCCAAACCGCCCGCGATAGGCTGGCCGAACATCGCGGCGACCCGTCCGGCGACGCGCCGGCCGAGCATGGCCCCGACCGCGAGCTCGAAGCCGTCCCAAGCACCGGGGACTCGGACCCCGGGATGAGCGGCAAGCGGCCCGCGGAGCAGGGGATCGTCGCCGAGGTGCTCCGCGATCACCGCGGGATCGGCGCCGAGGTCGAAGAGGCGCCGCACGCGCTCGACGATGAGCAGAAGCGCCCGCGGGTCGGGAAAGCGTACCGATAGTCCGAGTGAAGAGCCGTCCGGGAGTCGCGTAACCTCGATGACGCCCGCCTTTCCATCGACCGTGATCGTCCGTTGATAGCTGTACTCCTCGACCGATTCGACACCGGGTATGGCTCCGGCTCCGAGAACACTCAGCATCGCGTCCCAATCGTACGGGGGCCGAAAGGCCAGGCGGAACCGATAGCACTCGGGATCGGAAACGGAAACGACTCGACCCCTTGCCCGTCGCCGAATCTCCGTGGGCGTTCGCCGGAAGGTGCGTCGAATCTGGCCATTGAACCGGCGGAGGCTTCGGAAACCCGATGCGAACGCCACTGCCTCGAGGCCTAGAGTGGTCTCGTCGAGGAGCTTCTTCGCGAAATGAACGCGGCGCGTGAGCGCGACCTCGAGCGGCGTCGCGCCGAGGTGCTGCCGGAAGAGCCTTCGCAAATGCCTGCCGGTAACTCCGAGGCGCTCCGCCAGCTGCTCGACCCCCTCGTCGTCCAGAGCACCCTCCCCGATGAGCCGCAGCGAGCGGGACACGATACCCGACGTGCCATGCCAGGCTGGAGTCCCGGGAGCCGCTTCGGGCCGGCAACGCAGACAGGGGCGGAACCCCTCCGCTTCCGCCGAGGCCGCTGTCGGAAAGTACAGGACATTTTCGTCTTTCGGCGCCCGCGCCGGGCAGATCGGACGGCAGTAGATGCCGGTGCTGGTGACGGCGATGAAGAAGCGGCCATCGAACCGGGCGTCGCGCGAGCGGCGGGCACGGTCGCAGGCCAACCGATCCAGCTCCATCACGCCGACAGCTTAACTCCATGCCGAGCTGGTTTTCGTCAGAAACGGACCTCGTCAGCAGGTCCGGCCAGGAAACTTGATCGAGACCGTTGGTAGTGCTAGCGTTACCTATACGGAGGTTCGAAGAATGCAGCCCCTATACGATCGCGAAGCCGTCCGCCCCATGTGGGAGGAGCTCACCCACTGCGGAGTCGATTCTTTGACGACGGCGGAAGGCGTCGACACGGCGATAGAGGCCAAGGGCACGACCTTGCTCATGGTGAACTCCGTCTGCGGATGCGCCGCGGGCTCCGCGCGTCCGGGTGTGACCCGCGCCCTCCAGCACAAAATCATCCCCGATCATCTGAAGACAGTGTTCGCGGGGGTCGATCGCGAAGCCACGGAGCGCGCCCGCCATCACATGGTGGGGATCCAGCCTTCATCTCCTTCCGTCGCTCTCTTCCAGGACGGAAAGCTCGTGTTCATGCTCGAGCGCCGGCACATCGAGAGGATGAACGACGACCTCGTTGCGCAGACCTTGATCGAAGCCTTCGAGAAACACTGCTCGCGGCAGGGACCTTCGGTTCCGAAGGAGGTCTACGCGAGTCTGGAGACCTCGAAGCAGTGCGGCTCTTCGGTTCCGCTCTTCAATCCGTTCCGCTGACCTGAAGATCTCCAGGATCGTCCTTCCTGGAGGACGCCACCGGGGCGGGTCTCTAGGGCTAAATCCTTCAGCATCAGTGTCTTTCCCGTTGGCACTCCGCTTGCCTTTAACAGGAGGTAAAGGAGACGCAACATGAAGACCATAGCAGGATGGATCATCGGAGTATTCGGTCTCGGGCTGTTCGCGGGCAGCTTCTACGGCGGCACCGCGACCGAGGATCGGACCGAAAATGAGACTCTCGAAAGCGTTCTCGCAGGAGCCCCTTCGGTCGATTGCGGGAGCGGAAGAGAAGCCGTTCTCCAGCCTGTCGTCGTGACCGGCAAGACCTCGGTCCAGGTCAAGTGCATTGCCACGGCCCGAGAGCGCTCCGTCGTGAACGCCGCTCCGCTGGCGGCCCCCGCTGCCGTCCCCGCCGCCCCGGCGGCGGACGCCACGAATTCTCGCTCGATGAAGGAGAGCGCCCTCATCATCGGCGGCTCAGCCGGCGCGGGCGCGGGGATCGGCGCCATCGCCAAAGGCAAGAAGGGGGCCGCCGTCGGTGCGGCCATCGGAGGCGTCGCGGGCACGGTCTACGACCTGATGACCCGCAACAAGAAATAGTCGAACCGCGACCCGCGGGCGCATCAACGCCCGCGGGCGCCGATGGCGTAGAGGTGAGAAGCTCCGCGGAGGAAGAGCCGGCCGGCGGCGATGGCGGGAGACGCGATGATGGGCTCGCCGAGAGAGTTCACCGCCAGGACTTTGTGGATTGGGCCCGCCTGGACGACGACCAGATCTCCCTCTTCACCCGCGAGCAGGATCTTGTCCTCCCACGCGACGGGGGAAGCGCGAACGAAGCTCGGTACCGGAAATCTCCCGCCCTCGTAGACCACAGTCCCCGTTTCGGGCTCGAGACACGTGAGCATGCCGTTGTCCGATACAAGGTAGAGATAGCCGTCGTACAGAAGAGGTGAAGGCGTATAGCCGCTACCTTTCCTGTACTCCCACAGAACGGCCGGAGACTCCCCGTCGATGGGAACGCGGATCGCCCTGGTGAGCTTGTCCGGATAACCGGAGACGACGAACACCGTGGTGTCGCTCGCAACCGGCGTCGGCACCGCGTTTCCGAGAAAGCCTTCGCTCCGCCAGAGCTCGCCGCCGGTCGAAGGGTCGTAGGAGACGACGGCGTCGTAGCTCGTGGTCACGACTTCCGCCCCGCTTTTCGTTTCCATGAGGAACGGGCTGCTGTAGTTGATGCGCTCTTTCCTCGGCGTCGTCCAGACTTCCCGTCCCGTCGCCCGATCGAACGCGGCGATGAACGAGCCGTCGCCCTGGTTTCGATCGACCTGCAGAATGAGTAGCTCCCGAAAGAGAAGAGGCGACGTCCCCTGGCCGTGTCCCCAGCTCGGAAGGTCTCCGAGATCCTTGCTCCAGACAAGCGTTCCCTCGAAGTCGTACGCCAGGAGCCCCTCGGACCCGAAGTAAACGTAGACCCGTTCGCCGTCGGCCACCGCCGTTGGCGAAGCGTAGGTATTCACCCGGTGCCGGTTGTCGAACACCCGGCCGTCGTGAGCCGTTCGAGTCCAGAGAATGGCTCCGCTTTCAGCGTCGAGCGCGATCACTTTCAGCGTATGGCGGCGATCCCCGCTCTGGCTGTCCGGATGAAGGTAGACTTCGCCGTCGCGAACGTGCGTGGGAGCCGAAGCCCCCTCGATCTTCTCTCCTTCGACGTCGGTGGTGACGAAAACCCGATCCCCCCAAACGACGGGTGAGGAATGTCCGCGGCCCTCGATCGCTGTTTTCCAAAAGAGGTTCTCGCTGGCGCTCCACTCCAGGGGCAGACCCTTCTCGCTGGAGACCCCGTTGCGGTGAGGCCCGCGCCACTGAGGCCAGTTCGGCTCTCCGACAAGCGCGACCACGAAAAGAAGGAGCATCGACATGGCTTCGATGGTAAATCGTCAGGTCTCATTGGATCCAGCGTCGAATTCTCTTACAACGGGCGGAACCGAGGGCAAGAGTCCTTGAAAGCTCGTCTTCTCGCGCACTTGTGATGCATTGGGGTGCGATTCGGTGTCGGCTCACTTTACGCTGACTGTGTGGTCGACTTGCAGGAGAACCCCCTAACTGACAGATGCAGTTACTGTTGGAACGATGGCACAAACCGTGCTGTGAGCTTGGTAACATCATCCGGCTGACCTCGCGCCGGGAATCTTGAGGAGTAATCGCCATCATGCGTACATGGAAAGCGTTCACGTTGGGCATGCTCGTTGCCGTCCTGGCCGTGCCGGGCACGGGTCACGCCGCGAACATCCTTTTCGCGTTCGTCGACGACGATCCGCCGTACGTTCCGGACGGTCAGCAGCTGGCCGCCATGATCGTTGCCGGCGGTCACACCGTCACGCAGCGGTTTCTGGACTCCGCGGTCTACAACGACTACGCGAGTTTCCAACAGGTGTGGGTGTACGACCTGTTCGCCTCCGGTCCCGACAACGACGCGACCCAGATGGCGAACTACCAGAACATCGCGAACTGGTACAACGCCCTCACCAGCCGAAACCTGATCGTGGACGGCCGCATCATCTCGTCAGCACCCGCCTGGACGGGTTCGGGCGGGTTTCCACCGGAGAACGCATGGATTCAAAGCTATGCAACGGTGCTGGACAATCGGGGCGGCGGGCTCGTGCTGGGCACGGACCACGACGCCTTTCAGACCGGTATCAACCAGATCAATAATCTGATCGGCATCAATCAATTCCAAGGCATCTACGACGAATTCGGTCGGTTCAGCCAGGCGCAGGTGGATACCGCCTCGCCGCTGTACGTTCCCATCGCTTCGTGCCTTGCGAACCCGGCCCTTCCTTGCATCAACGACAACTCCTCGACGGGGTTCGTTCCCACCGGTCTGCAGCCGAACGGCCAGTTCCTGACGCCCGTCGCCTACCACGGAACCGTTTCGACGGCCTTCAGCAACGCGGCGGTCGCGGCGACGTTCAGCAGCCCGACGTTCCCGGCACCCGAGCCGTCGACGCTCCTCCTGCTGGGGATCGGGCTCGCGGTGCTCGGACGGCGCGGACGGCGGTCGTAACCGGCGTCTAACGAATCACGATCGAGCCCGAGCTGGTCTCGATCTCGAGCCTCGGGCCGCCGTTTCCGACGGCGCCTCGAAGAGTCTTCCTCGAGATGCGCCCGGTCACCGAGACCGGGCGCTCGGAGTCGATGCCGCCGGAGTTGGTGCTCGCGTCGAGCTCGAAAGAGGCCTCCGGAGGAAGTTCCACGGAGATGCCGCCGGAGGAGGCCTCGAGGCTCCAGGCGCGCAACATTTGCCCCTGAGCGCGAATCGAGCCGCTCGAGGTAGAGACGCTGAGCCCTCCTCGGACTCCTCGCACCCGAACTCCGCCCGAGCCCGAGTGGATCGAGACGTCCCCCTCGCCGGTCTGCTCCAGGTCGATTCTTCCGCTTCCCGCCGACGCGGTGATGGTCCCCCGCACGGCGTGGGCGTCGATCGATCCGCTCCCGGTCTTCACCTCGAGGTTTCCGCCGACTCCGTCGATGCGGAGGCTCCCGGATCCAGCGCGGGCCTGAACGTCGCCCCCGATGCTTCCGATCGTGAGCGACCCCGATCCCGCCGTTGCCTCGACCGGCCCCTTCAGGCCTTCGAGCGTCAGGCTTCCGGAGCCGCTCTTCGAGACCAGCGCCGTCTCGGCGGGAACCACGATGCGGTAGCTGATGCTCACGCCCTCGTACCAGCTTTCGTCCTCAATCGCTCGCCCGCCCACCTGGATGACGTTGCCCTGCTGCTCGATGGGAGGGTTCTCTTCGATCCGGCGGACCTTGTCCGTGGAGCCGGCTGCGGAAAAGAACCCGGAGCGTGCCCGGATAATCCCGTGGACCTCGACGGACCCCGAGACTCCCGCGGTTACCTCGATGCTTCCCGATCCCGTGCGGACCTCGAGCTGAACGGGCCCGGCGACGGAAAGGTTCCGGTTGAAAGAACCCTCTTCCGCTGTCAGGGCCAGCGGGACCAGGGCGATGGCGGCGGCGAGCTTGAGACGCAAGGCTAGAACAGACATGGGACTTCCCTCCGCAGCAAGAGACGTAAAGTCCCGGCGAAACGTTGCAGCTTTCTGGGGCGGCTATCCGAGCTGGAACTTCTTCAGGTAGTAGCTCAGGGCCCGCTGGCTGATTCCCATGCTCTCGGCCGCGAGCTTCTTTACGCCCTTCGCCCTATCGAGGGCGCGGCGGATGGTCTCACGCTCCGCCCAGTCCACGTTGTCCCGGAGGCTCATCGAGGGGAGCCCATCCGGTTTGGCGCTGCCGGCCGTCGGGAGTGCTAGCTCCGCGAGGCCGATTACCGGCGAGCGAGAGAGGACCACCGCCCTTTCGATGGCGTTCTCGAGCTCGCGCACGTTTCCCGGCCAGTCGTATGCCGAGAGCGCCGCAAGAGCCTCGTCGGTCACTTTCTCGACGTTCTTGCCGGCGCGCCTTCGGTGCTTGGCCACGAAATGGGAGACGAGGGCCGGCACGTCCTCCCGCCGCGCGCGCAGCGGCGGAAGCTCGATCGGGATCACACTGAGCCTGTAGTACAGGTCCTCCTGAAACTCGCCCGAGGCCATCATCTTCGAGAGGTCCCGATTGGTCGCGGCGATGACCCGCACGTCCACTTTCTCCGTGCGCTCCGAGCCCAGGGGCTCGAACTCGCGCTCCTGAAGAACCCGGAGAAGCTTTGCCTGGATTCCGGTGCTCATGGTCCCGATCTCATCGAGGAAGATGCTGCTCCCGTGCGCGAGCGCGAACCTCCCCTTCTTGTTGGAGGTCGCGTGAGTGAAGGCGCCTTTCACGTGGCCGAAGAGCTCCGACTCCAGGAGGTTCTCTGGAATCGCGGCGCAGTTCACTTTGATGAGCGGCTTTTCCCGCTCCGCGCTCCGGTCGTGGATGGCGCGGGCCGCGAGCTCCTTCCCGGTGCCGGTCTCCCCCCGGATCAAGACCGTGCTCTTCGACTGCGCGACTTGCTCGAGCTTCTCGATCACCGCCCGGACGGCGGCGCTGGCGCCGACGATCCCGTAGTCATTGAACTCGGTCTTCCGCTCGCTCAGGAGATATCGATGCTCGCTCCGAAGCCTCCGGTGGGCGAGGGCCTTTCCGACCACCACCAGGAGCTCTTCCACTTCGAACGGTTTCTGAAGGTAGTCGAAGGCCCCGAGCTTCATCGCTTCGATGGCGCTCTCGACGGTCGCGTGGGCGGTCATCATGAGGACTTCGGGCCGCTCGCTCTCGGCGGAGGACCTCGAGAGTTCCCGGATGAGGTCCAGGCCCGAAAATTCGGGCATGCGGTTATCCACCACCAGCAGATCGAAGCTCCGCTCCGACAAGAGCGCCTGCGCCTTTTTCGCGCTCGAGGTCACATGGACGTCGTGACCCTCGTCGCGTAGCGCCCGGCCGAGAGTCTTCAGGATGCGCTCCTCGTCGTCGACGAGCAGGATGGCTCCTCTCACCTATGGGGTTCCCACGGCAAGGGCCGTTCTTCTTGTCTCGGCCGCCTCGGCACGTGCCTGGGCAAAGAGCTCGATTCGTATCTCCGTCCCCTCCGAGGGCCGGCTTTCGGCGATGACCGTGCCTCCGAGTGATTCCACGATGTTCTTGGTGATCGCGAGCCCGAGGCCGGTGCCCGTCCGCTTTCCCGTGAAATAGGGCTCGAAGATCTTGGAAAGATCCTCGGGCGGGATTCCCACCCCTCGATCTCGAACCACGATCGCGATCTTTCCCTCCTCGCTCCGTCTCGTCTCGAGGGTGATGCAGGATCCTTTATCCTCTCCGTTTGCTTTCGCCCCCACCGCCTCCTTGGCGTTGGCCAAGATATTGACGAGCGCCGTACGGAGACGCTCGCCGTCGGTCAGCACGTCGGGAAGCGCCGGATCCAGCCGCAGCTCGATTCCGGGGGAGCTCTCTCCCACGAGAACCGCCTCGACGGCGCTTTGGCAGACGGCGTTGACGCCGGTCGGCCGGAGCTCGAGCTCGATGGGCCGGGCGAAATCGAGAACGTCTCCGACGATGCGGTTCAACCGATCGACTTCGTGGTCGATGTCGTCCGCGGCCTCCCGCACGTCAGCGGGCGAAAGCGGAAGAAGCCGGAAGCTCCGGAGAGAAGCCTTGATGATCATCCAGGGGTTGCGGACTTCGTGAGCGATGACCGTCGACATGCGTCCGAGGGCCGAGAGTTTCTCCTTCGAGGCGGATTCGCGCTGGAAGCGGGCGATGGAATCGGTGAGACGGTTGAACGCCCGAGCGAGGACGGTGGCATCTTCGTCGACCAGCGGCCCCGGAAGCTCGATCTTGCGCGCCAGGTCTCCGGTAGTCGTGATCTCCCGCATGGTCTGGGTAATGGCCGCGAGCGGCCGGGTCACGGTGCGAGCGACGGCGTAGCTGAGGACGATGGCGAGGAGCACGCCGAAGAGCGCCGAGAGCAGAAGTCCTTCCTGAAACGTGCGGAGAAACGAGAGTCTTTCGCCCGTCGATCGCAGGAGGATCGCCTGGAAGCCCTCTTTCGCCTCCGGAGACGAGAGCGCTCGTCTGAGGACCACGTAGTCTTCGTCGCCGATCGAGGTACTTCCCTCCGAAAGCGAAGAGAGCGTCTCCACCTCCGCGCCGGAGACGGGGAGCGTCGAGGCTACGGCGCGGCCCCGAGCGACGAGGACCACGTCGCTCTGGGTGACCGCCTGGAGCTCGCGGGCGAGCTCGTCATCGAGGAAGAACCCGACGCTCAGAGTCCCGAGCACTTCCGGTGGCTCGGGACCGACGACGATGGGGACGGTCGCTATCTGGAGGACTCCTTCGCTCGTCTCCGCGACGTAGATCGAGGATTCGCCACGCCGCGCGCGATCGAGCGCTTCGCCCATCGGGAAGGGCTCTTCCGTGCCTAGCGACGCGAGCACGCGCCCCTTGTCGTCGGTGACGACCAGGATGTTCGAGCCGAGCCGCTCCTGGTAGTCGAGCGCGATGGGCTCGATCGTCGGACCATCGCCGGTCGCGACCGCCGCCTTGAGCTTCGGAAGATCGGCGACGAGCCAGCCTAGAAGACCGAGCGTCTCATAGCGCTGCCGGTGGTGCTGGTCGAGGAGCTCGGCGGCCTCCTGGAGGTCGCGCGTGAGCTGCGCTCGGGCCTCGCGCGATACCCGGGCGGTGACGAAGCTGGTTCCGACGGCGATGGAGAGAACCGCGACGAAAGCGCACGCGAAAAAGACGCGGCTCTTGAGCGACGACATCGCCTTCGACATCCCCTTCATCGGGTGGTTCCTCTCACGGCTCGACGACGAAATCGAGCTCCGCCGTGCCTGCGGGAGAAGCCCGGACCCTCTTCTTGCTCCGCTCCTCGCCATCGGTCCACACGACGACATCGTACTCTCCCGGCGGAACGTTCTCGATCCGGTAGCGGCCGTCGGCCCCGGTCGCCGCGAAATAGGGGTGGGAGAGCACCAGAATGAAAGCGCTCATGTGGGAATGGATCTCGCAGAACACGCGAACGATCCCGGGATGGTCGAATCGCACCGTCTTCGATTGGCCCATCGGATAGCGGCCGAGGTCGAACCGCGCGGTCTTCGAGAGGGAAAAGACGTTGTGGTAGAAGGGGTCGTTGTTGGGAAACGAGACCGTGGTTCCGACGAGGACCGGGAGCACGTAGGGAACGAACGTCTCCCGCCGCTGGTCGAGCACTGCTTGTGCTCGCGGACGCTCCTCGAAAGCTCCCTGGGGCGCCGTCGCCAGATAGACCACGCTCTGCCGCCGGTCGGGTACTCCCCGGCGGACGCGGCCCTCCATCTCTCGCACCGCCGGCCGCGACCGAGGGGGGCTCAAGGGAAGACGGACCTCGACCCGGCCCGCGATCGCGCCCGTCGTTCCGGCGTCCGAGCCTTGAGCCAGAAGCAGAAGACCCAGAGCCAGAGAAGGGGGCCATGCCATTTATCAGAACCAGAAGAGGAGCTGTACGGCGGGGATCCACTGGCTGTTGACTCTCGTCGCATCCCGCGTGTTGTACTGGAGGGCGATCTTGCCCAGGAGGTTTCGGTGGAAGGTGTAGCCGACGCCTCCTTCGAAGCGTGTCACCGGAGAGTCCCAGGTCACGGGACCCTTTGGAGTCGAGATGCTCTCGAACCTCGAGCCCGACACCCGAGCTGCGAAGTAGAGGCCGGGGGCCGCCTTGTACCGGCCCTCCGCCATGAAGCCGAGGGTCCCGAGCGGACCGGTCGAAAGCGTTGGCGCGTCCCAAGCGCACCAGATCAACTCTCCCCTCAGAATCCAGGAGCCGCGGGCGAGCTCGGCGTCGGCGCCGAACGCCGTCTGATCGGAGCTACGATTCTCCTCGAGGAGCACCTTCACTTCGTCGGAAACGTAGTCGCCTCGTGACGCCGACACGCCGACTTCAAAGCCGGAGGCTCCCCGCCATCCGAGCCTCGCGGCGAGCTGTTTTCCGTCGTTGTCATCCCCAACGCGCGGGTCCGAGATCGTGCCCTGGGTGAGGGCGAACGCGAAAGCGACAGGGCCGGCGCCGAGGTTCACCGAGACCCCGGTGTCCCAACGCATGGGGCTCACCTGCGCGAGGCCGGACGCGACCGACGTATCTCCGAGCGGGTATCTCACCCACGGTCCGTATCCCCGGTAGTAAAGGAGCTGGTCGAGCGATGCCGGGGCCGAATCGGAGCGCAGCACCGTAGGGTACTGGTAGGGCAAGGGGTAGCCGATGAGCGGATTGTCGAACTCGTATCGCCGGCGGAGGAAAGCCCCGAAAACCGGAGGCACTCGGCCCGCCTGGATGGCGAAGTCGCGCTCCCGCCATGGACGAAAGCGGGCGTAGAGCGCGTATGCCCGGGGAGCAGCGAGATTGTCGCTGCGGACCTCCGCGAGAAGCGAGAGCATCTCGAAAGGCCGCAGCTCCAACGAGAGGTTGAGGCGAAAAAGCCGGAGGCTGTCGTCGCCATAGTCGGTGTGGTTGAAGTAGCCGGGATCGGCGGGCGCGAAGTTGGCGACGACCTCCCCCCCATAAAGGAAGCGGATTTCCCCGGGCTCGGTCTCCTGGCCGAAGCCGGCCGCGCAGGGTCCAAAAACAAGGCCGAAGATTCCTGCCAAGCAAGCAAGCCACTGCTTCATGGCGCTGAGTATAGCCTTCGGAGGGGTCGTCGCATGGAAGGCGTGCTAATAGAAGCACCTGCCGAACAGGCCACCGCATTCGTTCCGCGGTACAATGGCTTGTAGGATTACGTTGGAGATACGAACCATGGCTGTTGAAGCGCTTATCGAGAAGATTCGGACCCTCTCTCCCGAGAAAGCCGCCGAGGTCGAGGACTTCGTGGACTTCCTCCGTCTGCGGGCGGAAGAGAGCCGCTTGAACCATTCCGCCGGCATGCTCTCCGAAGAGGCCTTCGCGGAACTCTGGGACACCCTTCACCGTCGGCCTCGAAGAGGAGGCCCGCCGTCATCGTCAGCTCGAGCGACTACCAGTACGACCTCATCTTGATGGCCGTCACCTCACAGCTCAGGCATCGCTCGGTCGCAACTTCAAGAACCCGCCGGAAGGCCTCGGCTACGACGGAAGCCCCGTCGCGCACATGTGGCGAACGATGATGTTTCCGAAACGGCCGCTCTAGCTTCTTCAGCCGATCTGCAACTCGTCGAGAGTCGTCGCAGTAAGCAGACGGTCGAGAACGGAATCCAGTTCGGGTTCCGACATCGCCTCCGCTTTCGCTGTTACCTCCCGGGGAAGCGTGCCGAATTTGGCTGCCAGCTGGCGCAAGATAGCCTTGCGCTTTCCTTCGATGACACCGGCCTCGTGTCCTTTCTCCAGACCTTTCTCCAGACCTTTCTCCAGACCCTCCTCCCGACCCTTCTCGATGAGCTTATCCGCCCAGGTGAGCTCTACTTCTTGCACGGCTCGAAACTCCTTCCTCTCAATAAGACGCCCGTACCTCTCGGCATCCTCCGCCGTAAGCACAAAATACGTCTTGATGACATTGACCAGGAGATGCTTCAGTGCCTCGTTTAGCCCGCTTCCTGCCACCCGCTCGAGCATCGAAGCCATGAGGGCGGCACGGTCCTGGCCCTTCTTCAAGCTCATCAGAGCCGACAGGGCAGCCCCCAGCGGGCTCGTCCCAACATACTCCTCTGCCGGAAGCCTTGCCAGCGCCACGCTGTGGTAGCGGAAGGTCAGAAGCTCCTGGCCGAAAAGGTCCTCTCGGTACTCGGCCAGCCTGGAGTGCGGTCCGCCTCGGAGGTAGAGAGCGATGGGAAAGACGGGAAGACGGTAATGAAGCCTCAGGACCGCGTAGTACTCGAACATCCGGCGGGGGAAGTCGCCCCTGTGCTCCGCCTGGACTTCCACGTGGATGAGGACGAGCTCCGGTTTTCCGTCTTTGGTCTCGAGCCGGGCGACGACATCGGCCTGCCGCACCTCGCCCTCGGGGACGTTGGCGAAGACTTCCTTTCCGAGAAAGCTCAGCGTGTCGAAATCGAGCCGTGCCGCCTCGTCAGGGAAGAAGAGCTCGAGGAAATCCCGGAGCAGTCCCTCGAGGGTCGATTTGAAGAGCTGGTCGTGTCCCAAACGGTTTGTCCTCCTCCCAGAAGGAAGACGAAATCCGATAGGAAAAACCTCCCCGCGATACTCGAAGGCCCGAAGAAGGTCCCGCCCCGAGCGTGAGAGTTCGGATGTTGCAGAACCAGTCGAACTCCAGATGAGGCAACGCGTGCTACGATGGCCCTCCGCTCATGAGAGTCCTGTTCTCGCCCGCGTATCAGCTCAAGCTCGACTCGAAGCAGGCGGCGAACCGCGAGCCCTATCCGCCCCTCGGTACCCTCTACGCCGCCTCGCGACTCCGCGAAGAGGGACACGAGGTCGCGCTCTCCGATTCCATGCTGGCGCGGGGAACGGCCGAGTTCCGCCGGGATCTCGAGCGGTTCCGGCCCGAGCTCGTCGCCATCTACGAGGACGACTTCAACTACCTTTCGAAGATGTGCCTCACGAACATGCGCAAGGCGGCTTTCGAGAAGGCGCGGCTCGCCAGAGAGGCAGGAGCATACGTCGTCGTTCACGGCTCCGACGCGACCGACCGCCTCGAGGAATACCTCCGCGAGCCCATCGATGCCGCGGTCGTGGGGGAGGGCGAGGAGACGCTCTCGGAGCTCGCCCGAGGACGCGGCCGCGACCTCGCGCGGATCCCGGGGCTCGCCTTTCTCGAGGACGGGCGCCTCGTCAGGACCGCGGCCCGGCCGTTCGTTCGCGATCTCGACGCTCTACCCTTCCCCGCATGGGACCTCGTGGACGTGGAGCGATACCGGAGCGCGTGGCTCGAACGGCACGATTTCTTCTCCGTGAATATGGTGACGACCCGCGGCTGTCCCTACCATTGCAACTGGTGCGCGAAACCCATCTACGGACAGCGATACCAATCGCGTTCGCCGGCGAGCGTCGCCGAGGAGCTTTCCTTCGTCCGCCGCGTCGTCCGACCGGATCGCGTCTGGTTCGCGGACGACATCTTCGGGCTCAAGCCCGGCTGGGTCGAGACCTTCGCCTCCGAGGTCGAGCGCCGGGGCGTGCGGACACCGTTCAAGATCCAGGCCCGCGCCGATCTGATCGACGAGAGCGTAGCCTCGGCCCTTGCCCGCGCGGGCTGCGAGAACGTATGGATGGGGGCCGAGAGCGGCTCTCAGAAGGTGCTCGACGCCATGGAGAAGGGAATCCGGGTGGAGCAGATCTTTCGCGCGACCCTTCTTTTGCGCGAGCGCGGCATCCGCGTCTCGTTCTTCCTCCAGTTCGGCTATCCGGGCGAGGATTGGAGCGACATCGAGAAGACACTCGCCATGGTGCGGACCGCGAGACCCGACGACATCGGGATCTCCGTGAGCTATCCCCTCCCGGGAACGCCCTTTCACGAGAGGGTCCAAAAAGATCTTCGCGAGAAGACGAACTGGACCGACAGCGACGATCTCGACCTGATGTTCCGGGGCACCTACGCGCCCAAGTTCTACCGAGCGCTCTATAAGCTGGTACACAGCGACTTTCGGCTTCGAAGAGAGCTCGCGCGCTTTCCGCACCCGGGCGCCATCGCTCGGTCGGTAAAGCACCTCGCGGGGCTCGCCGCGGCGCGGGTTGAAGTCGCATCCAGGGGACGGCGGCGGAATCCCGCCTTCCTTAATTCGTAAGCTTCCTTACGCCCGAGGTAACTTGGGAGGAAGCAGGGGGTCGAAAAGACGGTGTTCCCGCCGAGCCGGGTAGGGCATGTGAATTGCTTTTCCCCACTCCGATGACCGAGGCGGGAGACGACGGATCGGGAGGACCCTGGGAAGGAGTCCTCCGTCGAGCTTTTTCCGCCGGGGCGGGGAAACTCTCGTGGGACCTGGGCTCGCGCGTTCTCAGCTTCGCCCTGTCTATCCTGATCGCACGAAAGCTCGGCGCCGAGGGTTTCGGAACCTACGCGGTGTTCTGGTATTCCGCGTGGATGGTGGCGCAGCTGACCGACCTCGGGCTCCATCTCGTGAGCCTTCGGTCGCTTTCGCGCTCGTTCGAGCCTCGGGTGTTCTGGAGCGCGGTCCTCGCAAAAGGGGCTCTCACCGCGGGGGTGGTGGTCGCGACCCTGCTTGCCCTCGGGGCAGGAGCCCTGAAAACGGAGAAGCCCCTCTTACTTTCGCTCCTCGCCGCTCAGCTCCTGGGCTCATGGGTCGAATTTCTGGGAGTCACCCTGCGAAGCCGCGGCGGGATCGCCCGGGAAGGCATGGTGCTCACCGTCCTTC
>CAZKNR010000472.1:0-134451 GCA_964553925.1 uncultured Acidobacteriota bacterium
GTCCGGCTTAAGCCGGACACCACGTCTTCCTCGACCGACATGCCGGTCACGAATTGACCAAGTCACCAATTCACCAAATTGCGGCGCAAGGGAGTATTGGCGTCCCCAACGGGACTCGAACCCGTGTTACCGCCGTGAAAGGGCGGTGTCCTAGACCGCTAGACGATGGGGACTAAACTTGGTAGGCCGTGCTGGAATCGAACCAGCGACATCCTGCTTAAAAGGCAGGCGCTCTACCTATTGAGCTAACGGCCCGTCGCACGGAGATATTAGGGCGTTTCGCCGGCTCCGTCAATGTTCCGTGCCGTCAATGTCGCGGGAGCCATCGTTCCAGGCCGGAGAGGCTGCCTTTGTCCATGTCGAGGATGGCCGAGCTCCGCTCCCGGCCCGTCGAGATCATCGCAACCGGACTCCCGCACAGGATTTCCAGGCGGGCGATGTATTTCCGGGCGTTCTCGGGGAGGTCCTCGAGGCGGTTCGTCCCCTCGGTCGACTGCTTCCAGCCGGGGAGGGTCTCGTAGACCGGCTTGCACTCCTCGAGGATCGAGAGCTCTCCCGGGAACTCCTCGATGCGCTCGCCGCGGTAGTCGTAGTGGGTGCAGATTCGGATCTCGTCCAGGCTGTCGAGGACGTCGAGCTTGGTGATGGCGAGGGCGTCGAGGCCGTTGATCCGCTTCGCGTAGCGGACGACGACGCTGTCGAACCAGCCGCACCGGCGCGGCCGTCCGGTCGAAGCGCCGTACTCCGCCCCCTTCTCGCGGATGGTCTCGCCGAGGGGCTCCGTCATCTCCGTCGGGAGCGGTCCGCCTCCGACGCGGGTGATGTAGGCCTTGGTGATCCCGAGGATGAAGTCGATCGCCTTGGGGCTGATGCCGCTTCCGGTCGCGGCGCCGCCGGCGGTCGCATGGGAGGACGTGACGTACGGGTACGTCCCGTGATCGATATCGAGGAGGGTCGCCTGCGCGCCCTCGAAGAGCACGTCTTTGCCCGCTTCCATCGCGCGATAGATGAAAAGCGACGTGTCGGTCATGTGCGGGAGCGCGACGTCGCGGAAGCGCTCGAGGGTCTCGTCGATCGAGGCGCGGAGCTTCGGCGCCTCGTCGGGAATCCCGAGGGCCTCGGTCTTCTCGCGCACCAGGTAGTCGAGCTTCTGTTTCAGGAAATCGGGGTGCCTCAGGTCTCCGACCCGCAGGCCGCGGCGCCCGATCTTGTCTTCATACGCGGGGCCGATGCCCCGGCACGTGGTTCCGATCCGGCGCGCGCCGAGCCTCTCTTCCTCCCGCGCCTCCTGGAGCCGATGGTACGAGAGAATGAGCTGCGCTCGGTCGCTCAAGAGGAGATTGTCACCGACATGGATCCCCTGCTTTCCGAGCTTCTCGACCTCGGTGAGAAAAGCTTCGGGGTCGACGACGCAGCCGTTGCCGATGACGCAGACCACACCCGGATGAAGGATCCCCGAGGGGATGATGTGCAGAACGAACTGGTCCTTGCCGACGACTACCGTGTGCCCGGCGTTGTGCCCGCCCCCGTAGCGGACCACGACCTGCATCCGCTCCGAGAGCAGATCGACGTACTTCCCTTTTCCCTCGTCGCCCCACTGGGTGCCGACGACCACGAGACTCGGCATCTTCTCGCTCTACTCCCGTTCATTCACGAATCCTGAGTCTACCAGATCCCGCAACCTCGCCCAAGACCCGGTATGATGACGCCCGATGAGGTTCGACCTTCCGCGCACCGGTGTCCTCGCGGCCATCGGCCGCGAGCTCGGATCGTCGCCCATCCTCCTTCTCACGGCACCGCGCGGCGGCGGCAAATCGCACCTCCTGAAGCGCCTCTTCGACGAAACACGCGCGCGCGGAGCGCCGAGCGCACTCGTCCAGCTCGAGCCGGTCTCGGGCTCGCCCGAGATGCTCGACTCCGAGCTCTCCCGCCTCGCCGGCCCGATCCTCGGACGAGTCGCCGCGAGCGGAACCTCCGCCTTCGATTCGCTTCTGCGAAGGCTGAAGGGTCGGCGCCCGAGCGCAACCCTCTTCCTCGACGATGTGACCGAGATCCGCACGCTCTCCTACTATCCCGGCGTCGAGGAGCCTCTCGACAAATTCCTCGCCGCCGTCGAGAGCGGAGGAAGGGCGGTTTTGACCAGCCGGTTCTCGTACTGGATGGCCCGCCGCTTCCCGGAGCTTACCGTTCGCTCCATCCCGAGGGTCTCGGCTGCGGAGCTCGCCGAGGCGGGCGCCTCCGAAGCCGAGCTCATCGCCTCGGCCTCGGCCGGCATCACCGTTCACGCGGTCTCTCTCGCCGAAAGCCTCGAGGACGGCGCTGGGTCTGTCGCGATCGCCCTCGCGCGGGAGCTCTCCCCCGGAGGGAGAATCGAAGCGGAGTGCCGCGCCACCCTTTCCGAGCTCCTTCACCGCGCTCGCGGCTACGGCGCCTGCAAGACGGTGCTTCACGTCCTCAGCGACGAAGAGGGCCTGAGGCTCTCCGAGGTCGCCCGCCTCGTCGATCGCACTCCGGGCGCAACCCGCGACTACCTGAGGTGGCTCGAGGAAGTCGATCTGATCGCGGTTCGCGAGAAACGCTTTTACTTCGTCGACCCCGTGCTGAGAGTCTGGTCGAGGATCTACGCGCGCGGCACCCCCCCGGGTGCGGACGACATCCGGCGCGAGGTCGAAGGTTACCTGGAGGGACTCACTCCGCTCACTCCGCTTCCAGGGAACTCTCCCGAGGACAAGGTTCTCGCGTTCACCCTTCCCGCCCCGCGGCGGGAGGATTTCATCGACTGAGAAGAGTCTTCACGTCACCCTCGATGCGCCCGGGCGCGGTCTTCGGGTTGAAGCCGATGTGGCGTTTCTGGACGACTCCGCTCCGGTCGAGGATGTAGGTCGTCGGCATCGCGTAGACCAGGTAGGAGTCGTCGACTTTGGCCGTGCTCACGACGTTGCGGTAGCCGATCCCGAGCTCGTCGAGAAACGCCCTGACCTCGTCCGTCGGCGGCATCCTGTCGTCCACGTGAAGACCCACGACCTCGAGTCCCTGCGCGCGATACGTGTCCTGGAGCTTCTGGAAGAAAGGCATCGAATCCGTGCAGGGACCGCACCAGACCGCCCAGAAATCCAGTACCACGATCTTTCCCTTGAGAGAGCTCAAACGGAATTTCTCGCCCGTGACCGAAGAGAGCGTGAAGTCGGGCGCCTTTTTCCCCAGGATGTCCTTGCCCGGCTCCTGCTGTGCGCTCGCCGTCGACAGCATTGCCGCGAGAGACAGAATGCCCAAAGAGGTGTTTCTACTTGGCCTCATTGCTTCATGTCCTCGCCTCGGAGACCGCTGTCGCCGCAGGCTCGCCTTCGTGCTCCGCGAGGAAGCGTTCGGCGTCGATCGCCGCCATGCATCCCGTGCCCGCCGCGGTGACGGCCTGCCGGTACACCTTGTCCATGACGTCGCCGCAGGCGAAGACCCCCTCGACCGACGTGCGCGTTCCCTGATGGACCTGGATGTAGCCCTGCTCGTCCATGTCGAGCTTGCCGCGGAACAGATCGCTTCTGGGCTCGTGTCCTATGGCGACGAAGAGCGCCCCGAGCGGGAGCACCGTCTTTTCGCCGCTATTCCGGTTCTGGACCCGGATCCCCTCGACGTCCTTGTCCCCGAGGACCTCGATGACCTCGCTGTCCCACACGAAGTGGATTTTCTCGTTCTTGAAGGCGCGGTCCTGCATGATTTTCGACGCGCGCAGGTCTCTTCTTCGATGAACGACCGTCACCTTGCTCCCGAAGCGGGTGAGGAAGAGTGCCTCCTCCATCGCGGTGTCGCCCCCTCCGACGACCCCGATCTCTTTTCCTCGGTAGAGAGCGCCGTCGCAGGTGGCGCAGGCCGAGACGCCACGATTCTGGAGCTTCTTCTCCGAATCCAACCCGAGCCACTTGGCCGCGGCCCCGGTGGCGATGATGAGCGCATCCGCGAGATAGCTCTCTTTCGCCGTCTTGACCCGGAACGGTCTCGCGCCGAGCTCTACATCGGTCGCATCGGCGTACACGATCTCGGATCCAAACCGCTCCGCCTGCTTGCGAAAGAGGTCCATCATCTCGGGGCCGGTCACACCCTCGGGAAAGCCCGGGTAGTTCTCGACGTCCGTGGTAAGCATAAGCTGTCCGCCGGGAATCCCGATCTGGGTATCCATCCCGGAGCCGGCGAGGACCAGAGGCACGAGCTCCGCGCGAGCGGCGTAGACCGCCGCGGTGTAAGCGGCCGGACCGCTGCCGATGATGACGACCCGTCGATTGGTCATGCGATGTGCCGTTCTACGAGACGCGCGAGGTTTTCCTTCGACGTCACTCCCACCACCTGCTCTTTGACCTCGCCGCCCTTGAAGATCATGACCGTGGGGATCCCGAGGATGTTGTACTTCGAAGGCGTCGCCTGATTCTCGTCCACGTTCAGCTTTCCCACTCGGACCCTTCCTTCGAGCTCGTTCGCCAGGGCCTCGATCGAGGGCGAGATGATCTTGCAGGGGGCGCACCACTCGGCCCAGAAGTCGACGAGAACTGGCTCCCGGGAAGACAGGACTTCCTCGTTCCATTTCTCGTCCGTGAGCGTAAGGACGTTGTCAGGCATCACTTGCCAAACTAACAAACCCGCCGAGACGCCGTCAACTTCGATGGCTCAAGGGCTCGCGGGCCGAGACGCCGGAGGGCGCGTGCTATTCTCCGCGCATGTCGAGAGGGGGGCGCGCGAAAACCCAAGGATTCCACCCCTCGCGCGCCAGGGGGCAGTGCTTCCTCAAGGACGAGCGCTACGTCGAGAGAATCGTCCAGGCCATCGCTCCAGAGCCGGGCGAGGCGCTCCTCGAGATCGGCGCCGGTCTTGGCCAGCTCACGATTCCTCTCGCCCGCGCCGGCGCGCGCGTCGTCGCCATCGAATCCGATCACAGGCTCGCGGAGGAGCTCCGAGGATCTCTCACTAATGTGCCTGGAGTCGAGCTCATCGACGCCGACGCGCTCCGGATCGACTTCAGAAACCTCGTCCATGCCCACGGGCCAGGGAAGCTCCGCGTCGTGGGAAACCTTCCTTACTCCGTCGCCGCCCCGATCCTCCTCCGGCTTCTCACCACCCGCGAAGCCTTCCGCGAGCTCGTTCTCATGTTCCAGGCCGAGGTCGCCGAGCGGCTGACCGCGAAGCCGGGCACGAAGGCCTACGGATTTCTCACCGTCATAGCACAGCGCGCGGCCAAGGTGAGCGTTCTCTTCCGGATCCCCCCCGATGCCTTCAACCCCCGCCCCCGAGTGGTCTCGGCACTCCTCCGTTTCGAGATGCGCGAAGTGGACACGCGCGATGCAGCCGTGGACGAGAAGCTCTTCCGTGGTCTGGTCCGAGGACTTCTCGCTCACCGGCGCAAGACCATCGGCAACAACATCAAGAATTTGGAGCCGAGCGGCCTTTCACGCGAGGCGACGCTCGGCGCTCTCACCACCATGGGAATCGATCCGGCCCGCCGGGCGGAAACCCTGGGTGTCGAGGATTTTGCGGAGCTCTCTCGCCTCTGCGCCGGTCTTCGCTGACGGCCTCTTTTTTGCGTTTCCAGGGCTTTTATCTGTTAGTATGAAGCGATTTCTGAGCCCTAGGAAGCTAAACCCCTGTTGCCAATGGTGAAATCTGCACATAGAACGCAGCACCTCGAGGTGCTGCCGCTCGGCGGACTCGGCGAGTTCGGCCTCAACATGATGGCCTACCGTCTCGGAAACGACGTGCTCGTCGTCGATTGCGGGATCATGTTCCCGAGCGCCGATACGCCGGGGGTCGATCTCCTTGTTCCGGACACGAGCTACCTCGAGGCTCACCGGGATCTCATCCGTGGAATCGTCCTCACCCATGGCCACGAGGATCATATCGGGGCGCTTCCGTTCGTCCTGCGCAAGAACCCGGTGCCGGTCTACGGCACCAAACTTACCCTCGGAATGTGCCGGAGGCGGCTCGAGGAGCACGGGCTTCTCGGCAAGGTGGAGCTTCGCGAAGTCGCGCCGGGAGAGCGAGTCGCGATCGGAGCGTTCGACCTCGAGTTCATCTACGTGTCCCACAGCCTCGCCGACGCGGTCGCGATCGCGATCGGAACCCCGCAGGGCATCGTGCTCCACACGGGCGATTTCAAGATCGACGAAGGCCCGCCCGTCGGCCCCCCGATCGACCTGAAGAGGCTGGGCGAGCTCGGACAGCGCGGAGTGCTCTGCCTCCTGTCCGACAGCACCAACGCCGAGGTCCCCGGACGGAGCGGCCCCGAGAACGCGGTCTCGAAAGCGTTCGACGAGATCCTGAGTGATGCTCCGGGGCGCGTCTTTCTCTCCTGTTTCACTTCCAGCACCCACCGGCTCCAGATCGCGCTCGATCTCGCGGCGAAGCATGGACGGAAGGCAATCCTCGTCGGGCGAAGCATGGTCGAAAACGTGGCGATCGCGAGCGAGCTCGGCTACTTGCGCGCGCCCTCCGAAACGATCTGGCCCGTCGAGGAGATCGACCAGCTCCCCCCCGCGAAACAGCTCGTCGTGACCGCGGGAAGCCAGGGCGAGCCGATGTCGGCTCTGGCCCAGATCGCGAACCGGTCGCACCGGTTCGTCTCCGCCGAGCCCGGAGACCGCGTGATTCTGAGCGCCCGGGCCATTCCGGGGAACGAGCGCGCCGTCAACCGGATCGTGAACCAGCTCTTCAAGGTCGGCTGCGAGGTCTACTATCCTCCGAAGGCGCAAGTCCACGTCTCGGGACATGGATGCGCTGAGGAGCTCGCGATGCTTCTCCGTCTTCTCCGGCCGCGCTACTTCGTCCCGATCCACGGAGAATGGCGGCAGCTCTACCACCACGCGAAGATCGCGAGAGAGAACGGCGTCGCGGACAAAGACGTATTCCTCGCCGAGGACGGCGACATGCTGCGCTTCGACGAGGACGGCGCTTCGGTCGCCGACAAGATAGCGACCGGCCGGCTTTTGGTCGACGGAAGCGGCCTCGGGCTCGTCGACGACTGCGTGGTGCGGGACAGAAAGCGCCTCGCGACCGGCGGTCTCGTGGTTCCGATAGTCTCGCTGTCGGCTTCGAGGGAGCTCGAGGTCTCGGATCTTCTGAGCCGCGGGTTCATCGAGAACGAGGAGGGGGAAGCGCTTCTCGCCGAGGCGCACGACGCGATGCTCTCCGCCGTGCGGGAGCTCTCCCCCGCGGACGACCGCAGCGAGCGGGCGATCGAAGAGCTCCTCGAGACCACGCTCAAGCGTTTCTTCCGCAAGAAGTCCGTGCGCCGTCCGGTCATCGTCCCGGTCGTGGTGGCGCCGGAGGGAAGGTAGATCCAGGTGGCGGCGAACCTCTCCCCTTCGAGCGCGCTCTCGCGGCGAAACGGGTCTCACCGGGCCTTTCTGCCGGCGGAGCGGCTGTCCGAAGTCCTGGGCGTCGTCCTGATGGCGCTCGCGCTCATGGTCGCGGTGAGCCTGCTTACCCACTCCGCCTCCGACCCCGCCTGGTATTTCCACGAGACCAGCACAAGGGCCACGGAGAATCTGATCGGACCCGCGGGGGCGTTCCTCTCGGAAGCTTTCCTCCAGGTCTTCGGGCTCGCCTCGTACCTGGTTGCCATCCTCGCCTTCGCGACGGGGTGGAATCGCTTCTGGTTCCAGCCGGTCGACTCCAAGCCGACGAAGCTCATGGGTCTGGTCACGATCGTCGCCTGTCTCGCGGCGCTACTGGCGCTCGCCCTCGGAGAGATGCCTCTTTCGGGAGTCCTCACTCCTGCGGGAGGCGCCGTCGGGGCGATGCTCGCTTCCTACCTCGTCTCCGCACTCAACCCCATGGGGGCTTTCATCCTGCTGGTGACGATCTTGTTCACCGCGATCGTCGTCGTCACCCATTGGTCGCTCTCGAGCGGATTCCGCGCGTACTCCACCTGGCAGAAGAAGAAAGGCGCCGAGATCGCGACCGCCTTCCATCGCTACCGCGAGACGAAGCGGAAGGAGAAGCTCCGCGAGCGCGTCGTGAAGAAGCACGCGAAGCAGGCCAAGGCGAAAGCGGACGAGCAGGCGGCGCCGAAGGACGCGAAGGCGCCCGATGCGAAGAAGACGCCCGTGGTCATCGCCGAGATCAAGCAGGAGATATTGCCCTTCACCCCGAAGAAGGGCCGATGGAACATGCCGCCTTTCGGGATCCTGGAGGTCCGGCGCGAGGAGATCAAGGCCGACGAAAAAGACCTCATGGAGCAGGCGAAGACGCTTCAGTCGCGCTCGCGGGAGTTCGCGGTCGAGGGGCAGGTGCTCCAGATTCACCCCGGTCCCGTCGTCACCACCTTCGAGTTCAAGCCCGACGCCGGGATAAAGTACAGCAAGATCACCTCGCTCGCCGACGACCTCTGCCTCGCGCTCCAGGCGGAGTCGGTCCGCATCGATCGCATCTCCGGAAAATCCACCGTAGGAATCGAGATCCCGAACCGCGTTCGCGAGACCATCGGGCTTCGAGAGCTCCTCGAGTCCGAGGAGTTCCAGGGAAGCTCGTCGCGGCTCACGCTCGCTCTGGGAAAAACCATCGACGGCGCTCCCTACATGAGCGACCTCGCAAAGATGCCGCACCTCCTCATCGCGGGCGCGACGGGAAGCGGCAAGTCGGTTCTCCTCAACAGCCTCATCTGCTCCATCCTCTACAAGTCGAGTCCGGACGAAGTGCGTTTGATCCTGATCGATCCCAAGCACGTCGAGCTCGGGGTCTACCAGGACATCCCGCACCTGCTTACACCGGTCGTAACCGACCCGAAGAGGGCGAGCGAGGTCTTGAAGTGGGTGGTCTGGGAGATGGAATGCCGGATCAAGATGCTCGCCTCCGAGGGGGTGCGCAACATCGATCAGTACAACAACATCCTCAAGGGAGCGGTCGAGGCGGGCGAGAAGAAACAGAACGAGCGCGGAGAACCGCTCCGCCCGCTGCCCTATGTGATGGTGGTCATCGACGAGCTCGCGGACTTGATGATGGTGTCTTCGTCCGACGTGGAGGATGCGATCACCCGCCTCGCCCAGATGTCGCGCGCCGTCGGCATTCATCTGGTCCTCGCGACCCAGAGGCCGTCGGTCGACGTCATCACCGGCATCATCAAGGCGAACTTTCCCGCCCGGATCGCGTTCCGGGTCGCCTCGAGAGTGGATTCCAGAACCATTCTCGATGGAAACGGCGCCGAGCAGCTCCTGGGCCGCGGCGACATGCTCCTGCTGCCGCCCGGCTCGGCGAGGCTCGTTCGCCTGCACGGTCCTTTCGTCTCCGAGGCGGAGGTGGGCCGGCTCGTCGCGTTCTGGCGGCGCGAAGGGAAGCCCGAGTACAACGCATCGATCCTCGAGGCCCAGGAGGCGACCGATCTCGCAGCTTACGAGAAGGACGAGATGTTCGACAAAGCGGCCCGCGTCATCGTGGAGACGAGGGTCGCTTCCGTCTCCAATCTCCAGAGGCGCCTCAGGCTCGGATACAGCCGGGCGGCGCGCATCATGGATATGCTCGAAGCGGACGGCATCGTCGGACCGAACGACGGATCGAACCGTCGCGAGGTCCTCGTGCCCAAGGACTATTTCGATGAGGTGGACCGCCAGCTCCGGTAGGACCGCGCTCGGCCTTCTTGCCCTCCTGTTCTCGGCGGGAGGGGCGGCCGAGGGAGCGCAGGCGTCCGCGCGGAAGCTCTACGACGAGGCGCACGCCGCCGAGACCCGGCTTCACCAATCGAAGTCCCGCACCGCGAAGAAAAGCGAATGGGTGCGCGTGGCCCGGATGTACCGCTCGGTCGTAGTCTCCCATCCCCAAAGCGGCTACACCGACGATGCGCTCTTCTACGAGGCCGAGATTTACCGCGAGGTGTCACAGCTTTTCAACGACGACGTCGCCCTCGAGCGGTCGCTCGACTCTTACCTCCTCCTCGCGACCGGCTATCCGTCGAGCAAATGGGCTCCCCGCGCCCTTCTTAACCGAGGCAAGATCCAGCTCGAGCGCCGTTCCGACCGCAAGGGGGCCTCGGCCGAGTTTTCCAAGGTCGTCGCCGATTGGCCGGGCACTCCCGAAGCGGCCGAGGCGAGACGGGTTCTCGAGGACATGTCCCCGGCCAGGCGCGCCGTGGCCGGGCCCGAGCGCGAGATTTTCCCGAGCGGCATCGTGGGAGTGCGCAACATCCGGCAGTGGACGGGAACCGAGTACACGCGAATCGTCATCGACCTCGACGAGGAGGTGAAATACACGGAGGGAAGCGTTCAGGATCCCGCGCGCATCTACTTCGACCTTCTCGGCTCCCGCGTCACCAAGGACCTCGCCGCCCGGATCTTTCCCGTGGGCGACGGATTCCTCCAGCAGATTCGGGTCGGCCAGAACAAATCCGATGTGGTGAGAGTGGTCCTCGACTTTCAGAACCTGAGCGAGTACAACGTCTTCACCCTTCCCGATCCCTACCGGCTCGTCGTCGATATCCTGGGAAAGGCACCGGATCAGCGAACGCCGGTTGAAGTGGTCTCGGCCACCGCGCCCGCGGAGGAGGTCCCGGCGCCAACTCCCACGGCGCCTTCGAAGATCGAGGCGGAAGCGACGCCTGAGCCGGAGCCGGTCGCCGCGGAGGCCTCGCCCGACGTCATTCGCGTTCCGCCGGCGCCAAGGGTCGATGGCTACTCCATCGTTCAGCAGCTCGGTCTCTCCGCTTCGAGGGTGGTGATCGACGCGGGCCACGGCGGGCACGACCCGGGGACGATGAACAAGAGTGGCTTGCGCGAGAAGGACGTGGTCCTCGACGTCTCGAAGCGCCTGAGGAAGCTCCTGGAGAAGGACGGCTTCGAGGTGGTGATGACCCGCGACAGCGATGTCTTCATCCCTCTCGAGGAGCGTACCGCGATCGCGAACTCGAAGGGCGCCGATCTGTTCCTTTCCATCCACGTGAACGCCGCCCGGAGCACCAAGCCGCGGGGCACGGAGACCTACTTTCTCAACCTCGCGACGACCCCCGACGCGGAAGAAGTCGCCGCCCGAGAGAACGCGGTGACGACCCGGAGAGTCAGCGAGCTCGGGAGTATCCTGCAGAAGGTCCTGAACAACGAGAAGATCACCGAGTCACGGGAGCTCGCGGGCCGAGTGCAAAACTCGCTTTCCTCCGAGCTCTATACCTCAGCCAAGGATCCGCGAAATCGCGGAGTGAAGACGGCGCCCTTCTACGTTCTCCTGGGGGCCCAGATGCCCTCGGTCCTGGTCGAGGTCGCGTACTTGACGAACCGCAAGGACGCGGAGCTCCTCGGCGACGGCGCGTTCCGGCAGAAGGTGGCGGAGTCGATTTCGGCCGGGATCCGCCGCTACCAGGACTCGCTCGCACGCACCACGAGGACCGAAGGCTCGGGAGCGCGGGTCGCCGAGAAGCAACAGCCGCGTTAGAATGATTCATGCTTCTCGATCTCCTCGCGCGAGTGCCTTACGCTCTCCCGATTCTCTTCGCTCTCCAGCCGGCTGACGACGGCATCCGCTACTTCTCCGTGAAGGACCCGGAGACCGACCAAGGACAGGTGTTCGCCAAGTTCATCCTCAACGCGTTCTTCTTCGTGGGCGTGACCCTTGTCGTCGTCGTGGGCATCGGCATCGCGTTTGGAAGCTTCCGCGTGTGGCTTCTTGAAAAGTACCCCCACAACCGTTTCAACGGTGTCCCCTCGGACGATCCGTGCGAGACCTTCCGCCTGCGCGATATCAGCAAGTAGCAGCTAGAATACGACGCGAATGCGCGCCCGTACGCTCGTTCCGTCTCCCGCGCGGGACAGGACGATGTCGCCCGACTCCGCGCCCGCGGGGATTCGAAAGCGAACGCTCTCGCGCGCCCGAACGACTCTTTCCCCACGGCACCCGGGGCACCATCCGTAGAACCCGAAGCCGCTTCCCCCGCAATCGCGGCAGTCGATGTCTTTCGCGATCTCGAGAACCGCCTCTCCGCCCCGCGCCGCCTCCCCTTCGCTCAGCACGATGTCGACCTCCGCGAGAGCCACCCGGCGCGGGCGCGCGACGAGCTCGCGGAACGCGGGAAGGGGTTCTTCGAATCCTCCCGTCCAGGAGACGGGTAACGCCTGACTCCGCGCGCTGTCGTCGTAGGTGCGGCGCCTCTCCGGGTCGGAGAGGGTCTCGTAGGCTTCCTGGATCTCCCGGAACCGCGACACGTCCCCCGGCCGACCGCTGTCGGGGTGCAACTGACGGGCGAGCCTGCGATAGGCGGCTTTGATCTCGCTTTCGCTGGCGCTCGAGGAGACTCCGAGTAGCTCGTAATACCTCACGGGCGCTTCGCCACCACCTGATTTCGTCCGAGATGCTTCGCCTCGTACAGCGCCTCGTCCGCCGCTCTCAGAAGAGATTCCGAGTCGGCGGCATCCGCGGGAAAGAGCGCCGCTCCGATGCTGACCGTGACCTGTTTTCTCGGTCCGCCGGGATGGATCGGAGCGGCTTCGACCGACTCCCGGAGCCTCTCCGCGGACTCGAGCGCGCCCTTCGCGGTCACGTTCGGCAAGATCACCACGAACTCCTCCCCGCCGAAGCGCGCGAGCACGTCCCCCTTACGGATCGCCCCCGCCAGGATTCCCGCGACTTTTTTGAGAACGAGGTCTCCCATCGCGTGCCCGTAGGTGTCGTTGAAGCTCTTGAAGTGGTCGACGTCGGCGATGAGGAGCGCGAGGCTCGACGAGCTGCGGTCGCAGCGGGAGAGCTCCCGCGCGAACGCGGAGTCGAAATACCGGCGGTTGAAAAGACCCGTGAGCCCGTCGGTCGCCGCGAGGTTCTGGACGCGCTCGTGAACGATCGCGTTCTCGAGGACGACGGCCGCCTGATTGCAGTAGATCCGCAAAAGCCGCAACTCTCGCGCGGTGAACGAGTCGCCTTTCCGGGTCAGGAGAAGAGCTCCGGAGACGCGCTTTTGGACCTTCAAAGGAACCGCGAGGAAGCTCGCTCCCGCGTTCGAGCGCTCTTTCGGGTCGAGGATCGGCATCCCGGAGCGCCGCTCCATGCGAATCGCGAGCGGATCTTCGCGGGCCCGCAGGATCCATCCAGCCCACGTCGCCGACTCGAGGGGGAAGCGGCTGCCGAGAAGGTCCTTCCGATACCCTTCGGCCACCACCACCGAGAAGTGGTCCTTGCCTTCCTCCTGGAGGCAGACGGCGCAGGTCTCGAACCTCGAAACGTCGCGCGCGTACGCCACCATATGGTCGAGAAGCTCGGCGAGCCGGGTCGTGGCGGAGAGTCCCTCGCTCGCTTTCAGAAGCCCTTTGAGCTCGAGCTCTTCCACCGAAAGCAGCGCCTTCTGCCGGAAGAGCGCCTGGGTCTCCTTCATCTGCTGCGCCACGGATGTCAGGAGCTCGCGCCTCTCGGAGTCGAAATGCTCCGGGGATTCGTGATGCACGACCAGAATCCAGGGCGGCTCGTCCCAGATGCGAATCGGGACGAGAACGAGGGAAGAGACGGTCTCCGTTTTCGGGATCCAGGGAAGACGGGGGCTGTCGCCTGTGATCGCGAGCGCGACCTCGCGGTCGGAGCGAAGCACTTCCGCGAGGATCGAGCCCCGGAGGGCAAACCTGCCGCTTTCGAGGTCGTCCTTCGGGCGGGCGCCGAGGCGCACCCAGAACGAGCTCTCGTCCGCGGATACCTGGAGGAGGACCGCGTCCGCCGCCTGGGTTCCGGTCCTCGCCAGGACCAGAAGGGGCGTCAGGTGGATCTCGAGCTTCTGGAGGTGCTCCGCGCGCTGCACCCTTCGCCCGTCCTCGCTCAGAGGGGAAATCGCTTCGTCCTCGTCCGGTCCCTCGAGCTGCCGGAGCCCCGCGTCGAGGCGCAGGAGGCGATCTTCCGCCCGCTCCGCTCGCTCGCGCTCGGCGCGCTCCATGTAGTTGAAGCCGACGACCGCGAGGAGGAAGAGCATCGCGACTCGCATCAAGTCGGTGACCGGGGTCCCTGGATGAAAGAACGCATTCGCGATCTCGAGCGAGAGGACCGCGGCCACCATGACCACGACCAGGCGCCGCGAGAAGGCGACGGAGGCGAGCCCGCCGAGGACGAGATACAGACCCTGCCAGTAGGAGCGGGCACCGCCCGTCAGCTGCACCACGAGATTGACCCCGCAGGTGAGAAGGAGAAGAAGCGCGAGCTCGTCGAGAAACGAGTGGTGCTTCTCGGCGTATCGAAAGGCGGCGTGCCCGAGGCCAAAGGCAAGCGCGGCGAGATAGACGAGCCTCAAGAGGTCGAGAGCTCCCAGGTCCCCACCCAGCACGATCGGTGGATTGTCTAGAAAGAGGCCGGCGCCGCTCGTGGCCAGGATGAAAATCAGAGCCGCGAGAGTCGCGGCGCCGCGCAACCGCCCCGCGGGGACCGCGAGCGCCGTCTGCGTCGTCACGAGCCCTCTCCCGAGGAGCTCTCGAGCCCCTCGATCGCGTCGAGGGATCGCCCTAGGGCCGAGGAGAACCGTTGCACCAGAGGCCCGGTGTCGAAGAGGAAGGCGCGCTCTACTTCCCCCCGAACGGCTTCCGCCTCCTCGAACTTCAAGCTCACGGGTGGATACCCGTCGGCGCAGGAGAAAAAGCTCAGAAAGAGGTGCGCGGTCCGGAAGTTGCCCCGCTCGAAAGGCGCGATCTCGAGGAAACGTGGAAACCAGAGGGCCATCCGCTCCGTCGGGAACATCCCCCGGCCGCTCCCGCCGTGGAGCCAGTCGAGGAGGTTCTGGAGCCTCGGCTCGATGAACCGCGCCGACAGGATTCGCGCGTTCTGGAACTGCGGCGCGAGGTCGACGCTGCGGATCTCTCCCCGCGACGGTGGGCTCGAAAGCCGATGCACGTCGCGAATGAGCCCGAGGTCGAGCTCCTTCCCGGAGGAGGCGGTCGTCTCGATGAGCGCGAGCGCCTCTAGAGCGCCGTCGACAAGCGGGCCGTCACGCGACAAGCCCGGAGCGCCCGTGAGACGCAGAGTCTCGAGGACCGAGCCTTCGCGGAGCCTGTCGAGGGCGCTTCGCCGGCGCTCCGCCGGGAGGTCCTTCAATCGGGCGAGCCGGCGCTCCAGAGAGTATCCGGGCGCCTCCCGCCCGCCTTCGGGATGGATCGGTAGCTCCGGCATGTCCTGATCTGACCGGATTGTACCTTAATCCGCCTTCGCCCTTACGGGCTACGGCGGACAAGTCCGCCTTCCCTTGCGGGCCTCGGCGAAGCTACATCGCTGCGGCTCTCGCGGCACGGCTGGACGCTTTCTCGAGGTGCAATCCGATCCGCTCCACCACATGGAGAAGCTCCATCTGGAGGCGCGGGTCCCGGGAGATGCGGCGGAACGCCCGCAGGAGGCGATGCTCCTTGGGGCCGAGGCTATCCTCCCCTTCCACCTCCGTCTCGACCGCGGATACGAAATAGCCCAACGGAACCTCGAGCGCTCTCGCGATTTTCAACATCCATTCCAAGGAGATCTTCCGGCGCCCGAGCTCGAAATTGGTGAGAGCGCCTTGAGAAATGCCGATTCGACGAGCCAGGTCTTTCTGTTTGATGCCTTGCTCCAATCGGACGTTGCGGATGCGTTGCCCGATCTTCTTGAACATGCGGGACCCCCTTCGCAAAGGTGACTTACTTCCGAGTTGTTGGGGGTTAGGGTGGGGGTATTCTCTATCAGCAACGAAACGATGTCAACAGGAAAACCAGCGGTGAGATCCGTCACTCCGCTAGGAGCCGGGACGGCGGAAATGCTCCAGCAGCTCCGAGAACCGCTCGAGGACTTTCAGGCGCGCGCCGCTCGGTGGGCGCACTTCTTCGTGCTCCAGGCTCCAGGTGTTCGGGTGCGGTATATACACCGCGCCGAGGCCCACCTCGAGGGCGGGATTGATGTCGGAGCGCGGGCTGTTGCCGACCATCCAGGTCTCGTCGCGGTCGAGCCTTCGGCTCACGAGGAGCCGGCGGTAGTCCTCGGGCGCTTTCTCGCCCGTGATCTCCGTGTGCTGGAAGTAGTGGAGGACGCCGCTCCGCTCCACCTTGTCCCGCTGTTCCTTCAGGTCGCCCTTGGTGAAGAGGATGAGCCGGTGGTGCTCCTTCAGCACCGTCAGCGTCTCGACGACTCCCGGCAAGTACTGTATGGGCATCTGGCGCACACGATCGCCGAGGGCGAGAATGCGCTCGCGATCCTCGGAGGAGGTGGGCGTCCCCGTGGTCTCCTCGAGCGTCTCCATCAGCGAGAGCGTAAAGCCCCGGCTGCCGTACCCGTGCAGGGGAATGTTCTTGCGCTCGATCCGAGGGAGAAGCACCGCGGCCGCTTCCCGCGAGCCAGAGCGCTCCTCGACGAGATCCAGGAACCCAGAGGTAGCGCTCTCGAAGTGGAGGTTGTTCTCCCAGAGGGTGTCGTCGGCGTCGATGATGAGCGTCGTCGTCACGGGATCACATCCCCACGTAGCGCGCGTAGAGGCTCCGGGCTTCCGCGGGATCCTGAGTTCCCTGAACGATCGCCCTTCCGTCGGGAAAGAGGACGATATAACGCCCCGAGATCCGCCCGCGCAGAAGATAGGAGTTCACGACGACCTCCGAGACCTCGCCGAGCGCCCGCAAACGCGTGGCGACGTCTTCCAGCACGAGCGAAGCGGGCCGGGCGGGCCGAACCTGGACCGCGTCGCGGCCGCAGAGCGTGAGCGTCTGGCTCTCGGAGACGCCGGCGAGGTAGTCGAGCCTTCCGAGCCCGCAGGCCGGGCATCCCTCGCGCTTTCCCTTCGGCCGGAAGGAATCTGCCCGGCCCTGCCACACATCGATCGAGAGCACCGCGCCGGTGAGAGCCACCGTTCTCCCCGAGAGGATCTTGAGGCTCTCAGCGAGCTGGAAGGCCGACACCGCGTGGACCGCGGGAGCGATGACTCCCGCGGTGTCGCAGGTCGGGGATGTGCCGGGTAAAGGCTCCTCTTCGAGGAGACACCGTAGGCAGACGGTGACGCCGGGCCGCACGACAAAACTCATCCCGTAGCTTCCAACGCAGGCGGCGTAGATCCACGGGACACCGGTCTTGATCGACGCGTCGTTCAGGAGATACCGGGTCTCGAAGTTGTCCGTTCCATCGAGCACCAGATCGATGCCCTCGAAAAGACCGAGGACGTTTCCCGCGTGCACGTCCTCGACCCTGCCCTCGATCTCGACGCCGCCGTTGATCCTTTGGAGCTTTCTCTGGGCGGCGACCGCTTTCGGAAGGCCCTCCGCGAGATCCTGCTCGTCGTAGAGGCTCTGACGCTGAAGGTTCGACTCGTCGACGTAGTCGCGATCGACGAGCCTCAAGCGCGCAACCCCCGCGCGCACCAGAACCTCCGAGGCAATCGAGCCGAGCGCCCCTCCGCCGACGACCAGGACGGACGACCGGCGGATTCGTTCCTGACCCGAGGCGCCGATACCCTGAAACAAGATCTGCCGCGAGTAGCGCCGGTCTCGCTTCGCGAGATGACTTCGGGCGTAGCCGAGAAGCTCGGAGGCGTCCGGCTCTTCCGCGATCCAGAGTTTCGCCTGAGGCACGGCCTGGGCCGCGAGCATTTCGAGGCCGGTCACAACCGTTGCCCCGGCCTCTCGCGCCTTCCGGATGAGGTCCGTCTCCTCGGGCACGGTGACCATGTCGAAGACGATCGACATCTTTGGGATCGAATCGACGTGAGGAGAGACCGGGGTCGCGTTGACGAGCAAGTCCCAGCGCTCCGAGGCGAGGCGCTCGAGGGGACCCGATTGAGCGCCCACGGCGGCCGCGAGGGCCGAGGCTCGCGACTCGGTCCGCGCGAGGATGAGGACAAAAGCCTCGTTCTCGGCGAGCGCGTGCGCCGCGGCGCGAGCCGCCCCGCCCGCGCCGATAACGACCGCGCTCTTTCCGCGAAGCGGCCCGAGTTTCGCGAGCGGCGCGAGAACACCGTCGCGGTCGGTGTTGTAGCCGTTCCACTTGCCGTCCCGAACGACGACGGTATTCACCGCGCCGATGCGGGCCGCGAGGGAGTCGACCTCGTCGAGATGCTCGAGGATCGCTTCCTTGAACGGAAGCGTCACCGAGAGCCCCGCGACACCGATTTCGCGCGCCGCCGATACGAAGCCGCGCAGATCGGTTTCCTGGAAGGGGACGTAGACCGCATTTTTGCCGAGGCGCTCGAAGAGGCGGTTGTGCATCGCCGGTGAGAGAGTTTCGAGCGCGCGCTCGCCGACGATTCCGTAGATGGCGGTTTCTCCGGAGAGGCTCCGAAAGCGATAGAGGTCGAGAAGCTCGTCGAGCGGCACCTGCCCCGGCCCGGTCGCCTTCGTGGCCGCGACCGGAGCATAGGTGAAAGCGGCGCCGAGCCGGCTCGCGAGGATGCGCCCGCTCGTTCCCGCGGGTCCGAGCGGCACGGGAACGTAGGCCTTCCCCGCTTCCCGGACTCCTTCCCCGGCGCGCGCCAATCGAAGCGACCCCTCGAGAGACGAGACCCGGGCTGCGATCTTCACCACGTCCGCTCCGAGCTCGAGGGCTCGCGCGATCTTGAGGTCGACGTCCGCCGGGAACGATTGAAAGTCGTGGTGAGAGAGAACGAGCTTCGTCTCGCTTCGGCGCGCGAGCGGCGAGGACAGCGCATCGATCTCGACGTCGACGTACTCGAAGCCGAGCCCGATCGCGCGCTCGAGAATCGAGAGGCGCTCGCCCTCCGTTCCCGAGAAGGCCCCACCCTCACGGGCGGAGCGGCACGTGAGCAGAAGGGGCTTTCCGAGCTTCTGCCCGATGTCTCGCAGCCGTTCGAGATCCGGGCGGTCGATCCCGTCGATGCGAAGCTCGACGATGTCGGCCCGTGCGGCGGAATCGAGGGCCGTGCGCGCGAGCTCATCCGCCGTATCGGCCTGAATCGACACGACAAGCCGGGTCGCGACCTCGGGAAGTGAAGCCCTCACGAACCGCATATTAACCGTAACCGGACTTGAACGTTCATTGACCGGGCGGGACCGATGAACTATCATAACTCTAGAGATCCAAAGGAAATGTCCCGAGCGGTCCCCTTCCAGCCGGGCGATTCCATCGAGGGAAAGAGAACATTGAAGCGCCTTTCCGTGGTTCCAGGTGTCCTTCTCGCGCTCGCTCTCGCTATCTGCCCGAGCGCCCTCTTCGCGATGGAGTTTCTTCCCCTCGACCAAGTTCGCCCGGGCATGGTGGGGGAGGGTCTCACCGTTTTTTCGGGGGAGAAGATCGAGTCCTTCAAAGTCACGATCCTCGGCGTGCTTCGGAACTTCGGGCCCAACCAGAACATGATCCTGGCGGAGCTCGAAGGCGGCCCGCTCGCACACACCGGCATCATCGCGGGAATGAGCGGGAGCCCGGTCTACGTGGACGGGAAGCTCATCGGCGCCGTCGCCTACGCCTTCCCTTTCGCCAAGGATCCGATCGCCGGAATCACGCCTTTCCAGGAGATGGTCGAAGCGACCGATACTCCGTCGACGCGGCGAGCCGCGGCTCCGCTCGCGTTCCCTCTGACCGCGCAGGGGCTCGGCGAGGCGGTGCCCGCGAGAGCTTTTCCGATTCCCGTCCAGGGAGTCTCCCTCGCTGGCGTCGATCGTCTACAGCCCCATCTAGGCAGGCTCCTTTCGCCGATCGCGACCCCGGTCTCGCTTCTCGGATTCCCCCCGGAGTCGTTCGAGCTCGTGGCTCCATTCTTCCGGCAGCTCGGAGTCGAGCCTCTCATGGCGGGGGCCCCGGTCGGTGGCCTCAGTGGAACGACCGCACAAACGAGCGACCCCAGGCCAATTCAGCCAGGAGACGCGATCGGAGTCGGCCTCGTGACCGGCGATCTGCAGATTGCGGCCACGGGCACGGTCACGCACGTCGATCCCTCGAGCGGCAGCGTCTACGCTTTCGGACATCCGCTCTTCAACCTCGGTCCCATCGAGTACCCCATGACCCGCTCCGAGGTTCACCTCGTGCTCCCGTCCCTGATGAACTCCTTCAAGATGGCCTCGAGCGGCGAGACCATCGGGACCTGGGTCCAGGACCGGGCCACGGGGATCAAGGGGACGGAGGGAGTCAGGCCGCGAATGGTCCCGATGAAGGTGGACGTCCGCACGAGCCGCGGGCAGGAGAAGACCTACCATCTCGAGATCGTGAACGACGAGCTGTTCTCACCCGTCCTTGCTTTCGCGTCTCTGGTCTCCATACTCCAAAGCACCGAGAGGCAGTTCGGAAGCCAGACGGTCAAAGTCTCCGCCTGGGTCGAGACCACGGACGATCGGCGCATCAATATCGAGGACGTGTTCGCCGACCAGCAGGCGGCGGTCTCGGCTTCGGCGATGGTGGCCTCGCCCCTCGCCTTTCTGCTCGCGAACGATTTCGAGGACATAGCCCTCCGCGACATTCGCGTCGAGGTAGAGGCGAGCGAACAGCTGCAAACGGCGAAGCTGGTCCGTGCCTGGCTCGAGAGCGACGAGGTCGCTCCGGGCGGGACGGTCGCGCTCAAGCTTCTCCTCCGATCCTACCGAGGCGACGAAATCCTCGAGAGCGTCGACGTCACCGTTCCCCCGCATATTCGCTCGGGCTCGCTGCGGCTCATGGTGGCCGACGCCGAGACGCTTTCTTCGGTCGAGCGCCGGGAGGCGCGGCAGGTCTTCGTCCCCAAAGACCTGGATCAGCTGGTTCGCGCCATCAATTCCTTCAGGAAGAACAACCGCCTTTACATCCGATTGAGCCGTACGGACGTCTCCGGCGCCATCGTCGCCGGGGAGTACTTGACGTCACTGCCGCCGAGCGTGATGGGCGTCCTCGAGACCGACGACTCCTCGAGCGGCTTCACCCCGGTGGGCACCTCCACGTTCTGGGAGCACGAGATCAAAACCGACTACAGCGTCTCCGGCGCCCGGATCCTGAACCTGGAAGTGGCGACGCGCTGAGGTCTCCGCCCGCAGCCTTCGAAAGGAAATCGTCTTGACCAAGAAGCATTTCTCTCGCTTGCTTCTCGCCCTCGGGTCCGCCGGGGTCGCCGTCTCGTCCCTGGGGGCCATCCCCACGTTCTGGAGGCTCGAGAGCCAGGCGGACTTCCTGCCCGGCGAAGTGGAAGGGGTCTCGATCAGCTCCGAGGGAACGATCTCCCTCGCTCCCGCGGTCCAGGTGCTCGCCGAGGTGAACGACCCTTACTTCTGGAGTCTCGCCGTCGACGGCGCGAGGTTCTACCTGGGGAGCGGCAACGACGGGAAGATCTACCGCGTCGAAGCCACAGGCGCGAGCCGCGTCCTCGCCGATACCAAGGAGCTTCAGGTGCACGCGCTCGCGGTGGATCGCCGCGGAAACGTCTACGCCGGCACGTCGCCGAGGGGCTCGGTCTACAAGATCACGACCGATGGAACCACCGATGTCTTCTTCGATCCCGACGACCGCTACATCTGGGCGCTCAAGGCGGACTCGCGGGGCAACCTCCTGGTCGCGACCGGCGATCGAGCTCGCATCTACCGCGTCGACTCCGGAGGGCAGTCGGAAGTGCTCTTCGAGAGCGAGGAGACGCATATCGTTTCTCTCGCCATCGACGCCGACGACAACGTCTACGCCGGCACCGACGCGAACGGCCTGGTTCTGCGGATCGATCGCAACGGAGCGACCACCGTTCTCTTCGACACGCCGTTTCAGGAAGTGAGGGCCATCGTCCTCGATTCCCGACGAAACGTCTACGCGGCGACGGTGAACGGCGGTGTGCGGGCGAGGGAGGCGCAGGAGCCCGCCGCCACTCCGACCCCATCGGCTTCGATCTCGACGGGAGGCGGAGGAGAGATGTTAACCGTCACCGCGACGGCTAACGTCGTGGGGACTCCGTCTTCGAGCTCCCCTTCCACGAGCCCTTCGGGGGGGTCCGCGGGTGGTCTCTACCGCATCTCCCCCGACGGCGCCGCGGAGCTGATGTGGCAGTCACGAAACGATCCGCCGCTCTCCCTCGCTCTCGCGAGCGACGACCGCCTCATCCTGGGCTCGGGAACCGACGGCCGGGTCTTCCTCGTGAGCCAGGACAAGACGAGCGCTCTCTTTCTGAGCGCGGACGCGGATCAGGTCACCGCCGTCGGCTCCGGCGGCAGCGGAGAGACCTATCTCGTCACCTCGAACCCCGCGAAGCTCTATCGGCTCAACCGCGGCCGGCGCACCGAAGGGGTGTACCGCTCCCCCGCCATCGATACCAAGACCGTTTCCTCCTGGGGCAAAATCCGGTGGCAGGCGGCAACGCCCTCGGGGACGACGATTCGGCTTTCGACCCGCTCGGGCAACTCGGCGGATCCCGACAACACCTGGAGTGACTGGTCGCAGCCCTACACGTCGTCCCTGGGAGAGCAGATCGCGAGCCCGCGCGCCAGGTTCCTGCAGTGGCGTGCGGTCTTGAACTCGACGGGTGAGGTCAGTCCCGAGCTCTTCGACGTGACCGCGATCTATCTGCAGCAGAACCTGGCCCCTGAGGTGAGCGACATCAGCATCCTTACGCCGGGTCAGACGTTCCAAAAGCCGATCGTCACCACCGGACAGATCGAGATCCTCGGGATGGAGGAAGTTCTCTCGGAGACGTCCCCTAGAAACGGGAGCGCCTCGACGACCACGGGGCCGAATATGGGACCGATGAGCCTCATCGCGATTGCGCGTCCGTTCTACCGCAAGGGAATTCAGACGGTGACCTGGAAGTCGTCCGATCCGAACGATGACGACTTGACGTTCGACGTCCAGTATCGCGCCGAGGGAGAAACCCTCTGGAAAGTGTTGCGCCAAGACCTGACCCATCCGGTCATCGCCTGGGACACCGTCGCCATGCCCGACGGCCGGTACACGTTGAGAATCGTGGCCCGTGACACCGCCTCGAATCCCTCGGAGTCCGTGCGCACGGGCGAGAAGACGAGCCAGAGCTTCGAGGTCGACAATACCCCTCCCCGGGTCGCGAATCTCACCTCTGAAGCGGTCCAGAATGGCCATCGCGTCCTCTTCACCGCGGAGGACGACATCAGCTCGATCCAGAGCGTCGAGTACGCGGTGAACTCGGGGAAGTGGACCATCGTGTTCCCGACCGACGGGATCGCCGACTCGAAACTGGAAAGCTTCGGCTTCTCTTTGCCGGGCTACCGGGACGGCGGGATCTATACGCTGGTGGTGAAAGTCACCGACGTTCTCGGCAACACGGTGACGGCACGCGCCGACCTTCGTTAATCTAAGACGACGGCAACGGGCCCGGAGGGCCCGTCCTCCCCGCGCGAGGAGCGCGGGGAGCGAGCCGAGCGAAGAGCGAGGCGAGCATTAAGCGATGACGCGGGTCGACGGTGTCGGGCCGTCTTGTGTCGAGAGCCGTCTTGCCGCGGCGGCCCTGACTTCCGTGGTGGTGAAGAAGTAGAGGAAATTCACCGGCACCGTGCGGTTACCAAGCCTCGCGGGCTCGAAACCGGTGTCCTTTACCGCCTGCAGAGTGCGGGCGAGCATGCCCTCGTCGCCGCTTCGGTAGATCACTTCGAGCGTCCTCACCGTCCCGTGCTGATCGATCGAGGCGAGGGTGAGCATCGATCCTTCCTTGCCCCGCTCGACGTCGGCGAAGGGGAACCCGTTCACCGATCCGTCGCGGAAACGGGGCGAGCTCATGGGCTCGTTCAGAAGAACGGGCTCGGGAAGCGACATCGGGATCAGCGCGGAGGAAATCTTGCGGGCGGCGTGCTCCCCGTACTGATAGTCAAGAAGTAGAACCATCCCGAGGAGAACGACGGTCGCGAGCGTTCCCAGACTCAATGCCGGGAAGAAGCCCGAGTGATTTCCCGACCCCTGAATGTGGCCGCGCAGAACGGGCACCATACCTCTTTCCTCGGAATCGATCCGGTCGCGGACGCTCGCCATCAAGGTCGAGGGCGCGTTGAGCGGCGGCAGGTGTCGGAGGCCGTTCGCGAGGTCGGCCATTTTCTTGTACTCGGAACGGCAGTCCCCGCACTCGGACAGATGCCGTTCGACTGCCTCGGTCGTCCCCGGGGGAAGCTCTCCATCGTAGTAGGACGAAACAACCGCGCTTCGTGGGTGGCCCAACATTTTCACACTTCCTCTGAGATACCGAAGATCTCCGGATCCAGGCGGTCACGGAGCGATTTGCGCGCCCTCGCCAATCGGGACTTGACCGTCCCGAGGGGCAGATCCAGCGTCGTCGAGATCTCGTCGTAAGAGAGACCCTCGATCTCCTTCAACAGAAGGATGGTTTTCTGGTCGAATGGGAGCTTCTCGATGGCCCGGTGCAGTATCTCGCCCTGCTCCTTCCGCGCCAGCGCCTCGTCCGGCGCGACGTCGCCGGAAATCAGGCAGGCGACCCCCGAACGAGTCCTCGTCTCTGCTTCTTCGATGGGAACGGCTGTCATCTCGCCGATCCGGCGCTTCCACCAACGCTTCTGATTCTTCGCGCGGTTGATGACGATGCGATAGATCCAGGTTCTCAGGGAGGCGTCCCGCCGGAAGCTCGAGAGCTTCCTATAAACCTGAAGGAAGACTTCCTGAGACAGATCGACGGCTTCGTCGTAGCTTCCGAGGAGCCTCGAGGAAAGACTGAAAACCATGTCTTGATACCGAAGCACGATCTGGTCGAACGCGGTGTCGTCGCCCGCGAGACACCGATCGATCAGGGCGGATTCCTCCAGCGACAGCCGGAAAGCCTCGGGAGTCGCTCGTTCGGCCCCAATGAACTCCTCGACAGGAAGCGCCGAGGACGGGTCATACATCACGTCACCCCAGGGCCGTCGCATCGTAGTGAATCTCTCGCGTATCGTAGCACGAGAGGTTCAGATTCGAGACGATCCAGCCGTCACCTCTATTGGACACCGCCGGCACCTCCAAGGTTCCCTCGAAAGCATCTTTGACGCCGCCTTCAACTTTCTGCTAACGTACGGAAGGAATGGGCTTTATGGTCGAAAATGCGTAAGCTTCTGGCGACGATCCTGGCTCTGCCTCTGCTCGCCTCCGGTGCTTTTGCCGCTTATCGAGTTCTCGAGAGAGACTATCGCTACCATGAGCTCATCCGGCTCGGCGACCGCCTGCTCGAAGGCGATCTGCCCGTCGAGGCGTCGCGAAGCTACGGCACCGCGATGGCGCTGAAACCGAACGAGCCGCTGGCTTATGTGAAGCGCGCCGACGCCGAGCGCCGTCAGGGAAACCTTCCACGCGCGCTCGAAGACGTCGAGAAAGCGGGGGCGCTTTCGGACGACGTCCTCCTCGTGTCCTCCCGGCTCGCGGAGCTTCTCTACGAGAGCGGGCGGTTCGATGAAGCTGCCGTCCATTACGAGAAGGTCCTCGCCCTCGTTCCCGACTCGCCGGGAGTGCTCTACCAGCTCGGCCTCGCCCACTTTCGCGCCGGGCGCGCCGCGGAAGCCATCGACGCCTTGAGCGGCGCCGCGGATCGTCGGCACGATTTCTGGGAGGCGTACTACTTGAGGGGTGCCGTCTTTCTCTCCATCGGAGGCGCCTCCGAAGCGGAGAGCGATTTCAGAACGGCGCTCGACCTCGCGCCCGACGCGGGTCTCGCCCGGGAAGCTCTCACCGAGCTATACCTCGACCAGAGCGAGCCCGAGAAGGCACTGGCGCTCGTCGAGGACGAGATCGCGGCCCGCCCCGACGAAGCCCGAACGTATCTCCGCCTCGCCGACGTCCATCACCTCTCCGGCCGCAACGCCGACGCCATCGAAGCCGTTGGGCAGGCGCTCGACAGGGACGGAAACCTCCCCGAGGCTTACCTCCGCCTGGGAGAGCTCTGGCTCGACGAGGCCGTCGAGCGCGGGGACACAGTGGCGGCGGAAAAAGCACTCGCCGCCCTTTCGACCGTGGCGAAAATGGACCCTTCGAGCGGCGCCGCCGCTCTGGCGCTAGGAAGGGCGCATCTCGCGCTCGGCAACGAAGAACGGGGCTTTGCCGAGCTGCAGCGGGCCAGCCAGGCGACTCCCGTGCCCGCGGAAGCCCTGCGGCTCCTCGGGGATCTCTACCGAGCGAGAAGAACCCCGACAGAAGCCGTCACCGCCTACCACGTCTACCTCAAGCTGAGCGGCGACTCCGCGGTAGTGCTCGAACAGCTTGGCGACGCCTATGTCGAAAGCGGAAATCCGCTGATGGCCGCGGAAGTCTACCTGCGGCTCGGAGCACTCGATCCGCGTCGCGTGACGCCACTGGTGAAGGCCGCGCGGGCGTACCTCATTGTCGGTGACCGCGAATCCGCCGAGAAAACCTGCCGCCGAGGCCTCGCGGCGAACCCGGAGAACCAGGCTCTGACCGAGCTTCTCGCCGAAACCCGCCTTCGCCCTTCGGGCTCCGGCGAGGCAAGCCGAGCCCGGTGACCGCGACCGCCGAGATCCTCGCGGTCTTTGCCCGGGCTCCCGAGCTCGGCAGGGTCAAGACCAGGCTTTGTCCTCCATTCACTGCTGATGAAGCGGTGCGCTTCCACCGGGCTGTCCTGGAGGACACCCTCGATCACCTCGGGAAGGTGACTCGCCCCGACCTCTCCCGAGTGCTCCTGCTGAGCCGCCCGCTCCTGCAGGCGACGGATCTCGACGTGCCTCGAGGGTGGACGGTTGGCATTCAATCGCCGGGGGATCTCGGGGCCAAGCTCGCGAGCTTTTTCTATGGCGCCTTTCGCCGGGAAGTGCTTCGCGTGGTGGTCGTCGGATGCGACAGCCCGACGCTCCCGCTCGAAGTCGTCCACGATGCCTTCGAGGATCTCTCCCGTGTCGACGTCACACTGGGTCCCGCCGCCGACGGCGGTTACTACCTCATCGGCACCCGTCTCTTTCTACCAGATCTGTTTCGCGGTATCTCCTGGGGGACGGAAAACGTGCTGAGGCAAACGAGGGACGTTCTCGACAAGCTCGGCCATCGCTACCACCTCCTCATCCCCTGGTACGACGTGGACCGGCCCTCCGACCTCGAGAAGCTCCGCGAGGAAATCAGGTACCTGCAACGCGCCCACCCGGAGCTCGTACCACGGCGCGCGGCAGCCGCGATGCCAGCCGTCGAGGACTCCGAGTTCTCATTGGGCCCGGAGTTCGATTGAACCGAATCACGGGGAACGGGGGCGTTTTTTCTTGGTTCGTTCCTCGAGAAATCGCGGGAAGCTCTAAGTTAGAGGTCGTAGGCCAGCGCAATGCGTTGAACTATTTCCGCAACGGTGTTGCTCAGCTTGAGCGAGCTCGGATCGAGTGAGCGATCCACCGCAAGGCCGTCGAGAAAGCGTTTCAGATCGTCGCCGATCCTTGCTGCGATTGGTATGCGCGCTTCTGGCGTAAGCAACTGCGCCAGCCGCATCACGTCGTTCGCGTGTTTGCGGATGGTCTTCGTGTCCACGGTTTCGCCCTTCGCGTGGCGCGAATTGAGGTCCAGCCACGCACTGGCCTTGAGCGGGATGAGTCGATCCTCGCCGACCCAGGGCAGACCGTCAGACTCCTTGCGCCCCTCCACGATGAAGGCGTAGTACTCGTCGTCGAGCAGGATCGCGGATAAACTGGTCACGGCTTCGTCGAGCAGGATCGGCGTGAGGCGACTGCCTTCGGCGAGCTTCATCCCATCGGGCGCTCGACAGAACAACTCCAGCATGACAGGGAAGCGTTCGTTCGCCGGTTTTTGAAAACGATAGAACATCGGTTTGCCGGTGTCGCTGGCCTGTCGAATTTCGTAGCGCCCCTCCTCCACGAATTCCCAGAACACTTCGCCGAACCCTGCTTTGAGGGCTTCAACGTGAAGGACGATGTCGAGATCCTTCGTCGCGCGGAACTCGAGCCCGGCCTCCTCCATCGCCAGGGTCGCGGCCGTACCGCCGATCAACACGAATTGATCGACGTAGTCGGCAAAGTGCTCCCGAAACATGTCGAGCCCCCTCACCATGGAAAGCGCTCCTTCAACTCCTCAAGCGCGAGTTGAACGCGCTCATCGGACTCGTCCTGCAGACTGAGCGTCAGGGAAAGCGGATCCACCGTCTCGCTGTCCGGGACTAGCGCGGGGTTGTAGCGCCATAGCTGCCACTCACAGGCACCTGGCAGCTGCTCTGACAGGGTCTCAATGCCGGTCTCGGTCGCCGCTTTCCACTGCGCCGGGCTGACTGCGTGAATAGGCCATTGCGGTTCACCAAGCATCGAATATCGTGCCAAGGCGCTCAGGCCTGCCAAGCGAACGTGGGGTGGCTTCAATTTGGGGATGGCGTGCGCCCAGATCCGCCTCCTTACGGGGCTGCGCAACAACGGCTTCGCATGGGCCCAAGTGTCCGCGGCGGTACGCTCCATATGCAGCCATCGCGCCCTGCCCTCGGTGCGCAGCGTTCCGATACCGGCTGCGGTCAACTCCTTGACCGCGCGAGAGAGCGTCATCGCGGTATAGCCCATCTCGGTGACGACTTCTCCGGGCTGCCAATCAGCCCGCCAAGGTTTCCGCAGCAGGATGGTGATGAGCATCGCCTGCGTCGCCGGACTCAGCGCTCTGTCCCGCACCGGTGGGCGCTGACGAAAGTATTCGCGCAAGTCGATTCCGAGGTCCGGCAGATAGAGCTGGTTTCCCGGCACGATGAACGGCACCTTCTGCTCGATCAGACGCTTTCGCTCATAGGAAGCCAGCGCGCCGGTGACGTAGACGACGGGATGTCCGGTCAGTCCCCTCAGCTTGTCCAACTGGCTTCGGAGATTGGCCAGGGCAGGTCTGTTTGCCCGCCGGTCAATCGCAAGCAAGATCGGGCGATCCCACAGCTTCAACTCTCGAATTTCGAACTCATCCTGGAGGAAATACGGCAGTCTGTCGGCCCCCGCCCACGCGCGGACCTTGGGAGCAATACCCAAGGTGCCGTGGAGATACTCCTGCACGGCGGTCTCCATGGTTCGCGTCGGGCTGCCAACTACTAACACGATAAACGCACGATAACATAAACGATGTTATCGTGCAATTTCGTCTTATCCCCCTATCTCCTCCCATCCCCCTTATCCCCCCTGCAATCGGATTCTCTTGATTTTTTGAGGAAGTCCGAGTGAAGCGCTAGGGCACGATCCGCATCGGGCCGAGGGCTTTGAGCTTCGCGTTGAGCTCTTCCAGGGAGGTCCGGATCGCGTCCTCCAGTCCCTGCAGGGCTTCTTCTGAGCGCGTTTCGAGGAAACGAAGGCGTTCGCGCTGGACGGGAGTCGGGCCGTTTAGAGTTCCCTGCTGGACGTCCGTTCCCTCGAGCTCGCCGAAGAGGCTTCTCGCTTGAACGGCGAGGCTCGGGTCCCGGAAGCTCGACCCTTCTAGGGAGATCGGCTTTCGCGCTTCCTCGAGCTTCGCCCGGGTCGATTCCAGAAGCTCGGTCAACTCCGTGCTCAGAACGGACGCGAGGTACTGCTTTACCGGATCGAGCTTCGATAGAACCGCACTCCCGCGGGATGCCCCTTCCTGGAGTCGGGCGCGGAGCCCGTTCACCTCCCGAAGGAAACGGTACCGCTCCTCGAATTCACGTGGCTCGATCGAAAGCCGCGGGTCGAGCAGGACCTCGACGAAAGTCTTGCGGCGCTCGGAGCCGGCGACGAGGGCGACCTCATAGCGGCCCGGCGGCACCAACGGGCCTCTCCCCCGCGGAACGTCTTTCGGTCCCTCCGCTCTCAGGTCCCAGGCCGCTCTTTGGAAGCCGGCGCCCGCGGGTCCCTCGAGCTTCCGCACGAGATTCCCCGCGGCGTCCGAAATCTCAACCTCGACTCTCTCCGCGGGTTGCGCCAGGTGGTACGTGACAAGCGCGCCGAACTCCGGATTCTCGCCGACGAACTGCCTCTGGGCCCCGTAGCTCTCGTGCTTCCAGGGTAGAAAGGCCGTCGCCTTCCGGACGTCGAACAGCTGTACCGCATCTCCTCCGGGACGGTGCTGCTCGAGAGCGGTGACGTCGTCGAGGATGTAGATCGACCGGCCGTGGGTCCCGACGACGAGGTCGTTGTCGCGCGGGTGGATCGTGACGTCATCCACGGGGACCGTCGGGAGGCCTCCTTTCATGCGAAGCCATTTCTCGCCCCGATCGAAGCTCGCGAAAAGGCCGGTCTCGGTGCCGGCGAACAGGAGGTCGGGGTTTCGAGGATGCTCGAAAACGACGTTCACCCAGCCGAGCCGCGGAAGCCCCGCGTCGAGGGCGCGAAAGCTACGCCCGAAGTCCTCGGTCACGAAAACATACGGAGCGAAGTCCCCGAGCTGATGGCGGTCGAAGCTCACGTACGCCCGGCCGCTCGACCTGTGAGAGGCGACGATGCGGCTCACCGTCGCCCGTTTGGGATCGAATCCGCGGAGGTTTCCCTCGAGCGGCTCGAACGTCTTTCCCCCGTCGCGGCTGAGCTGGACCCGGCCATCATCGGTTCCGGCGTAGAGGATCGAAGCGTCTAGAGGCGACTCCGCGATCGTCGTGAGCGTTCCCCAGTCGTCGACGCCGTCGTTGCGCGAAAGCGTCGCCTCGTCCGGGAACGAGCCCATGATCGGAAGCTCGTCCCGGTCCTCGTTCCACGTCAGGTCCGGGCTGAGAAGCCAGGTATCGCCTCTGTCGTTCGACGTGAAGAGCCGGTTCCCCCCGAGGTAGAGAGCTCCCCCTTCGTGGCGCGACAGCAGGATCGGCGAGGTCCAGTGGAAGCGGTAGTCGTCCTCTTCCGCTCCCGCGTCCGGCCGGATCGATTTTCGATCGCCGGTCCTGCGGTCGAGGCGGACGATGTTGCCTCCCTGGGACGAGGTGAAGATCGTCGCCCCCTCGCTGGGGTCGGCTTGCTGGTACATCCCATCGCCGAAATTGATCTGACGCCAGTCCTCGTTGAGGATTCCGATGTAGTTGCGGGTAGCGCTCGGCCCGAACCACGAGTGGTTGTCCTGCAACCCTCCGTAGATGTTGTAGGGCGTTTCCATGTCGACGGCGACGGAGTAGAACTGAGCGAGCGGGATGTTGTTCACCTTGTCCCAGTGCCGGCCGCGATCCCAGCTGACGTAGAGACCGCCGTCGCCGCCGAGAACGAGGTGAAGGGAGTTGTTCGGATCGATCCAGAGGCCGTGATGATCTCCGTGAACGCCCACGTCGTACGTGGGCGTCATCTCCTCGTTCTCGACGAACGTGGTGCCGCCATCGTCGGAGTAGAAGAACTCGGACCCGAGGACGTAGATCCGCTCGGCGGCGGCCGGATCCACGAAGATGTGGCTGTAGTACATCGGCCGCGGGTTCAAGCTCGAGACCTTCGTCCATTTCTCGCCGCGATCGGAGGAACGATAGACGCCTCCTTCCGTTTTGTGCTCGATGATGGCGTAGACGATTCGCGGGTCGCCGCGGAACAGGTCCACCCCGATGCGGCCGAGGGGTCCTTTGGGGAGGCCGTTCTCGAGCCTCTTCCAGACGTCGCCGCCATCCGTCGTCTTGTAGAGACCGCCTCCCATGCCAGAACCGGAGAAACCCCAGGGTACGCGTCTTCTTTGATAGAGCGCCGCGTAGAGCACGCCGGGGTTCGTCGGATCCATGCTCAGATCGACGGCACCGGTGTCTTCGTCCACGAAGAGCACCTTCTCCCAGGTCTTTCCGGAATCCCGGGTCCGGAAGACGCCGCGCTCGTCACCGGGTGCCCAGAGCGGTCCGAGCGCAGCGACGTAGACGAGACCGGGGTCGCGCGGATGCACCACGACCTCGCCGATGTGACCCGTGCGCTCGAGGCCCATGTGCTGGAACGTGGCGCCTCCGTCCTCCGACTTGTAGACGCCATAGCCGAAGCTCGAGCTCTGGCGGTTGTTCGGTTCTCCCGTTCCGACCCACAAGACTTCGGGGTCGGACGGCGCAATGGCTATGTCGCCAATCGACGAGGTTTCGTGGCCGTCGAAGATCGACTGCCACGTCGTCCCCATGTTGACGCTCTTCCAGACTCCGCCGGAGGCCGCGCCGACGTAGAGGACCCAAGGCCGGTCTTCGTGCGCCGTGACCACGTCGATCCTCCCCCCCATCACGGCGGGCCCGATCGAACGGAGACGGAGATCGTCGAATTCCGGAAGCGGGCGCGGATCCTCGGTTGCTCCCGGCGCGGGAAGGGCGTAGAGGAGTGCTCCGACGGCGACTGCGATTCCCAAAGCATTCATAGAAAAAGTTCCTTGACCTCGGCGGTAATCTGTCCTATGTTCGCCGAACAGCCAAAAGGCGATCGTAGTTTGGCCACGGCTGGCAGCGGTGCCACTTACTGTGTGGTGAGGACGGCATTGGGGGGGAGCCGTGCGCCAGGATCCCTTCTATGTGTTGGGAAACTGCCGTCCTCACCGCATCACCTTAGATCGAATTCGCGGTCCTGGCCAGTCGATCCGCGCAGGCTCCGGCCGCGATGCCGTGCCTCTTGAGCTTGCGATAAAGACCTTGGCGCGAGATGCCGAGTACCCGCGCGGCATGGGTCCGATTCCCCCCGGAGCGCGCGAGAGCGTCGGCGAGGAGCCCCTTCTCGAAGGCCTCAGAAACCGACCGAAGACAGCCGGGTCCCGGCCGGCGCTTTCCGAAGGACAAGTGCTCGACGTCGATCGCAGGCGACCCGAGGGCGCGGACGAGGGCCTGCGTCAGCTCGTTCTCGAGCTCGCGGACATTGCCCGGCCAGTAATGCGAGAGAAGCGCCCTTTCGGCGTCGCCCGTCAAGCGCTTCAGCGCGATTCCAAGTCCTTTCGAGCGAGCGTCGAGGAAGTGCCGCGCCAGAGGAAGGATGTCCTCGGGCCGCTCCCGGAGAGCCGGGAGATGAACTCGCGCGACGCTCAGGCGGAAGCGAAGGTCGTGGCGGAACCGGCCGGCCGCCGCCTCCCCCTCCAGGTCTTTGTGCGTCGCCGCAACCAGGCGGAAATCCGACCGCCGCGACGAGGCTTCCCCCACGCGCCGGTACTCGTGCTCCTGGAGGGCACGCAGAAGGACGCTCTGCGCCCTCGGGCTCAAGTCTCCGACCTCGTCGAGGAACAACGTTCCCGTATCTGCCTCCTCTAGAAGCCCTTTTCGGGGGAATTGAGCGCCGGTGAAGGCTCCACGGGCGTGCCCGAAGAGCTCGGATTCAAGGAGGGTGTCCGGGATCGCCGCCGCGTTGATGGCGACGAACGGGCGGCTCGCGCGCGGGCTCTTCCGGTGGATCCAACGGGCCACCAGTTCCTTCCCCGTCCCGCTCTCTCCGCCGATCAAGACCGGCACATCGCTGAAAGGAGCGAGCGCCTCGGCCTGCTGAAGCACTTCGCGCATCTTGTCGCTGGCAGCGACGATTCTCTCGGATAGCATCTTCGTCCCCCTTCCCTACCCGAGTTTCTAAGACGAGTTTCAGGCGGGGAACCCGCACTGAGGAGCCCAAAATCCTTTGCAAGGGGGATACGGAGATAGGAGGAGATAGGGAGATAAAATTGGCCAATAGGTCCTGATTCATCTCCCCATCCCCCTTGTATTTCTTCTTAGAGCGCGAGAATCTCGGCCGGCGATTCGAGGAGGAAGTCGGCCGAGGCGCGGGTGAGCTCCTCGCGGGCGAAGGGACCCCAGAGGACTCCGGCGGTCGCAACACCCGCGTCTCTTCCGGCGGCGATGTCGTGAGGAGAGTCCCCGATGAAGACGGCGTCTCCGGCATCGACACCGAGCCTCACCAGGGCAGCGAGGACCGGCTCGGGATGGGGCTTGGCCCGTCTCACCTCGTCGGCGGAGACAATCGTGTGAAAGAACTCCATCAGTCCCGCCGTCACCAGTCCCCGCTCGGCGCCGCTCCGGAGCTTGCTGGTGACGACCCCGAGCCGCGCTCCGCGGCCTGAGAGAGCCGCGATTACCTCCACCACGTTCGGGTACGCCTTCACGCTTTCTTCGTGGTGCGCGAAATGGTACTCGCGATAAGTCGCGACCATGGCCTCGATGAGATCCGGATCGTCACAGACGGCGGAGAGCTGCTGGCGAAGGGGCGTTCCCAGCCCCTCGCGCCACACCGAGTCCGGGGGTGAGATCGAGAGGTGGCGCTCGGCCGTGTGGCGATAGGAGCGGAAGATGAGATCGATAGAGTCGATGAGCGTGCCGTCGAGGTCGAAGAGGTAGGCCGCGAATCTCGACACTACTGCCGCGGCTCCGCTCCGAACTTCGCCGTCAGCCGGGCCACGATCTTCTCGCGCGCTTTTTTCACGTCGGCGTCGGTCAGCGTGCGATCGGCTGCCTGATAGGCGATCGAGAGCGCGAGCGACTTCTTGCCCTCGGGGACGGGCTCCCCTTGATACTCGTCGAAGACCGCCGCGGATCTCACGAGCGGATGAGCCAGAATCTCCTCGACCAGGGAGGACGCGGCGGTGTCTCGGGACACGATGACCGCGAGGTCCTCGACCACGGCGGGGAATTTCGCGAGAGCGCGGTAGTGCGGCACCGGCTTCACGTGCGGAAGGAGGTCCTCGAGGCGGATCTCGAAGAGATAGACGTCGTCCGAGAGTCCGAAGGTCTCCGCGGTCTTGGGATGGACCTGCCCGAGGACGCCCACCGAGCCCGATCCAACGCGGAGCTCCGCCGATCGCCCGCCGAGAAGTCCGTACTCTTCCGTCGCGGCATACGAGACCTCGACGCCGGAGCGGTCGAAGATCTCCTGCACGCAGGCCTTCGCGTCAAAGAAATCAACGCTCTCCGCCGCCGGGTTTCCCCAGCGGTCGAGGCGCGGCCCGCTGACGGCGCCGACGATGCGCTCGCGCTCGTCGGGAAGCGCGCTCCCCGAAGGGAGGTAGACCCGCGCCGCCTCGAAGATCGCGACCCTGGTCCTTCCGAGCCGGAGGTTTCTCGCAACCACGTCCAGGACCGACGCCCTTAGCGAGGTACGGAGCCGTTCCTGTCCCACGTTCAAGGGATTCACCACCGCGAGGGGCGGAGCGCTCTCGAGAGTCCCCGAGGGCACGACTCGCGAAAGAACCTCGAGGCTCGTCAGGGGATAGGTAATGACTTCCTGCATGCCGGCGCCGGCCAGGGTATCCTTCAGCCTTTCGCGAAGGTCCCGAAGCGGCTGAACGACTCGCGGCGGGACGCGGCCGGTGATGGGCTCGACCGGGATCCGGTCATATCCGATCATCCGCGCGACTTCCTCGACCACGTCATCGGAGATCTGAACGTCGCGGCGCCAGTAAGGAACGCGGACGACGAAGAGGTCGGGTTCCGCCTTCACCCCGAAACCGAGGGACTCGAGCGAATCCACCACCGTCTTCTCCTTCGGGTCGATGCCCAGGACCTGGGGCAAACGCTTCCGCGGAAGGGACACCGTCACCGGAGGAGACGGCACGGGATAGACGTCGACCAGGCCCGGGGCCGCGGTCCCTCCCGCATACTCCACCAGAAGCCTCGTCGCCCTTCGCGACGCGATCGGAGCGAGCTCGGGACTCAAGCCCCAGGCGAAGCGCCGCGAGGCCTCGCTCGGAAGCTTCAGCGCCGCGGCCGTACGACGGATACTCACCGGGTTGAAGTTCGCGACCTCCAAAAGGACGTTCCTCGTCTTCTCGGTGACCTCGGTCGCGAGGCCGCCCATCACTCCCGCGACCGCGATCGGGCCCGAGGGGTCGGTGATCAGAAGCTCGCCTCTTTCGAAGCGCCGCTCCTTCCCGTCGAGCGTCACCAGGGTCTCGCCGGGACTGGCGCGGCGGACGATGATGCGGTGGTCTCGGATGGTGTCGTAGTCGAAGGCGTGGATCGGCTGGCCGAGCTCCAGCATCACGTAGTTCGTGACGTCGACGACGTTATTGATCGGGCGCATGCCCGCGGCGAGGAGGCGCTCCTGCATCCACGCGGGCGAGGGTCCGATCTCGATTCCTTCAATCAGCGCGAGCGTGAACCGCGGACAAAGCTCGGGGTCGGAAATCTCGGCGGCCGCCCTGCCGTCGATCGCAGCTCCCTTCGCATCCACCGTGGAAACAGGCTCCCGCACCGTCGTTTCTGTCAGAGCCGCGATGTCCCGGGCGACGCCGAGGATCGAGAGCCCGTCCGCGCGGTTCGGCTTCATGTCGATCACGAGCACCGTGTCGCCGAGGATCTCCGCGAGAGGACGGCCAACGGGAGCCTCGGGTGCGAGTACCAAAATACCTTCGTGCTCATCGGACAGGCCGAGCTCGCGCTCGGAGCAGACCATCCCCTCCGAGAACACTCCGCGAATCTTCGCCTTCTTCAGTTTCCGCGGCTCGCCGGTCGAAGCGTCGATGAGGCTCGCGCCCAGGCTGGCGTAGGCGATCTTCTGCCCCTGAGCCACGTTCGAAGCGCCGCAGACCACTTCGTAGCGAGAGGCGCCATCGTTCACGCTAACCAGTCGAAGACGGTCGGCATCGGGGTGAGGCCGCACCTCGAGCACTTCCCCGACCACCACGTTTTCCCAATCGGAGCCCGTGCGCTCGATGCCGGTGACCTCGAGTCCCGCCATCGTCAGCCGGCTGGCGACTTCCTTCAGAGGGGTCGAGACGTCCACGTATTCCCGGAGCCACTTCAAAGGTACGCGCATCTCAGAACTGGCTCAGGAACCGGAGATCGTTCTCGTAGTAATGACGGATATCGTCGACCCCGCGTCTCAGCATGTCGATCCGCTCGACTCCGAGACCGGCGGCGAACCCGGTGTAGACGTCCGGGTCATAGCCCATGTTCTTCAGGATCTCGGGATGGACCATGCCCGCGCCCAGGATCTCGATCCACCCCTCCTTCTTGCAGGTGCGGCAGCCCGAGCCTCCGCAGAGGAAGCAGTCGATCGCCATGTCGACTCCGGGCTCGACGAAACGGAAGAAGTCGCAGCGAAATCGAATTTTTCGGTCCTGCCCAAAAATCCGCTTCGCGAACTCGAAGAGCGTGCCCTTGAGGTGCGCGAGGGTGAGCCCTTCGTCGACGGCGAGGATCTCGATCTGCTGGATCATCCATTCGTGGGTCGGATCCGTCGCTTCGTTCCTGTACGTGCGGCCGGGGCAGACGATCCGGATCGGGGGCCGGTTCTTCTCCATGAAGCGGATCTGGTTCGGGGAGGTGTGGGTCCGGAGGAGAAGCTTCTGGTCGCCCTGCTCTCCACCCTCGATATAAAAAGTATCCATCAGCTCCCGGGCCGGATGGTCCTTGGGAATCCGGAGGGCCTCGAAGTTGTAGTAGTCGAGCTCCACCTCCGGCCCCTCGATGACCGAGTACCCCTGGGCAACGAAGGCGTCGACGATGTCCCGCTGCGTCTGGGAAATCGGATGGCGCCTTCCGGAGGAGAGCGGGCGCGGCGGAAGGGTGACGTCGATCCGGCCGAGGGTCTGTGCCGTCTGAATTTTCGCCTCGGCGAGTGCGTCCTGCTTTCTTCGGTACGCCTCCTCGAGCTCGGTCTTGAGCGCGTTCGCTGCCTGCCCCGCTTTCCGGCGCACGTCAGAGACGAGCTCGCCGAGAGACCGTAGAACGGAGACCATCTCGCTCTTCCGGCCCAGGAACTCGATCCGCCAGTCCTCGAGCGCGCGTTCGTCCGCGACGCGGGCGAGAAAGCTCCGCGCCCGGTCGCGCGTCTTTTCGATCTTTTCGAGAACGTCCATAAAACCGCACAGTTTATCTCGAAACCTCGGCGACACGCACTTGCTTTCTTGGAATCGAGCGATTACAAGACGTCTCCATGAGATTTCTGATTCCCGCGCTTTTTCTAAGCTTCGTCACAGAGTCCACCTTCGCGCAAGTCAAGGTCTACATCTCCGCCGACATGGAGGGCATCGGAGGCGTGGTCAGCGGAGAGCAGCTCGGAACGTCCGGCTTCGAGTACCAGAGGTTCCGGGAGTTCATGACCGAGGAAGTGCTCGCCGCAATCCGGGGGGCGCGCGCCGCGGGCGCGACCGAGATTCTCGTGAGCGACTCCCACGGAAACGGCCAGAACCTCCTCATCGAGAAGCTTCCCGACGACGTCCAGGTCGTCCGCTCCTGGCCTCGCCCCTTGGGAATGATGGAGGGAATCGACGAGACGTTCGCCTGCGCGCTATTCATCGGCTACCACACCTCGACTTCCAACCCCGCGGGGGTACGGGCCCATACGTTCTCGAGCGCCACCTTGACCGACGTCCGGCTCAACTCGGTGTCGGTTGCGGAGGCAGGCTTCAACGCCGCTGTCGCCGGCCATTTCGGGGTGCCGATCGCGATGATCTCCGGAGACGACGCAATCGTGGCCGAAGCAAAGCGCTACATCGGGGACCTCGAAGGCGCGGTGGTGAAGCACGCCCTGAGCTTCCACGCCGCGCGAACCCTCACCCCTCGAGCCTCACAACAGCTCATCGAGGAGACGGCGCGACGGGCCGTCGAGCGGCGGGCGTCGTTTCGTCCGTTCCGGCTCGAGGGCCGCGTGAGTCTCGACGTGAGCTTCAAGAACTACCGGCAAGCGGAGATGCTCGCCTACTTGCCCATCGTCGAGAGGACCGATTCCCACAGCATTCGCTTCGTGGGAGACGACATGGTCGCCGTATCCAAGTTCGTCCAGTTCATGGATGGATACGAGACATCGCTCACGCCCTAAACATTCATGCCCACGGCCGGCTACTCCGGAACTCCCCTTCCCCAGAAGCTCGGCATTCGTCGGGGCCACAGGGTCGGGCTCGAGGGTCCGCCCCCGGGTTTCGAAGCGACTCTCGGCGAGATTCCGGAGGGCGTTCGCCTCGTGCCCTCGAGCCGTGGCGGGGATTTCGACGTTATTCTTCTCTTCGTGAGGGACGCCGAAACCCTGGAGAAGAAACTCGGACCGGCGATCGCCAGGATGGGGCCTGCCACCGCGCTTTGGATCTGCTGGCCGAAGAAAACGTCGCCCCTCGCGACGAACGTCGACGAGACCAGGGTGCGCGAGCGCGGCCTCGCCGCGGGCATCGTCGACATCAAAGTCTGCGCCGTCGACCAGGACTGGTCCGGGCACAAGTTCGTGTTTCGGCTGAAGGATCGCCCGGCGCTCGAGAAAAAGAAAGCGAGAAAGAAGAAATGAGAATCGCACCGCCGCTCAAAGCACTCGTCCTCGGAGTCTTCGCCCGATCGCTTTTCGCCCAGGAGCCGGAGATCCCGTCGTGGAAGTGGACCGAGGACCAGTGGCGGGGCGCCGTCGAGCGCGTCCGTGCGGGAAAAAGCCTCGCGCCACGGGAGTGGCCCGGTGGGGCGCGAGTCGCGGTCGCGCTCTCCTTCGACTTCGACAACGAGACCCCGTCGCTGCGGGACAACCAGACGTCGCCCTCACTCATGTCGAACGGCCAGTACGGCGCCCGTGCCGGGCTTCCCCGGGTGCTCGCGCTCCTCGACGACTACGACGTCCCGGCAAGCTTCTTCATTCCCGCGGTGAGCGCGCTCCTGTATCCCGAGGAGGTGAAGAAAATCGTCGAGGCCGGCCACGAGATCGGAGTCCACGGGTGGATCCACGAGCGCAACTCGGGGCTCGAGAAGACCGACGAGAAGGAGCTCCTGGTGAGAGCGGTCGAGACGCTGACGAAGCTCACGGGGAAGAAACCCTCGGGGATCCGCACTCCCTCCTGGGACTACAGTCCCCATACGCTCGAGATCATCGAAGAGCTGGGGCTTTTGTACGACAGCAGCCTCATGGCGGACGACAGCCCCTACGAGCTCGTCGCGTCGGGAAGACCGACGGGAATCGTGGAGCTTCCGGTGGAGTGGATCCTCGACGACGCCCCGTACTTCAACATGAGCCGCTTCGGAAACCTTCGCCCGCACACGACGCCCGACGAGGTCTACTCCATCTGGAAGGCCGAGTTCGACCGGGCTTACGAGGAAGGAGGAATGTTCCTCCTCACGAACCATCCCCACATCATCGGGCATCGCTCGCGCATCGAGATGCTCGAGAAGCTGGTGCAGCACATCCGCCGGCAACCAGGAGTCTGGTTCGCGACCCACGAACAGGTTGCGCGCTACGTCAAAGAGCCGAGCTAGCGAAGCGGAAAGGGTTCCTTTTTCCCCGTTCTAACCGCAAGGGGATCTTGCGGCGATTCTTCCGGGATTTTCTGGAGCTCTTCTTTCCCGAATTCGCGGCACACCTGGACTTCGAATCCTTGGAGTTCCAGGACAAGGAGCTTTTCAAAGGGTTTCCAGACGGAGTGCGGCGAGAGCCCGATATCGTCGCGCGGGTTCGAACCCGGGAGGGGAATCCCGAGGTGGTGGTCGTCCATATCGAGGCACAGGCGTCGACGAAACCTGACTTCGGACGGCGCATGTTCGAGTATTATGCGCTGCTCTGGCTTTCGTTCGACGCTCCAGTGTTCCCCGTCGTCCTATACGTGAAGGAAGGTGGACACACGGGAATCGAGACCCCAATCTACCGTCACGAGCTTTTCGGACGAGAGGTGATGAGATTTCAATACGCGAGCGTGGCGCTGGCACGGATCGCCGGCCAGGAGTATGTTGAGAAGGGCCCGCTGGCTGCGGCGCTCGCGGCGCTGATGAGTTGGGGCCGCGATTCAGACAATGTGGTGTTACGGCTCGGGTTGCTGGGCCGGATGGTGGCGAGCGGTCTCGACGAGGCGTCGCTGTTCCTGCTCATCAACTTGATCGAGACCTATCTTCCGGTGCCGGAAGAGGAGCGCGAGCGGTACCTGAAGCTGGTATCGAGAGAGGAGTATCGAAAGGTGCAAGAAGTGGAGCTCACTTGGGCTGACAAGCTGCGGCAGGAAGGACGCGAAGAAGGCCGCGAAGTAGGAAGGGAAGAAGGCCGCGAAGAAGGGAGGGACGAAGGCCTCCAGGAAGGGCTGGTTCAGGGCAAGCGGCAGACACTGAAACGCCTGCTTGTTGCCAAGTTCGGGGCCCTTACGAATCACGTCGAAGCCAGCATCGATGCGCTCGCCTCTGCGGATGAGCTGGACGGCTACCTCGACCGTGTGCTCACCGCAGGATCGATCGAGGATCTCGGGCTCGAGGGCTGACTCACCCGGCCAAGCCGGTAGCGGGTTCACATCCCTCACCTTGGTCGGAGCCTCTCCCGCAAAGGACTCGTCACGCTCGGTCAAGTCCGATGCGGTGTATGCGTGGAGCCCAGGCGGGAAGACTCGTGCTAGCCGGGTCTAACCGAGGTCCTTCAGACGGTCTTCGAGCTCGTCGGCCATCCCGTCGTGGTGGTGGGTGCGGGCGGCTTGGATGCCTTGCCGGAGGGCCCACTTGGCTTCGCTCGACTTCCCCAGGCGCACGTAGGCGTCGGCGAGAATCCGGTACGCCGCCCCCTCGTCCTGCTTGTCCTTGAGGTAGGACTCCATCTGATCCACCGACTCCTCGTACTCGCCCTTCTTGTACAGCTCGGTCGCGAGCATATAGCGGCTCATCGGGTCTTTGGGGTCCTTCGCGAGAAGGTCCCGAAGCGCCTGGATCCGATCGGTCATCGTTTCAACTCCCTGTGGGCTTCATGAAGGCTAACACGGTCCGGGCCACCTCGTCCTCGATTTCTCGCGCGGTCTTTCCGCTCGACTTCGGAACCTTGAAACCATGGTCGGCTCTCTCCAGGAGATGGAGCGACGCGCCGAGGTCGCGAGCCAGAGGCTCGAGCAGACCGAGATCCGCGAAGGCGTCCGCGGTGCCGCTCACGAAGAGCATCGGCACTCGGATGCTTGGAAGGTGGTCCTTCCTTTGCTGGTCGCGTTTGCCCGGCGGGTGAAGGGGGTAAGCGAGGAAGAAAATTCCATCGCAAGGGTAGCCTTCGGCGACCAGGTACGAAGCCATGCGGCCGCCCATCGACCTTCCTCCGAGAAAGAGTCTCGAAGGCGAAAGCTCGCGCTTCACCCAGTCGGCGACCGATCGCCAGCAGGCGACGAGGTGCGGCGTTCGATCGGGGCTCTTCTTGCCTTTTTCGGAGTAGAGGAAGTTGAAGCGAACGGCGGTGACGCCGGAGGACGCGAGTCGCTCCTGGAGGCTCTTGAGCGACGGGGTGTCCATGGTGCCGCCGGCGCCGTGGGCGATGACCGCGGCGGACGGGCCGCCGGCCTTCGCCCTCGGGGCTTCGGCCAGGCTCGCCGTAGCTTCGCGGAGGCCGCCGGAAGCGACGGAGACCGAGACCTCCCCGAGGCTCTTCCCGTCCTCGCCGGCGACCGCGATCTTGGTCAGAGGATTCTCTTGCCGAAGGCCGAAGCAACCATATCAACCGCGACCTCCGCGGTCGAGTTCCGGACGTCGAGGATGGGGTTCACTTCCGCCACTTCCATCGAGACCATGCGGCCCGATTCGGCGACGAGCTCCATCACCGTGTGGGTCTCGCGGTAGGTGAGCCCGCCCCGGACCGGTGTGCCGACTCCAGGCGCGACTGTAGGATCCATCACGTCTACGTCGAAGCTGATGTGAATTCCTTCCGTGCCCCGGCCCGCGATCTCGATGGCTTCGCGCGAGACCTCGTAAATCCCCCGGCGATCGATCTCTTCCATGGTGAAGACCCGGAGCCCGATGTCGGCGATCACCTTCTTCTCCGCGGCGTCGATGCTTCTGGCGCCGACGATGGAGCAGCAGGCCGGGTCGAGCTTGGACTCTCCTGGGGCGAACCCTCCGATGCGAACGAGCTCGTCCGCCCCGCGGCCGAAGGCTACGGCCTGCGGCATTCCGTGGATGTTGCCCGAAGGGGACGTCGCGGGAGTATTGGCGTCGCCGTGGGCGTCGAGCCAGATCATCCCCAGCTTCTTCTTCTCCCGGCGAAAGTGCGAGGCCAGGCCGGCGATGGTTCCGATGGCGATCGAGTGGTCGCCCCCGAGGACCAGCGGAGTTTCCCCGGACCCGATGCTCTTCGAGACCCTGAAGGCGAGATCTTCCATCACCGCAACGATCACGGGGAGGTATCGAAGTTTTGGATCCTCGACGTCGAGGGCCTCGGGCTCGTCGGAATTCAAGTTGCCCTCGTCGATGACCTCGTACTCCAGATCGCGAAGCCGCTCCCGGATTCCGGCCTTGCGCATCGCCGAGGGACCCATGTCCACTCCGCGTCGGCCGGCGCCCAGGTCCATGCGGACACCGATGATCCGAATCGTATCCACAACGCGAAGTCTACCACGCCCCGCCGCGAGCCCGACCGGGGCTGTGCTATTCTGACCCGCCTGACGTGATGCTGGGTCAAAAGCTGGTTCCCGCGCTCCTCCTTCTCCCCCTCGCGCTCTCGCGCTTCACGCCGTCCTGCGTCGATCTCTCGGAGCCGGGCGATTCGAGCATGAGCGACGTGGAATTCTCGCGGCTCATCCATCAGATCTCGGAAGAGGGCGGTTATTTCTGGAGCAACAACTACATCTCCAACGAGACCTCCTACCTGCACGTTCTCGACGACCTTTCGAGGCTCGAGGTGAAAGGCGGGGTTTACGTCGGAGTCGGGCCGAACCAGAACTTCACCTACATCGCCGCGATTCGCCCCGAGCTAGCGTTCATCGTGGACATCCGCCGGCAGAACCTTCTCGAGCACCTTCTGTTCAAGGTCCTGATCGAGAAGTCGGAAAGCCGGGAGGATTACCTCTCGCGTCTCCTCGGCCGCCCCCTCGGAGTCCGCTTCCCGGCGTCGACTCCCCTGCCGGAGATCGTGACCGCGGTCGAGGCCGCCCCTCCCGACGAGAGCTATTTTCGGGAACAACTCTCAGAAGCCGAGATCGATCTCCGGGGGATTCCCGAGCTCGCCCTGACCGAGCCGGACTTCCAGGAGATCCGGCAGATCCACACAGAGTTCTTTCGGCAGGGCTTCGAGATCAAATACGACAGCTGGCGATCGTTCTTCTTCCCCTCGCTCAAGGAGTTTCTTCTCGAGACCGATCTCAACGGCCGCCATCGGAACTGGCTCGCATCGGCCGGGGACTTCGAGTACGTGCGGGAGATGCAGCGGTCGAACCGGATCGTTCCTCTCGTCGGCGACTTCGCGGGAGAGCAGGCGCTCCGGCGCCTCGGTCGCGTCCTCGAGTCGAAGGGGGCGAAAGTCTCCGCCTTCTACTTGTCGAACGTGGAGTTCTATCTCTTCCGGCAGCGCAAGTGGCCGGCGTTCGTCGACAACGTGCGCGAGCTCCCGACCGACGAGCGCAGCGTCTTCATTCGCGCCTACGCCAACCTGCACCGCCCGCACCCGAAAATGGTCGACGATCACATCACCGTGAGCCTGGTGCAGAACATCCACGCGTTTCTTCGAAACGCGCGCGACGGGCGCTACCACAGTCTCTGGGACGTGGTCACTCTGGAAGAAGACGACTTCTAGAATTACGCTCGAAGAACGCTCGCGTGAGATCGGCCACGAGGGCCCCGACTTCGACCGGGGCTACGACTTCGAGCTGAAGAGTCCCTTCGTCCTTTGCGGGGCCTGCGATAAATGCCCCCGAGACCCTATAGCGCACTCCCAGGTACTCCACGACGTAGCCGTAGGAAGAAGCTCCGAAGCGGCCGGCCCGCTCGCTGCAAGCCCGCGCCGCAGAGGCGGGTTCGGGGCCAACGCTCCACCATCCCGCGCGGAGCGAGATCCGGAAGTCGCCCGGCGGGGAGACCGCGATCGCCGACTCGACTCCGGAGAGTCCTTCGCATGGAAACGGCGCCGACGGCTCCTCGTCCCATCCTCCCGGGAGCACGATGGAAGGAGCCGAAGGGGCGGGTAAGTCGATCGCCTCCCACGCGAGCCTGCCGGGGTCTACCGGTTTTTCGACCGGGGAGCCTAGGAGAGAATCGACCCTCACGCTCCGGAGCGACTCCCTGAGCACCGACAAGTTGAAAGCGACAGCCTCGGCGGGGCCCACGTACCGGAGGACCAATTTCTCGAGGCCGTTCTCGAAGAGGGCGAACTCGATCTTCGCTTCGCCGCCGCCATCAGCCTCCTGACCGGTGGCGCTTCCGAGGACCCCTCCGGGAAAAGGCTGCGACTTCCGAGCTCCCGTGGCGCGAAACGATCCGAAGGCCTCGCCCTCGCCCGTAAGGAGGGCTTGCTCGAGCCGCGCGAGATCCCAGGTCGTGGCCACGCGGTCTGAGGCGATAACGACCGAGGACGGCGACGGGTCGCTCGTCACTCTCAGCCGGGACGACGACCGATCCTCGATTGTGTCCGGCAAACGAAGAGTCAGGCCCTTCCCCTCGAGCGCTCCCTCGCTTCCGAGGCGCAGCCGCTCGACGGGAACGAGCCCGCCGTAGCCGTTCGCCTCGAGGAAGTCCTTGACCGAATTGACGGGGATGGCGAAGCCAATTCCATCGCCTTCCTTGAGCTTCAGGCGAACGACGCCGAGAACGAACCCCTCGGCGTCCACCATGGGCCCGCCGCTGTTTCCCGGGTTCACGGTGGCGCTGGTCTGGAGGAACGCCGCGCTCCCGGCCTCGTCCCCGCGGACCGCGGAGACGGTGCCCCGGGTCACGCTCACCGCGGGCACGACGCCAGACATTTCGTCCCTGCCGACCTCAACGTGGCGGCCGAAAGGAAACCCGTAGACCATCACGTCCTCTCCCGGCTCGGCGGCGTCGGAGTCGCCGAGCGCGAGATAGGGAAGAGAAGCGCCGGCCACCGCGAGGACGGCGAGGTCCAAATCCGGATCGGAGACTTCGACACTCGCGGGAAGCGAAAGCGGGGGGATGTCGGGATCCCGGGATCGCAGCATCACCTCGATCCGCTCGACCACGAGGCGGGTCCGCACCTCGCGGTCCCGGAGCCGCGCCGCGAAGGAGTTTCCGCTCACCACGTGGTAATTCGTGAGAACATGGCCGTAGGGGGTGAATACGAACCCGCTACCGGTGCCGAGCTCGATATCTCGCTCCTCGAGGGGCTCCGCCCCAGAGGAATCCACCTCGATTTCGACCTTCCCGACGACGCGGATGAAAACCGATGCTTCCGCCGGGTCGGCGACCCTCTGCATCGAAAACCCCTCCCCGGCGGCGGCGAGCGCGAGGAGGGTGAGCCTGCAGAGCCGATAAAGCCTATACGGCTTGCCAAGCTTGTACCGCATCCGGCTACAGTGTACTCCTATGCCGCGCGGTTTATGATGCGCGGGAAATGCCGATACCCTCTCTTCCAGCCGTTCTCGTCACCGGCGCTTCCACGGGCATCGGACGCGCGACCGCGCTCTACCTGAAGGCCCGCGGCTTTCGCGTTTTCGCCTCCGTGCGTAAGGAAAAGGACGCGGCGGATCTGCCCGGAGCGACGCCCGTGGTTCTCGACGTCACCGACGCCGAGTCCATCCGCGCCGCATCGGACTCCGTGAGCCGCGCGCTCGGCGACGAGGCGCTCGCGGGCCTGGTCAATAACGCCGGGATCGCGGTGACGGGTCCTCTGGAGTTTCTGGAGATGTCCGACGTCCGGCGCCAGTTCGAGGTGAACGTCTTCGGGCCGGTTCTGGTCACGCAGGCGTTTCTGCCCCTCCTCCGGCGGGCGAACGGCGGACGCATCGTCAACATGAGCTCCATCAGCGGACGCATCGCGGCGCCCCTTCTCGGACCCTACAGCATGTCGAAATTCGCCCTCGAGGCTTTCAGCGACGCTCTCCGGCGCGAGCTCGAGCCCTTTGGCCTCTCGGTGTCGGTGGTCGAGCCCGGCGTCATCAAGACACCGATCTGGGACAAAGGCGTCGACTCGTCGAAGGAACGATTCGCGCGAATGCCCGCGCGGGCCCATCAGTTCTACGGAGGCCGCATCGAGACCCTGAGAGCGCTCGCTGAAGAGATGGGAGAGAGCGGCGCCCCCGCCGAAGAGGTCGCGAAGGCCGTACACCACGCGCTCGTCTCCCGGAGACCGAAGACGCGCTATCTCGTGGGCCGAGACGCCAAGCTGACCGCGAAGCTCGCGTGGCTTCTCCCCGATCGAGCGATCGACCGAATCCTGCGAAAGCGCTTTCGGCCCTGAACCCTATCGGGCTCGCCGCGACGGCGCGGAAGCGCTGAGCGCTAATTTCTCCCTTTCTTACTTTAGCGGGATCGCGGGAAGTCGTTTCAGTGTGCGATTCGCCGGATCGATGGTGATGCCGACCGATTCGAGCGCGGTGACTCCCAGGATGGGCTCCGTGCCTTCGGGACCGAAAATCACACGTCCCGCTGTGATTTCTCCCATGAGCTCGATCTGCGCCAGCCCGAAGGCGTATTCCTGAACGTCTCCGTTCGCGAGCTCGTAGCTCGTCCTGCCGATGGGCTCGATTCCCGCGGCGCGAAGCTCTGAGCCGGGCGCCATCGAGTCCGTGGCTCCGGTGTCGACGAGGAACAACGCTTCGTAGCCGCCGTTCTCGCGGCCCGGAACCCTCAAAGTTACGGTTACCTGGATCAAACCCAATCTCGACCTCCAATCTACTGCCGCGCCGCATCAGCGTCAATGTGCCCGTTGCCGGCGCGGCATGTCCTCGATAGAGACGAGAACTCGGTCGAACAACCTCCCTTGCACGGGATTTTTTCCCGTGGTCCCGGTAGAATCTCGGATCGAGATTACTTTCGCAGCAAGACGCGCTCGAAGAGGTCGAGAGCCCTGGGATCGTCGGACTGACCGAGCCAGAAGAACGCCTGCTTTCTCACTTCGGGGTGGGGGTGGGTCTCGGCGACTTCCACCAGCAGAGGAACGCCTTCGTCTTCGGGAAGCTGGGAGAGCGCGAAGACCGCCTGCTTCTTTACCTCGAGATCGGGGTCTTCTTTCGCCGCGGTCGCGATCGCGCGGGCGGCTACGGCTCCCGCTCTTTGACCGAGCCAGAAGAGCGCCCGCTCGCGGACGTCGGAGTCCCGGTCCTTTCGGGCGATTTCTACGAGCTTCGGGATCGCGCCCTCGGCCTTCGAAAGGTGGATGGCGAAGACGATCTCCTCCCTGAGCTTCGAGTCGCGCTCGCCGTCGTAGAGAGCCGCGAGCCTTCGATACCCCTCGTCTCCGCGAACCGCGCCGAGCCAGAAGATCGCCTTCTCCCGCACCTCGTGTGAGGGGGCGCTCCGAGCGAGCTCGTCCAGGAGCTCGTCCGCGCCCGAGTCGAAGTCAAGCGCCGCGGCATGGACCGCGTCCTCCGCCATGTCCTCGTTCGTCGGGGAAAGGGCCAGAGTCCGCAGGTGACGGAGGCTCTCGCTCGACGGAACCGGCTCCCACCAGTAGAGCGTTTGCGATCCGGCGTCGATGCGGCAGCCGGTCGAGAGAAGCCGAATCTCGGTGACGCGACCGCTCTCGATTCGCTGGAGGACAAAGAGGCTCGTCGAGGGTCCTCGCTCCGAGCTCGTGTGGAAATCGCGTTCTCGATCGAGGCGCACCACCTGGCCGCTTCCGCAGAAGTGATGGGAGCCCGAAACCATGGGCACGGAGTATCCGGCCCACGCCGTTCCCCGAACCGTATCGATTGCCGACGCGACGTTCGAGATCGCTCCCAGAGGCTCCAGCCGGCCGGCGACCAGCTCGGGCTTCTCGGTAGCGGCGAGGGCAAGAAACAGAAGTAGATCGATCATTTCTTCCTCAGAATCTCCATGAGAAAATCCTTCGCCTCTTTCGATCCGATGAGAGAGATCTTCTCGACCGCCTGGCGCTTCAGCTCGGGGTCGGATTCCGCGCGCGCGATCTCGATGAGCTCTTTCACCGCGTCGTTGATGAAGAGGGCCTCGAGCACCTGCTCTTTCACGTCACGCTCCGCCTCGCCGCGATAGAGCCCGAGGATGGCGGGAACCGCGTCCTCTCCAGAAACCCCGAGGTTGTGAATCGCGGCCTTTCGAATCTCGGGAGGCTGAGTCTTGTCCGTCGCCACCTGCGCGATCTTTTCGTGATCGCCGGCGACGAAGAGCCCATGGAGAATCTGTTTCTTCGTTTCGGAGGAGCTTTCCTCCTGGAAGAGCTGCCACAGAGCCTCCTCGGCGCCCTCCGCGCCCAGGAGCTGGATGGCGGAACGGCGGAGCTCCTCGGACTGGCGTCGATCGCGGGCGACGGCGAGAAGATGTTCTTCGTCCCCGGCGATCATGAATGCCTGGAGCATCTTCTCCTTCACGTCCTCCGCGGTCTCGCGCTGGTAGAGCTCCCAGAGCTCCGCGGATGCGTCCATCGTGCCGAGAAGCTGGATGGCACGCCCCCGGAGCTCGGCGTCGGGCTCGTTCTTGGCGAGATCCAGAAGCCGCTTCTCGTCTCCCGCGATCATGAAGCTCTCGAGGACCGTCGCTCGCGCTTCGGGGGACGAGAGATCTCGGTAGAGCTCCGCGAGAAGCGCGAGCCCTCGATCGCTCCCGTGGACCCCGAGGTAGCGGATCGCCTGGCGCTGCAGCTCGGAATCGCGCTCTCCCTTCGCGACTTTCGCGAGGATGGCATGAGCTTTCTCCGATTCGCTCTGCGCCAGGACGAAGAGCGCCCGCTCCTTCAGGCGGCTCGATTTTTCGCTCGTGAGGAACTCCTCCAGGATCGGAATCGCCGCCTCTTCGTCTGCCTGCATGAGTCCGTTGAGCGCCATGAGCTTCAGGTCTTCGTCGTCCGAGGACGCGCCCCGAGTAGACCCGCCGCGCATCTCCGCCGCGAGCACCTGGGCGTCGTCGCGCCACGCGCTCTTCGGGAACCGGCTCTCGAGCGCCGCCACGAGCTCGAGGGCCCGCTGGGGGTCGGGGATCCTGGAGTAGGCGTAGGCCTGCCAGTAGAGCCCGGCGTCCGCGAGAGCTTTATCCTCGGCGGCGAGCTCGAAAGCCTCGATCGCCTCCTGCCAGCTCCCGCGGTCGAGCGCCTGCCGGCCCCGTTCGTAAGCTTGATTGGCCTCGGGCGACTGGAGAGCCGCGAGAGCGACCACGAGCCCCAGAGGCGCAAGGGTCGAAAAATAGGACATGGGTGTTCGTCTCCTGTTCAGAATTTTTTCACCGTCGATCCGAGGACCCGAAGCTTGAAGAGCAGGTCTCGCTCCTCGATGCGGCTTTTCAAGCCCTTTCGTGCCTCGAGCGATTCCGGCCCCTGACTCATGTCGAGGAGGATCCGCTCCAATTCCTCGAGAACGTCGGCGGTCGCGACCTCTCCGACCCGGTAGGCGGTCTGGCGATAGAGGCGGCTTGCTTGAAGGAGCTCCCCCGCCCGCGCGCGCTCGAGAGGTACTACGGGTGAAGCCGAGCCGTCGCCGCGATTCACCACCTCGAGAAGCAGCACCTGCGACTGCACCAGATGATCCGAAAGAGCGACGAGGAGGATGCGCTCCCGAATTTGGCCGGCCCGGGCGAGCTCGACTTCCGCGGGCGGAGCGGTGAAACGCCCGGCGAGAAACGTCGCCGCGAGGAGGACCGCCGCCGCCGCGAGCCAGTAGTATGCGCGCGGTCTCGACCCCCTCATGGGCGCCGGGAGCTCCTTCGATACCCTCTCCCAGACGCGAGCGCCGTAGTCCAAGGGGCGCTCCGGCGGCGTCATCTCGCCGACTTGCGCGAGCACCTGACGAAGGAGCGCAATCTCTTCCCGGCAGTGGCCGCAGCTCTCGAGGTGCTGAAGGAGAAAGTCGGACTCGTCCGCCTCGCCGTACAAGTGAAGCACCAGATCCTCTTCGCTCGGATGGCTCATGACGCCTGCCCCTCGGGCGATTCCAGGGGGGCCAGGGACTTCCGCAGCTTTTTCACCGCGCGGAAGAGCGCCTGCTTCGTCGCGCTCACCGTGGTGTCGAGGCTCTCGCTCACTTCGGCAAGCGACAACTCCTCGAAGTGGCGGAGCACGAAGGCGCTGCGCTCGAGATCGCTCAGGCACGAAAGCGCCGATTCGACCCGCTCCCGCACCTGGCGCCGGTACACGGTCTTTTCCTGCGAGGGAGCGATGCCCACGGACGGCCCCTCGTCCTCGAGCGGCTCGGTCCTCCCGTCCGTGCGCTTGCGCCGCCTCAGAACGTCGATCGAGGTGTTCGCCGTCACCCGGTAGAGCCAGGTGCCGAAATTCGCCCGGGCCTCGAAGCCCTCGAGCTTGCGATACGCACGAAGAAAGGTCTCTTGCACGGCGTCCTCCGCGTCCTGCTCGTTGCGGGTGATGCGGAAGGCGAGTCGGAAGACGTCCCGGCTGTAGCCCTCGACGATGAGGCGAAAGGCGGCCTGGTCTCCGGACCGGGCCCTCGCCAGGACGTCCTCGGTAACGACGGCCTTCATTCGCCCTTTTAGACGCCTCTGCCCGGATTCAGGTTAGCCGGGGAGAAGAAGAACTTAGTCCTTCTTGGAGTCGAGCTCTTCGATGAGAGCCTCCGACGGGCCTCTCTCCTTTCGCAGGCGTGCCGATGTCTCTTCGGCCGAGCGCATCACCCGGAGGAGGTTCCGCCCTCGGATCTTCTGGATGTCCTCCTCGCTGTAGCCCCGCGACAAGAGCTCGCGGGTGAGGTCCGGGAACTTCGAGACGTCCTCGAGGCCTTCGGGAACGGAGGTGATCCCGTCGAAGTCGGATCCGAGACCAATGTGATCGATTCCCGCGACCTTCCGGATGTGATCGATGTGATCGGCGACTTGCGCGAGGGTCGCTCGCGGGGCGGGGTTTGCGCGGTCCCACGCGCGGAGGGCCTCGGAGACGCCGTCGTCCGTTGCTCCGGAAGCCCCTCGAAGGCGCTTCTGCTCCTCATCTCGCCGCTCATCGTGCGCCTTCACCTGAGGCGAGACGAACGACGGCACGAACGTCACCATCACCACTCCCCCGTTCGCCGGGAGACGCTTCAGTACGTCGTCGGGGACGTTTCTCCGGTGGTCGCAAAGAGCGCGGGCCGACGAGTGGCTGAAGATGACCGGGGCGGCCGCGGTGTCGAGGGCGTCGTGCATCGTCGCGGGCGAGACGTGGGAGAGGTCGACGAGCATCCCGAGCCAGTTCATCTCGCGCACCACCTCACGGCCGAACTCCGAGAGCCCGCCCAGAAGGGGCTCGTCCGTGGCAGAGTCGGCCCACGGCGTATTCCGGCTGTGGGTCAGGGTCATGTAGCGGGCTCCCAGCCGGTAGAACATGCGGAGGGTCGCGAGAGAGCCGTCGATCGAATGCCCGCCCTCCATCCCGATCATCGACGCGATCTTTCCCGAGGCGAAGACTCTCTCGATGTCGTCCGCGGTGATCGCGATCTCGAACGTATCCGGATGGAGCCGCGTAAGCTCGTAGACGACGTCTACCTGCTCCAGCGTCGCGGTAACGGCATCCGAGCCTTCTGAATCGGCAAAATCCGCGGGGACGTAGACGGACCAGAACTGCGCCCCCACTCCCCCCGCGCGCAAGCGCGCGATGTCCGTCATGAGCTGCGGCTGTGGTTTCGAGACGTCGAGCTCCGAGAACTTCCGCTTCACCTTCTCGCGATACTGCCAGGGAAGGTCGTTGTGGCCGTCGATGAGAGGGACGCTCTTCTCGAGCTTCGACGCGGGGTCTTGTGCCGCCGCGGCGCAGCCGGCGGCGGCGATCGATAGCGCGACCATCCAATATTTCACGATTCCTCCCAGCTCAGGGTCTCGCCCGATATTTCTCGTAAAGGCGAAGGTGTTTGTTCTCGAGGCTCACGAGCTTGCCGTTGATGAAGAGATAACGGACCTCGGTCTCAATCTCGAGCGGGTCCCCGTCGGTGACGACGAGGTTCGCGGTCTTTCCCTCCTCGATGGTCCCGAGGGAGTCGGCGACTCCGAAGAGCTGGGCCGGGTAGAGAGTGATGCTCTTCAATCCCTCCTCCCAGGGCAGGCCGTAGGCCACGGCGTTTCCCACCTCGTGGGGAAGAAGGCGCGAGTTCGCGGAGCTGAAGCTCGCGAAGATCACCCGCACTCCCGCGGCCTGGAGCTCGGCGGCGGTGGTCAGAGGCTTGTCGTACGGAGTGTCCTCGGTCGCGGGAAGGGCGAGGGCCGGCCCGAGGATCACCGGGATTGCCTTTTCGCGCAGCAGATCTTTCACCTTCCAGCTGTCCCGCCCGCTCAGAAGCGCCATGCGAAGATCCCGCGTCGAGGCGAACTCGACGGCCGCGCGAATGTCCCGCTCGTCGTCCGCAACCACGAGGAGCGGCAGGTCCTTTCGCACTACGCGCGCGAGCGCTTCGAGCTTGAGATCCGTCTTCCCGCCCGCGGCCGCGGCCCGCGCGTAGCGGCGCGCGTCCTCGATCCAGTCGCCGAGCTTCGCGACCCGCTCGTCGTACTTTTTCTTGACGTCCTCGAACGTCAGCTTCTTGACCTCGAACGTGTTGAAATCGAGCTCCCGGGTCTCGAGCGACGGCCAGCGCAGCACCATGCCCACCGACGGCGAGATGGACATCTCCTCGACCGTCCAACCATCGAGGTTCACCAGGGAGGCCTGCCCCTGGATCCCGAAGCCGCCTCCCCCGCCGAAATCGCTGAAGCTCCCCGGGGCGGCCACAGCGTGGGTGATGCCGTTCGCCCTCGCGACCGGGATGTGCTCGCTCGCGGGGTGAACGGCGGTCGCCGCCCGGATCTGAGGATTGAACTCGCCGAGCTCGACGGTGTCGTTCGTGACCGGAACCGCGCCCACTTCCGTGAGCCCGAGCTGGCTTATCGCGTCCATGATTCCGGGATAGACCTCGAGCCCCTCGGCCTCGATGACTTCCGCACCTTCCGGAACAGAGACGCCCGGCCCCACCTCGGAGATCCGCCCGTCGCGGATCACCAGGGTGCCTTTCTCGATGGTCTCGCCCGCGAGCGTCACGATGCGCGCCCCGCGGATGGCGTAGACGTCGTCCGTGAGAAGTCCGAACAGCAGAAGAGCGATTCCCGTCATCGGGTCTCTCCCTTCCCCTTTTCGAGGATCGCTTTCCGCCGGGCCTCGATCTCGGGCCGCCGCTCGAGGTCGCGGGCCCGGTCGAAATAGACCTCGCCGTCGACGAGCGTCTTTTGCGCCACGGCGTAGACGCTCAGCGGATGGTGGTCGAAAATTGCGATGTCCGCGTCTTTCCCCACTTCGATCGAGCCCACGCGGTCGTCGATCCGAAGCTGCTTCGCCGGGTTGATGGTGATGAGGGCGAGGGCCTGGTTCTCCGTGAGACCGCCCCACTTCATGGTCTTCGCCGCCTCCTGGTTCAGATGGCGCGCTTCCTCGGCGCTGTCGGAGTTGATGGAGACGAGAACTCCCTTCTCCACCATGAGCGCGGCGTTGTAGGGGATGGCGTCGTACGCCTCCATCTTGTAGCCCCACCAGTCGGAGAACGTCGAGGCCCCGGCGCCGTGCTCACGAATCTCCTTCGCGACCTTGTATCCCTCGAGGACGTGCTGAAGGGTCGCGATGCGGAAGCCCATCTCCTCGGCGACGCGAAGGAGCTGGAGAATCTCGTCGGCCCGGTAACAATGAGCGTGGACCAGGCGCTTACCCTCGAGGATCTCAACCAGCGGCTCGAGCTCGAGGTCGCGCCGGGGAGCGACGAGCCCTTTTTCACCTTCACGCTTCTCGTCCTCGTACGCCTTCCATTCTTTTTGATAGGCGCGAGCCTCGGTGAACGCCTCGCGGATGACGTCGATGACGCCCATCCGGGTCCCGGGATATCGTGCGGCCGGGCCGGTTCCCCGAGAGCGCTTGGGGTTTTCTCCCATCGCGAACTTGATTCCGGGAAGAGCGCCCTCGAAGAGGAGCTTCTTCGCGTCCTTGCCCCACCGGTGCTTGATGACGGCGTTTTTCCCCCCGATGGGGTTAGCGCTTCCATGGAGAACGTTCGAGGTGGTGACTCCCCCCGCGAGCTCCCGGTAGATGTCGACGTCCCTCGGGTCGAGGACGTCCTCGATCCCCGTCATCGACGAGACGGAAACGCTTCCCTCGTTGATGGACTCGGCGGCGATGTGGGAGTGAGCGTCGATGATGCCCGGCATGACGAACTGCCCGGAGGCGTCGATGAGCGTGGCATCCGTTGGGATTGAGAGGTTCGTCCCTACGGCGGCGATCTTGCCGTCGCGAATCAGAATGGAGCCGTTCTCTATCGTCTCCCCGGTTCCCGTCAGGATCGTTCCTCCGCGTATCGCGATCGTCTCGGGGCTCGCCGCGACCGCGGTCATGAGAAAGATCAGGATCGGCGTCACCCGGATCATTCGCCACCTCCACGGACTTCGAACTTTTTTCCGTCCACGAAGACCGTCTCGATCTTCGTGCCTTCGTCGAAGACGTCTCCGCTGGCGACGAAGAAGTTCGCGATCTTCCCTGGCTCGAGGCTTCCCAGGCGATCGTCGAGACCGAAGATCGCGGCGGCGTCGAGGGTGAGCGCTTGGAGCGCTCTCTCCCGGGAGAGCCCGGCGGCGACGGCCTTCCTCAAGTTCGCCGCGGCTTCTGCCGGTGTCTCGACACCGTCGGCATAGAGCCCGAAGCGCACCCCCGCCTTCTCGAGCACCCCCGGTGTCGAGGGAGCTCGATCGCGGAGCTCGAGAACGCGGAGCGGCTCTTCGGCGTCCGGATCCGCATCCTTGCCCCGCGCGGGCCAGTTGAGACTCACGAGAACCGGGATTCGTGCCGCAGCGAGTGCTTCCGCGGCGGCGTACCCTTGGTGGATCCCATAGAGCACCGGCTTGACCCCGAGCTCGCTCGCGAGCCCGATGGCCCGCTCGATCTCGTGAGCCTCGCTCGCGGGGAGGAGCACCGGCCAGCCGTCGGACTGAGCTCGAGCCAAAGGCTCGAGCGTCCGGTCGTACGTGGGCCGGGCCTTTCCGAGGGGAGAGGCTTCATACGCCGCCCAGCTCTCGCGGTAGTGGGCGGCATCCGCGAAGGCCTGCTTCACGTAGGCGAGGACCCCCATGAGGGACCCGGGGAAGCTCCTTCCGGATCCTGGAGGCGCGAAATTGACGCGGAGTCCGACCGGCGTGCTCACGACCATCTCGCGCTCGCGATCGCCCGCGAGGTTGATGAAGGTTGCCTGGCCGGAAAAGATCCCCTGATCGGGAACGGTGACCGCCGAGGTGAAGCCGGCGTTTCTCCACTTCAGAACCCGATCGTCCGAGAGCGTGAGCTCGTCCGCCGCCGCTTTGAAGGAGAAGGTTCCCGGACGGTCCTCGGGCCCGCGGGCGATGGTCTCTTCCTTCACTGGCTTCGCCGGTGCCGTTTCGCCGCCTTCAGGCTTGGCCGGTTTGGCTCCGAGGCCAAGGCTGCTGAGGGCATCGATGAAACCCGGGTACACGGTTTTTCCGGCGGCGTCTATGACCCAGGCGCCCTCCGGCACTTCGATTTTCTCGCCTACGCCCCCCACACGGACGATGAGCCCGTCGTCGACGACCAGGACTCCGTTTTCGATGACCTCACCGGTTCCGACGAGGATCCGCGCTCCCGTTACGACGTACGAGTTCGGACCGTCCGTCAATATCGCGAGGGTCGCGAGCACAGCCCATGAAAGCATCCCAGCCTCCCTAATCACACGAACCCGAGAGAGTAAGTTCGGCCCGCGGCAGTGTCAAACTCTAGTCTGCTAAGATGACAGATCCATGACGAAGTTCTACCTCACGACCGCCATCGACTACGTCAATAGCCGGCCCCACCTGGGAACCGCCTATGAGAAGGTCATGGCGGATATCATCGCCCGCTTCAAGAGGCTCGCGGGCTACGACACCCATTTCGTGATGGGTAACGACGAGCATTCCCAGAACGTCTTCAAGAAAGCGGAGGAGCTCGGTCTTTCGCCGCTCGCCTACTGCGACCGCATGGAGCAGGAGTTTCGATCGGTCTGGCAAAGGCTCGACGTGTCGTTCGACGACTTCATCCGAACGACCGAGGACCGCCACCGAAGGTCCGTGCAGGCTCTGATCCAGAGGATTCACGACGCGGGCGACGTGTACGAGGGCACCTATCAGGGCTGGTACTGCGACTCCTGCGAAGGGTTCAAACAGGAGAAGGATCTCGAGGACGGAAACTGCCCGCTCCATCGCACCAAGCCCCGGTGGCTCGAGGAGAAGAACCACTTCTTCCGGCTCTCCCGTTTCTGTGAGCCGCTGAAAGCGCTCTATCGCGACCAGCCGAGTTTTCTCGAGCCGGAGATCCGGCGCAATGAGATCCTGAGCCTGCTCGACACCGGCCTCGACGACATTTCCATCAGCCGCGAGAGCCAGAAGTGGGGCATCCCCGTGCCCTTCGATCCCGAGAGCGTGGTGTACGTCTGGGTCGACGCGCTCATCAACTACGCCTCCGCGGTGGGATTCGCGCGGGACGAGGCGCTCTACGAGAAGTGGTGGCCCTGCGATCTGCACGTCATCGGGAAAGACATCACCCGGTTTCACTGCGTCATCTGGCCGGCGATGCTGATGAGCGCCGGCCTTCCTCTGCCGCGGCAGGTCTTCGGACACGGGTTCGTTTATTTTCGCGGCGAGCGCATGAGCAAGACGCTCGGGACGGTCGTGGACCCTCTCGACGCCGCGGAGAAGTTCGGACCCGATCCGCTGAGGCTCTACCTCGCCCGGGAGATCTCCTTCGGCCAGGACGGTGACTTTTCGTGGGAGAGATTCGAAGCGCGCTACAACGCCGACCTCGCCAACAACCTGGGAAACCTGGTGAGCCGCATCGCGAGCATGGCGGAGAAGTATCGCGGCGGAGTCCTCCGCGTGGCGAGCGCTCCCTCGGACGTCCTTAGACGCAAGGCGGAAGACGTCCTCGATCGCTATCCGAAGGCAATGGAAGCGCTGGCGCTTCAGGACGGGACGAATGCGGCGTTCGATCTCCTCAACACCGTAAACGAGTTCATCACCGCCTCCGAGCCCTGGGTCCTCGCCAAGGACGAATCGAAGGCCGACCGGCTGAGCCAGGTCCTCTACGACGCCGCCGAGGCAACCCGCATCGCCGCCGTCCTGCTGCTGCCGGTAATGCCCGGCTCCGCAGGCGAGATCCTGAAACGGCTAGGAAGCGACAAGGCACCGGGCGCGGTGCGGCTGTCGGAGGACGGCGTTTGGGGTGCTCGAGGCGACCTCAGCGTCGAAAAAGCCCCAGCCCTCTGGCCCCGGCTAGAAGCCAAAGTCTGATCACTGATCACGAGCTCTTATGTGGTGAGAGCAGAGCTGGGGGGATGCGGTTTCTCCACGAACCCCGGGTTGGGGTCGGGGGTAGAGCCAATGCCGCATACCTTGGTTTTGGGTTGGGGACTCCACCCTCACCACGCCGCATGATTTATGTGAACTCGCGCACAAAAACGGTGATATATCGCACATTCACCCATTTACAGCACGCAAACCTTTGTTTTCAAAGGCTATAAAATTTTCTGTTCCGGCGCCTTCTGGACCTCGAAAAGCTTGAGGAAATCCTCGACCGACGCCGGGGGGATCCGGGCGGTCCCCAGGTTCTCCCTTACGTGGCTCTCGGTTTTCATCCCAACGAGAGCGACCGCCACCCCGGGAGTCGAGCGGACGAACTGAAGCGCCCGCTGAACGTCGCTCGACGAGCCCCGGAAGAGAGTGCCTAGCCAGTTCGGAAGCCCGGTCTTGAGCCGTCCCTGAGCGATGCTCGCGGAAGACACCAGGTGGACTCCGAGAGCGCCGGCCGCGACGCAGAGCGAGACCATCTTGTCGTCCAGCGGCTGGTTCTGCTCGGAGAATATCTCCGTCATCGCGAGGTTATAGGGCGCCTGCACGAAGCGGAACCGGTGCTTGTCCCCCCCCGCTTCGCGAGCGACCGAGACCACTTCCTGAAGGGATAACCAGTCCTTCCCTTTCGGTTTGCTTCGGTATCCGCTCCAGGTGGCCGTCCCGTAGAAGCGAAGCTTCCCGCTCTCCGCCAGAGCCTCGAGGCACTCGAACGCTTCCCGAAGGCGCCCCAGAAACACCTTCCGGCCGACGGCGGGGAGTTGAGTCTCCGGATTGTGGAGGTAGTAAACGTCGACGGTCTCGCACCCGAGGTTCTCGAGGCTGGTCGAGACTTGATCCCTCAGGAAGCTCGGGGCGAGGGCGTGGGCGCCGGCGACGAGGTCCTCGGCACTCAGAATTCCCGTGGCGATGAAGCGCTCCCGAAAATAGTCCTTAGGGTTCGACGGCGGCGTACCGTCGAAAGGGAGGTACCCTCCCTTGGTGCAAAGGATCAGCTGCTCGCGCGGGACGCCCTTCGCGGCCAGGTCCGAAAGCGCGCGCCCGATCGTCCGCTCGCTTCTCTGGCAGCGATAGTTCACGGACGTGTCGATGACGTTGGCGCCCGCGAGCGCCGCCTCGACGAGCGCCACTCGATAGAGATCGTCCGTCGCCTCGTCGCACTCACCGAGGTACGTTCCGATTCCGATGCTCGATACTTGAAGTCCCTCGACCTCACGAAAGTGCCCGGGGGCAACCCCTCGCTTCAGGGCCTCGCTGCGGAACCTTTCGGTGCCTTTGGGGGTCGCTCCCGTCAATCGCGGACTCCCCCAAGTGAGTTCGGCGAGCTCGTCCACCACCAGAGCGGCCGAAGTTTTTTCTCCGAGGGCCAGATTCGATCGAGGGTGCTTCCCTCGAAGACCTCTCCGTTTTTCACCACATAGCGAACGGTGTTCGTGTTGTGGATGTCTTCGAGCGGGTTCTCGTCCAGGACGACCAGATCGGCGAGCTTCCCCGGCTCGATGCTTCCCAAGTCCTGGGCGAGGCCGATGATCTCGGCGCCATGGAGAGTCGCCGCCCGCAGGGTTTCCATCGGGGTCAGACCACCGGAGGCGAGAGACCACATCTCCCAATGATAGCCGAGCCCCTGGAGCTGGCCGTGGCTTCCGATGCCCACACGCCCTCCGGCGCGAATGATCTTCGCCGCCTGAGCCGCAGTTTTCTGGAAGACGTGCTCCTCCTCGCGGAACCAGGGCCGTCTTTGAGTGTTGGAGTCGATGAGGTTATGCGGCAGGAAGCGATTCAGCTTCTCGTCGTCGTGCACTTCGGTCGAGGTGTAGTAGTAATTTTCGGCGAACGGCCCTCCGTAGGCGACGAGGAGAGTCGGCGTGTAGCTCGTGCCCGATCGCGCCACGAGCTCCACCACGTCCTTGTAGAGCGGGACGATCGGAAAGCTGTGCTCGTTGCCGCTGAAGCCGTCGAGGACGTGCGTGAGGTCGAGCTTGAGGTCGAGCGCCCCCTCGGTCGTCGGCATCATCTCGAGCTCCTTCGCCGCCTGGACCACGAGCTGGCGCTGCCTTCGATTCCCTACGATGTAGGACTTGAGATTGCGCGTCCGGTAGTGCTCCTTGTAGCGCCTGAGGACGCTCTTCGCGTGATCGAGAGAATCGAACTGGTTGTCGGAGAAGATCCCCGGTCCGGTGGAATAGGCCCTCGGTCCGAGCACCTCGCCCGCGTCCACCAGATCCTGGTAGGCGAACATGTCGTTGGTGCTCGTCTGGACGTCGAGGCCGGCCGTGACGCCGTAGGCGAGGTTCGCGAGAAAGCTCCAGTTGTCGACGTCGAGGATTCCCCGCCGGATCTCGAACCAGTGGGCGTGGGTATCGACGAATCCCGGAACGATGGTCTTGCCTTTCACGTCGATGACCGAGGCACCCTCGGGAGCGCGTCCTCTCGGTCCGACGGATTCGATGCGGTTTCCCCGGAGGACGACGTCGGCGCCCCTCAGAACTTCGTCCCCGCGCATCGTCACGACACGGGCGCCGCGCAGCACGACGACACCGTCGGGAGCGGTGCGAGGGACTTCGACCGCGACCTCGATCCTCTGGACGTCGGCCTCGGCCTCCGCCGGTGCGAACGGCGGGGACTCCGTCTCCTCACTCGAAGGCGTCGAAGCATTCTCCTTCGCCGCAAAACTGACGCTCGCGAGCGGCCTTCGAAAGAGAGTCGAGCCGATCGCCCATTCGATGGTCCTGCCGCCGTCGCTCCAGCCGAAGTAGTCGGCGCCAACGTCGGTGAGCTTCTTGACGGGAACCGCGGGCTTGGCGATGTCGACGGTGGGCGCCTGCCCCACGGGCGGCACCGCGATGAGGTAGAGCTGGCTTCCCACGTGAGCGAGAGCCCAGCTCCCGTCGGGGCTCATTCGGGCGTCGCTCGCTCCGACCGGCTCCTCGTTGAAGTAGATGCCCGGTCCCACGACCTTCAGGTGTTGACGGCGGTCCGTCCCGTCGAAGCGGAGCGACACCAGACCGTGCTCGCCGCTGTCCCCGAAACCCGGCGGAGACAAGTAAAGATAGACCCGCTCGGGATCGCGACCGAAGTGGGGCTTTCCGAGACCGCGGGCGGGGAGGATCAAAGTCGCATCGCCGCCGGCGGCCGGAATCCACACCAGGTCCATTCCCGGCGCGGCCCCGAAGTCGACCGGTTGCGAGAAGCGGTCGTAGGCGCCGGCGCGCAGGGCGACGACGCGGGTCCCATCCGGAGACCAGACCGGGTCGCTGTAGAACGCCGCGACCCTCGTCATCCGCTCGGGGGTTCCTCCTGAGGCGCGGACTTTCTCGATATGTCCTTCGCCCCCGGACCAGGTCGCGTAGGCGAGCCAGGTTCCGTCGGGGGACCAGGACGGCTGGAAGGCGCGCTTGCCCTCGGGCAGAACCGCCGCGGGCGCTCCCGAAGGGAGATCCATAACGTAGAGGCGGGTGAGCGAGGAGAACGCGAGGCGACCACCGTCGGGGGAAAGCGCCGGATCCTGGATGAGCCGCGCCCGCACCGGACCCTCCTCGACCTTCCGCGGGAACCGAAGGGCGGGCCCGAGATCTTGAGCGACCTTCGCGGTGAACGCGATGGGCGCCGCGTTTCCGGTAGCGACCTCGATTTTGAGGATCTTTCCTCCGGAGGTCGTTACCACGTGCTCGCCGTCCGGGGTGAAGTCATAGCCCGGAAGCAGATCGCGGGTGAAAGCGGATTCCTGATCGTCCCTCTGGACGGGATAGTGGAGCCATCGGTCGGCGCCGGTAGCGAGGTCCCGAATCCGAAGACCGGTCTCGCCATCGAAACGGGTTCCGTAGACGAGCTTTTGTCCGTCGGGGGAAAGAACCGGACGGATGGCGCTTCCCTGCTCCTGGGTGAGGATGTCTTCGTCTCCTGACCTCAGGTCCATTCGCGCGATCTGCCAGAGCGGAAACGTCGCGTTGTACTGGAATCCGCCGTTCTTGCGCGCATAGTAAAGATAGCGCCCGTCGGGAGAAGCGACGGCGCCGATGGCGTTCGATCGCTGATTTCTCGGAGTCTTGGGATCGGGTTTCGCCTTGGTGAGCTGGACCCCCGCGCCTCCGTCGACGTGGTACATCCAGAGCTCGTACGTCGACTGGCCCCAGTTGGTCCGCGACGCGATGACGTAACGTCCGTCGGCGGACCACGTGGGCGAAGCGAACTCGGCGTCCTTGTCATCGGAGAGCTTCTTCGGCTCGGAGCCATCCGGCTTCGCGATCCACACGTTCTCGGCGCCGTTGCGGTCACTGAGAAACGCAACCCATTTGCCGTCGGGCGAGAACCGCGGCTGGCTTTCGAACGGAGGACCCGTCAGGACCGCGCGCGCTTCGCCGCCCTCGATCGGAAGGGTGTAGAGGTCGCCCGAAATCTCGAGAAGGAGGCTCTGCCCATCGGGCGAGACGTCGAGCGAGAGCCACGTCGCTTCGTCGGTCTCGAACTCGATCCGGCGCGTGGTCTGAAGGGGAAGGCCTTCCTTCTCCTTCTTCTCCGGCGCCTTTGCCTGGAGAGCCATCGCTGCGACCATCGACAAGACTACGATCATGATTTCTCCTTACAGGCCGGAAACGACTCCGACCCCGTGACGATAGACGAGCTCTCCCCCTCGCCCGGCGGTGGCGAGGAGACAACCCTCGGCGACGAGCGCCAGGGGAAGGGCCAGAAGCCGCGCTCGGTTGAGGCGGGGCCTCGGGCTCCCCCGGTCCCGCCACAGGGCTTCGAAGCGAACGGCCGCCACCACGAAGAAAAGGACGACAGTCGCGAACGCCCAGTCGCCGTGGCTCGCGACGGCTGCGACCGTCGCCTCATCGAGAGACGGCGTCAGAGAGTCGGCGGCGAGCTTCCCGCTCCAGGCGGTCGCAAGGGACGACAGCGCCGCAACGCCGAGTCCGAGAAGCGCGGCTCGGTCGACCCAGAGGTGACGAAAGCCCGCGACGAGCGCAAGGTCCAAGAGGAGCGCCATCGTGAAGAGCGCGACCGGAAAGTGGACCAGGAACGGGTGAACGTTGGGAAGCGACGAAAACATCGAGAACCGCTCGAAGCCTACTTCGTTCGCGGACCCGGCGACAAGTGATTCTCGGTCTCCCGAAGGGCGGCGAGGACGGCGGACCTGGAGCCGTCGTCGAGCGTAAGGCGCGACCGAATGAGATCGCTTCGACCGAGATCGCCTCGCATCAGCCCGAGTCGGCGTGCGAGAGATCGGGGGTGACCCGATGGACCAGCTCGTGTACCACCACCCCGCTCGAGCGCCTTCGCGAGGCGCTTCCGGTCGGACGGCGCCGTCATGCCGTCCCGCCCGGAGGCGACGCCCAGAACCCGGGCCACGCGGTGGTAGAAGACGTAGACCGCTGGACGCGGCGGTCGACAGATAGACACCCATCGCAGTCGGGGAAAGAGTCCACCCCGCGCCCGCGGGCTCCGAGGGAGTCACGACCACCACACCTGGAGCGCGCTCTCCGGGGCCGGCTCGGCAGTCGCGTCGCTCCATTGAACCCAAAACCCGGCCCCTTGAGGATCGACTCGACCTCCGCTTTCACGTCCTCTAGGGTACGGGCCCATGTCCGTCGCTCCACGAGGCAAGGATCGTCGCTCCGACCCAATCGCAGGGTGCACGATCTGAGCCTGGACACGAGCCGACTCAGGATGCGGTCAAGTTCGGGTAAGCGTTCCGTCGGAAAGGTTGCTCCCCATGAGACCCGCAAATCCACGGATATTTGGAGAACAATCCAAAATACTGAAGTTAGAGGTATGTTTTTTGGAACGCACATACCAAGCATTTGGACGCCATCCTTGTATCTGCTGTATCTAAGTGTGTTAAAGGATCACTAAAAATCAAAGTCATTGATGTCTCCGTTGCTCTCGTGGCATCTCTTTTGCTCATGACTTGTCTCGTTGACTCAGGAATCGTCGTGCCTACAACACTTGCTCTAATCAATCCTGGAGGGTTTACGTGCAGAAAAGAGTCCTACTCCTCGTAGGTCTGTCCCTGCTCCTTGCTGTCAGTGGCTTTGCCCAGACCGCGCGTGTCGGCGGAAAGGTCACGGATCAGCAAGGAGGGATTCTCCCCGGAGCCACGGTGACCGCCACCAACGTGGCGACCGGTCTCGCGTTGGAAGTGGTAACGAACGCCGCCGGCTCGTACCTCTTCCCCTCGCTCGATCCTGGATCCTACCGGCTGAACGTGGTGATGCCGGGCTTTGCCGGCTGGGTGCGCGAGGGCATCATCCTCGTCATCGGCCAGGGCATCACCATGGACGCCCAGCTCGCAGTCGAAGGCGTGACCGAAACGGTCACCGTGACCGGCGAGTCGCCCATGATCTCGACGCGTGAGTCCAAGGTGGGTGGTGTCGTCGATACCGAGCAGATCCAGAACGTTCCCATCAACACCCGGGACGTCCAGTCGCTCGCTCTCCTCGTCCCCGGGGCGAAGCGGGCGATCAATTTCGATCCAACGAAGGGCCGGGTCCCCGCCATCAGCTTCGGAACCAACGGAACTGGTCGGGGCATCCTGTACATGCTGGACGGCGGCGACAACACCGACGACGCCGTCGGCGGCATCGTGCAGCAGGTCTCGATGGAGTCCATCCAGGAGTTCGAGGTCGTGACCTCGCGCATCAAGGCCGAGCACGCCCGGGCCGGAGGCGGCGCCATTACCATGGTGACGAAGTCCGGGACGAATCAGTTCAACGGATCGGCTTTCGAGTTCTTCCGCGACAAGTCCCTGAACGCGGAGACCGAGCCTGAGAAGCTCGCGGGAGAGGGCAAGGCCAAGTTCAAGCGACATCAGTTCGGCGCCTCCATTGGCGGCCCCATCGTGCGGGACAAGGCCTTCTTTTTCGCAACGTTCGAGCGCGTCCAGGAGGACTTCAACTCGATCCTCGCCATCGACCCGGAAGCGGAAGCTCTCTATGACCCCGCATTCATCGAGAGCCACGGAGGATTCGGCGCCATCGAACAACCCTTCACGCGGAACTACTTCACCGCCAAGTACACTCAGCAGTTCACCGCCAACAACCGCCTCGACGTCCGCTACGCTTACGAGGACAACGTCCGCGACGGCGATCAAGTCGGCGAGGGTTTCGGGTTCGCCTTATCTCAGGATCAGTCCGGCTTTCAGACGAACGACCTCTGGAGCATCCTGGGCCGCGTGCAGAGCATCGTCGGGACTGGCGGTTTCAACGAGTTCGTCTTCCAGGCGAGCGACTTCGTGAACATCATCCAGGCCTACCAGCAGCCAGACTTCTATAGCGCGGGAAATGCCACAGCCGGGTTCCCCAGCGCCACATTCGGCCAGAACCAGAACACGCCTCAGAAGACCTTTCAGCGTAAGTACCAGTTCCGCGACACATTCTCCTATTCCCTCGATACTCACGACCTCAAGTTCGGCGGCGAGGTCATGCGCGGCGATCCCTTCGGGTTCGATGTCCCCTTCGGCAACAACGGTAACTTCACATACGCGAACGACGGGGATCCGTTGGATCAGGCAATCCTCTTCAGCCAGTTCGAGCTGATCCCGGCCATGGAAGTCCCCTACACGACGTACGGCTTCTTCGCTCAGGATGACTGGCGCGTAACCGATTCGCTGACGTTGAATCTCGGTCTCCGCTACGACGTCGAGATCGGAACGCTCTCGAACGTGGATTACGGACCGAACGGCCAGTTTCTCATCACCGACCCCAGGAGTCCCTACGCAGGGATGGGAGAGCTGCAGGACGACAAGAACAACTGGGCGCCCCGAATCGGCTTCGCGTGGGACATCGGCGCCCAGGGGCAGACGGTGGTTCGCGGCGGGTATGGCATCTTCTACGACAAGATCGTCGCCAATACCACGCTCTACTCGCTCGTCGACTTTCTCGAAGTGGAGGGGGTGTCGATCGAGAATCCAACGTTTAGCCCTGAAAACTTGCCTCCGTTCGAGGACCTGTTTGAGATCGCCGGCTTCATTCTTCCCTATGAGCGCATTGTTGTCCCCGGCTTCCAGATCCCGAGGACCCAGCAGTTCACGATTGGTGTGAGCCACCAGTTCACACCCACTCTCGCCCTCGACGCGGATTACATCCTTTCCCGCGGAGACCAGCGCGGAAAGCGAGCCGATCTGAACGAGCGGCACGTTCGGGGGAGCAACCCTTCGCGACTCTTCTACCCTGAGAGATCGGGGCGGCTGCGCGTCATCGAGGGACGCGGTGAGGACAACTACGATGGCCTCCAACTCTCGTTGAGGAAACGGTTCACCAACAACGTACAGTTTACAGTGAACTACACGCTTGCCGACCTCAGAGGTACTGCGGAAAGCGGTTTTCAGGATGAAGCTGAGTGTTATACGTGTGTTGGCGACGAGCGCGACACCGGCCCGCTCGACAACGACACGCGCCATAACTTCATCGCCGGAGGCATCTTCGGTCTTCCTGCCGACTTCCAGTTTTCCGCGTTCCTTCAGGCAGAAAGCGGACGGCCGCGCACCGCAAGCTCCAGCCAGGATCTGAACGGGAACGGCAGACTTCCCAACCTGGATTTCACGGTAGGGCCGAACGGAGAGGACCCGGGGCGAGGCAATTTCCGCGGCGACCCGACGATGACGTTCGACATCCGACTCGCGAAGTTCTTCCGCTTTGGAGACGACAAGAACGTTCAGGTCGCTTTCGAAACCTTCAACCTTTTCAATCGCGTGAACAAGGGACGGAATTTCGAGACCACCTTCGAGTCCCCGAACTTCGGCGGCTGGAACCAGGGTCTCGATACCAATCAACTCCAGATCCAGCTCGGAATTCGTTTCCAGTTCTAAACAAGTAACAGAGAGGGAGCGATTTGTTGGGGGAGGCCTTGCGGCCTCCCCTATTTTTTTCCGGCGAAACCATATTGAAGTCATGGGTGAACCTGCTCGCGGTCTTGCCACATGGGAGGACCTTCTCAACGCGCCCGAGGACGGTCGCTTCACGTATGAGACCCTCGGCGGAAATTTCGAGGCGCTTCCTCATCCTCCCTCAGCACGGCTGGACTCAGGGAATGCTGTTCTCGGACTTGTCGTCCCCCTTTGGACGAGGACGCGGCGGGCCGGGCGGCTGGTGGCGCCGCGACTCCTCGACCGCTCGACTTCGTCTTTCGCACAGCTTCGCTCCAGAACTCCTCGTGGTGAGACCGCCGGTGCGACGGATGCGCGATTCCGCAGGCTCCAGCAGCCGGCGGAATGACGGGGTGTGGGCGAGCACCAGGCGTTCCAGTTCGTCTTCATCCCCCGCGGCCACGATGACCGCAACCGCACGGCCATTCCTGGTGACCACGATCGGCCCGCGCTCTCACTCTTCGACGTAACGGCTGAACTGGGCCTTAACCCCCGCTACTAGCGGCGCGATTTTCATCGTTTTACCCGTAGCCCACCAATGAAAGGTGGGGCTAGGCTCAGACCTCCTATAGTAGCTGAGGCTGGCGCGAGCTGGAGGGTGCCGGTCGCGCTAACGGCTCAAGGGCGAACCGGAGCAAGGGACCCTCGCCGAGCATTTGCGGCGGATCCTGGTTGATGTCGGCCAGGAGGGCGTCGAGAGCCCGAGCAACCTTCTCGGAGTCTGGGCGCTGGAGGCGAACCTCGGCGCTGGCGGGGCCTGAGGCGTGGACGCTGCCGGGGAGATGCATTAGCGCGCGGAACACGCTGAAGGCGTCCTTCGGGCATTGGTAGGCTTGGTCGAAGTGTCGGACCAGAAGCTTCTCAGCGTTAAGGGCGGCGATCTTCAGCGCGTTGATGACGAGGCGCCGGTCCTCGCGGAGCAGCGAGCGCGTCTTGCCGATCCTCTCGGCGGAGATCTTGCCGGGGGTGCGCTGCAAGCGGTTCTCAAGCCGTGTCAGAGCTTGGCGCTTCTGGGTGATCTCACGGCGTAGGCGGCCGTGGGCGATCTTGATGCCACGAGCCGTTGGGCGTCGGCTCTCGTCGTTGTCGTTCAAAGCGCGGCCGAGTTGGGCCTCGAGGGTCTGGATCTGTTGGGTGAGGGTGTGGACTTCTTGCTTGAGGGCCTTGCGTCTGGGGTTCGGGACGAGTCGATCCTGCGTCTCCTGGACTGCCCCGTACTGAACGATCTGGTCGATGGCGTAATTGTCGCGGAGATACTTGAAATCATTCTCCTGGCGCCAGCGGAGCCGTAGGCAGTGGACGACCTTGGCTGCCTTCGACGAGGTACTCAGGTTGGTGAGAACCGGGATCTGGTGACCGTCGTCGCCGAGGAAGATGACGGTGCGGATGCTTCCCGCCCGGCTGATGCGCGTCTTCTTTTCGAACAGACGGTAGACGTGCCGCCGACCCTCGAATCGGAACCAGCCTGATCGGAACTGCTTGCGCGGATAGCGACGCCGCGCCTGCCGACCTTTGAGGTACGTGATGAACCCAATACCCTGCTCTTGGAGGAAGCGGAACGCATCACCGCTGTAGCCGCCCCGGTCGAACACGAGGGTGAATGGTCCAGGGCCGTGGGCGCGGCGGATCTCTTCTACTGCTACCGGGATTGCGCGAGCCAACGAATCATTGAGGGGCTGGGAGAAGAAGAACAGCGCTCGCCCTCTGGCATCGTGCACATACACGTCCGTGTGGCCCTTGACGGCCAAGCGCCGCTTGGCGTCCCATCCCTTCGGCGTCGGCTGAATACCGTAGTAGGGGCAGAAGTGCCCATCCACGTAGTAGAGCCCCTCCCACACCGGCTCGATGGCCAGGTAACGCTTGAAGAGTTCGCGGGAGACCGACACCGGATCAACACTCTCGGCAAGAGCCTTGACCTTCCCACGCAGGCTGAGCACCGTCGGGCCGTCCTCCTCGCCGATGAGCACGCCGATATCGCCACGCCTTGCGTTCTTGAAGTCCTCGATCGAGCGGAAGCGCAGGGCGAAGCAGAACACGATGGTGGCCAGGGTCTGAGCCCATCCGTAGCGCCGCGACGGACCCGCTTCGGCACCGAGCTGCCTGAACACGCTCCACAGGTCCAGGTGCGCCAAGGCTGCATAGAGCATCAACGCCCCCGCGTAACGCGTCGGGCGGGGCTCGGCGAACGCGTCCATCGTCACTGACTCTTCCGGCGCCGGTGTGGGTGCCGCCTTCTCCGGCTCTGTCGGCACCGGCTGCGGCGTCGCCTCCGCCTCGATCGGCAGCGGCTGCTGCTTCGGCTCGGCCTCGTCCGCCTTAAACAAGGCCGCGACCGTGACATAGGAGATGCGGCGACCGCCCTGGGACACGCGCTTCGCGATGTTTCTGAACGAGAGCTCCTGCTTGCGAAGTTCCCGGCAGCGGGCCTGCAGCTTCGGGGTCATCTTGCTCGGTCCCTTGGGGCCTGTCTTCCGAGGCATCAGCGCCGCAGCCCCGCCACTGCGGACTTGGCCGCAGAACCGGCTCAGGGTGACCGGGTGCATGCCAAAGGCGGAGGCAATCCGGCTGTCGGGGAGCGGGAGCACCGCGGCGAGCTGGGTGGCGAGGACCCTCTCGGTCCCCTTGTCGCTGCAGGTGTAGCGAGCGGTGAGGTGGCCGTTGAGGAAGATGCTGCGTTGATCCTCGGTGTTGACCACCTCGAGGCGGCTTGTCACCGGGGTCAGAGTGGCTTGGGTGGGGGTGTTGGCGGACACGAAATGAGGATAGCGGAACCGCCAATAATTAGCAACAATTATTTAACTGTAGTCGGACAGACACGCCCTTGCGGTACAGCTACTTCCAGGGACCTGCTACCCTGCTATAGGAGGTCTGAGGCTAGGCGGCGACGATCGGCTTCAAGTCTGATCTTGGATGGGTTCGAGGCCGTATTGCTTGAGCACGTCGTTGATGGCTTCGACGGTTGTGTTCTCGGGATCGAGGAGCTCGATCCCGATGAGCTGGCCGTCCTTGTTGATATCGATGACCATTTCAGCCGAGATGCGACGAGAGCGTGCGCTCTTCTCGCTCGGGTCGGCGAGGTACAGATAACCGAGCCTGGAGAGGCCGTCGCGGTAGGTGATCTCGAGATCCACGTGCCTCTTAGTCGTTCCATCCATACCTCATAAGCGGTGATGACCTCCAGCCTCGACCTGGGCCAAGCCCATAGGGTTCTGGAGAAAGGCTCGCGCGACTATATTCTTGGCGCGCGTCCTGGAACGGACGGGCGCCGCAACTCCTCGACCGCTCGACTTTGTCCTTCGCACAGCTTCGCTCCAGAACTCCTCGTGGGTGAGACCGCCGGTGCGGCGAATGCGCGATTCCGCCGCCTGCAGCAGCCGACGCAATGACGGAGTGTGGGCGAGCACCAGGCGTTCCAGTTCGTCTTCATCGCCCGCGGCCACGATGACCGCAACCGCACGGCCATTCCTGGTGACCACGATCGGCCCGCGCTCGCACTCTTCGACGTAACGACTGAACTGGGCCTTGACCTCGGCTAGCGGCGCGATTTTCATAGTTTTACCCGTAGCCCACCAATGAAAAGTGAGCTCCCTTCCTTGAAGCCGATCCCCAGGACGTGAACCTCACGCCGTGAAGCGTCGACACGATAGAACACTCGAAAGCGGTTTCCAGGTCCGAATCTCAGTTCCCACGCGCTCCCCAGAACCGTCGGTCCCGTCAGAGGCTTCCGGTTCCTGGTTTCCCGCGCCGGCTCAAAGCTCAACTGCTCCTGGATAGTGTCCCGAATCAGCGGGTAGAACCTCGGTTCGATGCTCTCGAGGTGAGTCATCACCTCTCGCGCCTATGAGAGTGTGGTCGATCCGGTTCGCCTCGAGCACAGCGACGACGTCGCGGAGAAGGCTCACTCGATGATGTCGAGCATGACTCGCGAAGACCGGCGGCCTGCCTGGCTCCCGCGTTCGAGGCGGCGCCGCGCTTCGTCACGATCGAGTCGGTGGGCGGCCGCATGGCTGTCGATCGCGCGGTCGCCCAGAGCGAGAGCCTCGGCCAGCCGCTCGGCAGGCGTCATCTTTCGGAGCCGCTCGAGGCTCTCGAGTCGCAGCCGATCGGCAACAGTGCTCATAGAGTGAGTATAAACGAGGTTGGTCGAATAGTCCGGGTGGGCCCAGGGCGTATCCTTCATCGCTCGCCAAGGATGCTCCGCAACTCGGGCTGCTCGGGCTGGATCTGGAGCGAGCGTTTCAGCAAAGCTTGGCCCTTTGCCGCTTGTCCCGCCTCGACATAGGCGTAGCCGAGGCTGTTCAAGACCAGAGTCGACTCCGGGGATAGTGCGAGCGCTTTCTCGAAAAGCGAAATTGCCTCCTGCAACTTCCCCGCCAGAGCTCGGGTTTGGCCGAGCCCGAGGTGCAGCCCCGCGGCCTGGGGACGCATTACGAGAGACTCGCGGAAGAGCTCTTCCGCCTCCTCGAGCCGTCTCTGGGTCAAGAGCAGGTTCCCGAGCTGCACTCTCGGCTCTTCCTCTGCCGGCGCGGCCTCGATCGCCGCGCGAAAAAGCTTCTCGGCATACGGCATCGACCCGCTCATCATCGCGATCTTCCCCTGAAGCAGAAGCACCGAGGGCGCCTTGCCGTCTCTTTCGGCCGCTTTCCTGAACGCCGCCTCCACCTCGGAGCGGGATCGCGCGAGGAGGTGGAGCTGCGCGAGCTCCACCCAGGGCTCGGGCGAAGCGTCATCGATCGAGGCGGCCCGCTCGAGAGCGAGCCTCGCTTCCGCGCCGCGTCCCAGGCGAAGGAGACTCTTGCCGAGAATGAGAGTGCCGTCGAAGTCCGAGGGCTCGCGCGCGAGGATCCCACCGCACTGTTCCACGGCCGCGGCGTAGCGGCCCCGTTCGAAGTACGCGAGGGCGAGGTACGTTCGGGCCAGGAGGAGGTCCGGCTCCGCGCGCACCGCGCCTTCGAGAACCTCGATGGCCCGGTCCATCTCTCCCCGCGCGACGAGATCCATTCCGCTTCGTATCCCCTCCCACACATGGAGGCGGCTCTTGGGATCCGGCCGGGACCCCGAAGGCGTATCGATGATTTCGGAGCTCAGATAGCCGAGGCTTCGAAGCATGGCTCGAGTTTTGGGATCGAGGACCTGCTCGGCCGGGCCCGTACCGGCGGTACTGTCTTCAAACCGATCGAGATCCGAAACTAGCTCGCGAAGTTTGCCGGGGTTCACCGACGCGAGGTTTCGGTTCTCTCCCGGGTCGGTCTCGATCTCGTATAACTCGGGCTCGGGCGCTTCGATGTATTTCCATCCGCCGACCCGCAAGCTCCGGAGCTCGCTCCAGCCCAGATTCAAGCGAGGAAAATACGTTTCGGCGTAGGACGGCTTCGGCGGAAGCGGCTTTCCCTCGAGCGCGGGAACGAGACTCCGTCCCTGGCATCGGCCGCAGCCCTCGTTCATTCCCACGAGATCCAGGATCGTCGGCACGATGTCGACGGAGCCCGCCGAGTCCTCCACCACCGTTCCCGCGGCGACACCCGGGCCGCGCAGCAACCAGGGAACTCGCAGAGTGCTGTCGTAGACGAAGAGTGAGTGAGTCCTCTCGCCGTGCTCGCCGAGCCCTTCCCCATGATCGGCGGTTACGGCGACGAAGGTGTCTCGGGAAACCGCGGCGAGCAGCTCTTTCAGCGTGGCGTCGACGTAGGCGACTTCTCCCTCGTAGTCGTCGGGGAACGGATCCGGAGGATCGTAAGGTGCGTGGGGATCGAAGAGGTGAACCCAGACGAAGTAGAGGTTCTCACCCCGTCCGGCGATCCAGCTTCGGGCGGGGGCCACGACTTCGGAAGCCCGTCTCTCGGAGAAGGAGACTCTAGAGCGCGAGCGGCCCAGGGAATCGTCGTAGAGGTCGAAGCCTTGATCGAGTCCGAATCGGGAGTCCACCGGAAACCCACCGACGAACGCCGCCGTCGAGTACCCGGCGCCCTTCAGGATCTCCGCGACGGTTTCCATCTCGGCCGGGAGCCGGAAGCGGCCGTTGTCCCGCACCCCATGGTTCGTAGGGTAGGTCCCGGTCAGGATCGAGCTATGAGAGGGAAGCGTGAGGGGGCTCTGAGCGAAGACGCTCTGGAATCGCGCTCCCTCCCGTGCGAGGGCGTCCAGGGAAGGGGTTGCGACCTTGCCTCCATAGGCTCCTAGCCGGTCCGCGCGAAGGGTATCGATGGTCACGAGAACGATGCTTCGGGGCTCGTGGGAGCCGCCGGGAGTGCAGCTCGCGAGTAAGAGCAGGGTCGCGATGCCCCATCGCCCCCTCATGGCTCACGCTTTTCGAGACGCTCGTACGCGTGCTCGTGCTCCAGAGCCTCGGCATCGCGGCCGAGCTCCCGCAACGCCTGGGCGAGGTTCAAATGGGCCGACGCGTAATCGGGATCGAGACGGACCGCCTCCTCGAACAATGAGACCGCTCGATCGAGCTCGCCCCGCTGCGAATAGAGGACCCCGAGTCCGTTTCGGGGAAGCGCGAGCTCGGCGTCCGAAGAGATAGCTCTCTCGAAGGCGGCCACCGACTCGTCCGCTCGGCCGGTTCTCGACAAGATGACGCCGAGGTCGCTCCACGCGAGAGCGTTCCCCTGCGAAATCTCGATGCTGCGGCGCAGTTGGGCCTCCGCCTCCGGCAGATTTCCTTTCGCGAGGGAGATCGACGCGCGTAAATGGAGGGCCGCGGCGTCGTCCGGTGCGAGGAAAAGCGCTTTCGAGGCCGCCGCCTCCGCCTCCTCGAGCTTTCCCGCTTCGAGGAGGAGCTCGCCCGCGGCCATGTGGAGGGCGGGCTCGTTCGGCTGGAGCTGCCCAGCACGGGAGACGATCTCGAGCGCATCGGCGCTTCGGCCCTGACGCCGATACAGCTTTCCCAGCTCGAAAAGACTCGCCACATTGTCCGGTGCGATCCGGGTCGCATGCTCGAAGCGCTCGACTTCCTCTTGAATCTTGCTCAGCTCCTGGAAGCGCGCGAGCGCCGCCTGCGCTTCGTCCGCTTTCCCCTGCCGGGCGAGGAGGCGGCCGAGCTGATAGTAGGCGTCGACGAGGTACGGGGCCTCCGCGATCGCGAGACGACAGTGCTCGACGGCCCGGTCGATCTCGCCCGAGGCGGTGTAGAGCCGCGCGAGCTCGTTGTGGGCGTCCACCCGGACGCTCGGCTCGGAGAGCGCCGACTCCAGAGACCGAACCGCCGCTTCACGCTCACCGAGCTTGGAGAGCGTAGTCCCGAGCTGGAACTGCGCGAAGTGGTTCCCGGGCTCGAGCGCGAGAGCCTCTGCGAACCTCGACCGCGCCTCTTCGAACCGACCCGTGTTCAGCAAGCAGTAACCCAGGTCGACGAGGATGGAAGCCGTCGACTCCCCCGCTTCCACGATCCTTCGGAGCTCCTCAGCGCCTTCCTTGAAGGCGCCGCGCTTGAGCTGAGCGCGCGCGAGCGCCTTGCGAACGGGGATGCCCTCCGCCCCGGCCGCAATCACCTGCTCGAAAGCCGACGCCGCCTCCTGGTAAAGACCGAGATCCGAGAGCACCGTTCCCAGTCGAAACGACGACTGAACGTTCCCGGGATGGAGATCGAGCGCTTTCTGGAGCGCCTGTCGGGCTTCGCTGAGGTTCCCGCTCTCGTGACAAGCCACCCCCAGGAGGTGGTAGGCCGAGGCGTCTTTCGGCTCGAGTGCTACGAGCTTGCGAAACTCCTCCGCCGCTTCCGCGTATCGCTTTTGCCCCAGCCGAAGGCGTCCGAGGTTGAAGCGCGCGGCACTGAGGCTCGGGTCAAGGGCCGCGGCGCTCTCGAACCGGGAGGCGGCCGCGGCGTCGTTTCCTAGCGCGAGCTCGGCCACTCCGCGCAGAAGGTACACCGGGGCAAGCGACTTGGGCGTCGCCGCGTCCGGGGATTCGGGCGCGAGCGGAGCCAGCAGGGAAAGGGCCTTTGCGGGTTGTCTCTGGTCGAGAGCTTCCTTCGCTTGCTGGAAGATCTCGCCCGCGGTCTGGGCCCAGACCAAGGCGGCCAGGAGCACGGGAAGGAGCATCGTCGCTAGGGGGATCGCTTTACCTCTTCGAGGAACTCGACGACCTGCGGCTGGTCGGGGGCGAGCTCGAGAGAGCGGGTGAGCGTTGCGACCGCGGCATCGCGATTTCCCATCGCGAACTCGGTCTCTCCGAGGGCATTGAGAATCCCCACGTCCTCGCCCCCGGATTCGAGCGCCTTCCGGTAGGCATCGACCGCTTCCGCGTACTTTCCGAGCCGGAACCGGGCGAGCCCGAGCAGGGCCAGAGCGTCCACGTTGCCACCCTCGCGGGCGACCGCTTCGAGCGCGGTCTTTTCCCCCTCTTCCGGATTCCCTCCCAGGATCTCGGCCCGGGCCTTGCCAAGCCGCGCGGCCTGGAAGTACGGCTCATAATCGAGCGCCACGCGAAAGAGCCGAAGAGCTTCGTCGTTACGTCCGGCGGCCAGGTAGTGCTGCGCTTTCCGGGAGTACTGCTCCGCGGGCCTGAACTCCGGCGGAAGGCCGACGGTGCTCAAGCGTCCCATCTCCTGGGCTGCCCCGACGTCGAAATCGAGGCGCGAGAGATCCGAGAACGAGCCGCCCTCTTCGCTCACGAGCGCTTCGAGCTGGTAGCTCCCTGGGGAAAGTGTGGGGCCGGACAGGACCTTGAGCACATCCACGGTGTCAGGCTTGGAAACTCGCGGGCGAAAACGGTTCGTCTCGTCGAGAACCGTCTCCTCTCCCCGCTTGAGGGTGAAGCGCACCGAGACCTGAGGATCGGCGGAAGCGGGCTTTTCCGGAAAGTAGACCTCCATGAAAGCGAGGAGCCGCTGCCCGGCCCCGAAGAGCTGCTTCGGCCTTGGGTAAAGGCGCAGGTGCCCGAATTGATGCGGAATCCCGTCCGTCCCCGACGCCCCGGCCTCATCGGCCTTGAAGGCGGAGACGAAGCTTGAAACAGCGGCCCGATCCGGCGGGAAGGCGGGAACGGCGACAACCCGCTCGACGATCCCGAGCCGTCGTCCCACGAAGTCCCGGATATAGAGCTCGAGGTGGTATCGCCCCGGAAGGAGCTCGACTTTGCGCTGGAAGAGGATGGGATAGCGTCGCGCGGTCTCCCAGTCCGCCTCGGCGATCTCGATCTCGAGCGAATCGCGAAACTCCTCTAGCACCTCGCCGCTCTCGACGTGGGTAAAGGTGCCCATGAGGTCGTAGCGTCCGAGCATCCTCTTGTCGTACTGGTTTACGCGGAGGTTCTCGGCAGCGATCTCGAGCGCGAGGTGGACCTCGGAGAAGCCATCCCCACCCCTGAAATAGTCGACGTTGAAGTCCACCGGGAGCTCTCCCCCGAAGCTCGCTTCCGCGGTGACCGTGGCCCTCAAGTTCTTGCGAGTTTTCTCGAAGACGAATCCTGGAGTCCGGAGATCGGAGAGGACGGCCTCGGAGGAAAGCATGTTCTGGCCGGGCCCCACGCTCTCGGCAGCCTTGATGATATCGACGTCCCAGTTCTGCCGGGCGCTGAACGGCACCCGGTTACCGAAGCCGATCATCCCCCGCTTTGCCGGGTCGGCGATGAGCGATTTCATCCCGTCGAACGCCGGACTGAAGAGTCGATACTCACCGGCGCCGTTCCTCTTGAAGAAGATGAGCTGAAGCGCGTTGGGAAAAAGCGGAATGTCGAGGTTGTAGTAGTACCAGATCTCGAGCGGTAAGAGGTCGGTGTTGTTGGGATAGGACATGACGTCCTGGGGCTCGCCGAGGGTGATGTACATCCTCCCCCGCTCGGTCATCCAGCCCACGCGCGACTCGCGATACTTGTCGTTGGCCTCGCGGATGCGCTTGAAGTGCTCCTCACGGAACTCGTTCACGAAGGTCTCGGGGACGGGATCCCGAACCTGCCAGAACCTCTCGATGAACTCGTCGCGCTCGGCTGTGGTCGCAAGCGCGAGGAAGCCCTCGCGCTCGGAGTCCGTCATGATGTAGGCCGCTTCCTCGTCAAGAAAGCGGCGGTGCTCCTTGGAAAGATCGGGCTCCGCGGCGAGGATGAAGAGGAAAGCGAGGCCGAGCATCGCCTCCATCATACTTCAAGAGCGTGGGTTAACATGTTCCGCATGAGCCGCGGAACCCTGCTTCTGGCTCTCGCCGTCATGGCTGGCTGCGGCGGCGTCCGGCCCCGCGCCGGCCAGAACCTCCTCATCATCACCATCGACACACTGCGAGCGGACCGATTGGGTGCCTACGGTTATCGCCAGGCGAGAACTCCCCACCTCGACGAATTGGCCTCCGAGGGCGTGGTCTTCGAGGAGGCGGTAGCGCAGGTCCCCGTCACTCTCCCCTCGCACGCGAGCCTCTTCACCGGGCTCGTTCCGCCAACCCATGGGGTTCGCGACAACACGTACTTTCGACTCGACCTCGAGGCCCGAACCCTGGCGGAGGTCCTGAAGGCGCAGGGCTACGAGACCGCGGCCTTCGTTTCCGCTTTCGTCCTCGATAGCTCCTTCGGCCTCGACCAGGGGTTCGACGTCTACGACGACGAGGTCGCCGGCGAGGCCGAGACCGCGGGCACCGTCGCCGAGCGCCGGGGAGAGCTCGTCACCCGGTCTTTCGAGTCCTGGCTCGCGCAGCGATCTTCCGACTCGCCGTTCTTCGCCTGGCTTCACTTTTTCGATCCCCACCTGCCCTACGCTCCTCCCTCGCCCTACCCGGCCGGTTACGACGGAGAGATCGCCTACGTGGATGCCCAGGTGGGAAGGGTGCTCGAGACGCTCGAGGCCAAGGGGCTGGGAAAGGACACGCTCGTGGTCGTCACCTCGGACCACGGCGAGTCCCTGGGCGAGCACGGGGAGAAGAGCCATGGGTTTTTCGTTTACGACGCCACTCTGCGCGTGCCCTTGATCCTGAAGAGCCCCGCATCGTTTCCCGCCGGCGAACGGATCGCGACGCCGGTGCGCACCATCGACGTCTTTCCCACGATCCTCGAGGCGCTCGAGGTTCCCGTTCCCGAGGACACTCAGGGACGAAGTCTCATGCCGCTCCTCGCGGGCGAGACCACCGAAGACCCTCCTGCCTATGCGGAGTGCTACGTCTCCGAGCTCAACTTCCGCTGGGCTCCCCTGGTAGCCCTTCGCGAGGGAGGCTACAAATACATCGAGGCTCCACGCCCGGAGCTGTACGATCTGAGCGCGGATCCCGGCGAGACGCAAAACCTCTTCGACGCGGACCCCGAGCGAGCGCGGCAGATGAGATCGAGGCTCGCGGATCTCGTAGCGGCGCTGCCGGCGTCGCTCTCGTCGAGAAACCAGCCCGACGCCGAGACCATCGCGCGCCTGCGATCTCTCGGGTATGCCGCCGCGGGCGGAGAAAAGGCGCCCGACGGCAAGTCGCTTCCGGATCCCAAAGACCGGCTTCACCTCTGGACCCGTCTCGAGGAAGTGATCCTTCACCAGGGAGCGGGCGACCTGCCGAAGGCCATCGCAACCGCGCTCGAGGTGCTCGAGGAGGACCCGACGAATCTTCTCGCGCTCGAGCTTCTCGCGAACGCTCGCTCGAGATCGGGAGAGCGCGACCAGGCGATCGAGATCTACCGTCGCATCCTCGAGATCGACGCGAGCCGGCCCCTGAGCCACCTGCTCTTCGGAAACCTCCTTTGGCAGTCCGGCGATCTCGAGGGCGCGGAAGCGAGCTTCCAGGCCGCGCTCGAGCGCGATCCGGACTTCGCCCGCGCCCACCGCCGACTGGGAGAGCTCTACTTCACCCGCGGCGAGACCGAGAAAGCGCTCGCGAGCCTCAGCCGTGCGGCCGATCTCGCGGAGGAAGACGTCTTGACCCGCCTCGGCATCGCGAGAAGCTTGAAAGCGTCCGGCGATATGGCGTCGGCGATGAAGGAGCTCGAGACCCTCAAGATCCGGAATCCCGAGAACCCCGAGGTCCTCGCGGAGTACGCAGGAACCATGGCGCAGCAGGGGGAAGTCGATCGCGCCCTCTCACTTCTCGCGGCCGGTCCCGACCACCACGATATCCACTACACCGCGAGCGTCATTCTCCGCTCGCGGGATCGGATGCCGGAAGCTCTGGCCGAGCTCGAGAGAGCTCTCGCGCTCGAGCCGGGCTCGGCCGTCGCCCTCCACGACCGCGGGGTCATCCTCTCGCGGATGGGGAAGCTCCCCGAGGCGATCGCCTCCCTCTCGAAGGCGCTTGAAAGCCTCGACACGCCGTCCACCCGAAACGCGCTCGGAACCGCTCTATGCCGGATGGATCGCTGTGCCGAGGCGATCCCCCACTTCGAGAGAGCCGTCGTGCAGGCACCGTCCTTCGTCGAAGCGCTCGAGAACCTGGCCCAGGCCTACTTGCTCGCCGGAAGAGGTCGCGAGGCGAACGAGACGCGGCAACGCGCGGAGGTGCTGAAAGCACCTGGCTAAGCTCGCCACGCGATTCGTCGATATTTCACCGCTCGCGCGAGCTGTCCTGACGGGCTAGCCTGGACCCGCCCTCCTGTTGGCCTGACTACCGGTCGGGGGCGACAGGAACGAGAAGTTTGGTCAAGGCCTATAGCCTCGCTTTGTCCCTGTTTGATTACGTGTGGCGTAATACTAGATGGGACATGACAGTTGCAAAGCTGGCACTTTCGCGGACGGGCAAGCTCCAGCGTCTTTACGAATTGGCGGCGACGCACGCTGGCCACTTCACAGCCGCTCAGGCACGCGGGCTCGGCTACAGCGCTCGCAGCCTGGTGCACCACGTCGCCGCTGGCCACTTCGAACGGGTCAGCCGTGGCTTCTACCGCCTTGTAGGCGTGCCTGCCGACCCGCACGAGGACATCATCGCCACCTGGCTGAAATTCGCCCCGCGCCGCGCCGTGGTGTCCCATGACACCGCGCTCGCCCTCTACGACCTGGCGCCGTCTCGAGCCCGCGAGATCCATCTGACGCTGCCGCGGGAGCACCGACCGCGGTACCGGAAAACCGCGACCGCGGTCATGCTCCACACGACGACCGTCCCGCTGCGCCGCGATGAATTGGCGAACCGTTTCGGCGTGCTGATCACCACGCCCGCTCGGACCATCGCCGACGTCGCGGAAATCGGTGCCGAGCCCAGTGTAGTCATCGAAGCGACCGCCCGCGCACTGGTCACAGGTCTCGTGTCGCCGGACGAGCTGCAAACCGGGGTCAAGCACCGCTCCGCTCGCGTGCGACAGCTCGTCGAGCGGGCCATCGAGGAGGCGCGCGCACGTGCGTGAGTACGCCACGCCAGCCGCCTTTCGTGCCGCTGCTGAGGCCAAGCTCCGGGAGCGCGCCCGTCGTCTCGACGTACCTGCATACATTCTCCGTCGTCAGGCTGCTCTGGAACGCTTGATCGTGCGCGTGACAAGGGTCGCGCCAGAGCGATGGGCACTCAAAGGTGGGTTCGCTCTTGAGACCACGCGTATCGGTCGACCTGGACGCGGATCACATGCACGGCGCCGACGCGGCTCGCGCAGAGCTCCAACGTGCGGCCATCGAAGACGTTGTCGACTACTTCGGCTTCGCCATCGCCGGGGCTGAAGAACTCCGCGAAGCGGGTGTCGGTCTGGCCGTGCGGTACAAGCTGGAGAGTTCCCTCGCGGGACGGCCGTTCGAGCCGTTGCAGGTGGACGTATCTATCGCCCCACCTGATCCTTGGGATGCTCAACCCGCACGGCGTCGGGATTGTTGAGCGAGCTCGGGCTCGACGCGATCGACGTCTTGTTGGTGCCGTTGGAGCGACAGGTCGAAGCTGCATGCCTACACGCGAACGTACAAAGGCAGAGGCACGACAAGAGCCAAAGATCTCGTCGATCTTCTGCTCATCCGCCAGCATGAGCGTCTGGACACTGTTCTGTTACGAGACGCCATCCAGCGTGTTTTCAAACGTCGCGGGACCCATGCCCTCCCCGAGCGCGTGCCGTCTCCCCCGCGCGAGCTGGCGGTCGCCTATCGTAGGGAGGCAGATCACGTCGGGATCCCCGCCGGGCTGAATGAGGCACACCAGGCGAACTGGCTGGAGCCCCTGTTGGCGGGGCGGTGACTCGCCGCCCGAGTTGAACAACACGAACCACTACCGGCGGTGCTTGTTGGCGTGGTACGTCTAGATCGATAAGCGCGCCAGGTACCTAGATAGTCCCTCTGATCCGGTGACTATTTCGGTATTCTAACTTATGGGACAAACCAAGAGGAAGGCCGTGTTCACGGCAGAGCCGACGCAGCTCGATCAGATCGAGGCGGTCGTGCGGTCGGGCAAGTACCGCAGCGCCTCGGAGTTCCTCCGCGAGGCCATCGACGAGAAGTTGCGCAGCCTCATGCAAGAGCGTCTGGAAGCACAGGTTGCCAGTTACTGCGCTGAGGGCTATGGAGATGAAGACCGAGTCCTCGCCGAGTCCCAGGCATTCGATCGTGACGACGAGTAATGCGACGGGGTGAGCCGTGATTGACCGCCTTCAGGCTCTCTCTTCCGACGATGTTTACCCTGCCTCCGTCGCTTCGGTGTAATCACTCAAATAGAGCTTCCCTTCGTAGTCGACCGGCCCAAGCTTGATGCGATCAAGCCAACCTTGTCGGCCCAGTACGTTTCGATTGAAGCCTGTATCTGCTGCAAAGTACACCGTACTGTCGAACTCGAGATCCAAGGACAGAAAGTCTTACCGCATGACCGTAAGCCACAAAATTGCCGGTAACGGTGGCGATCTCCTGGCGCGAACCGCGCTCGATATCGAGCCCAAGCTCTTCCCCATGGAGTCGAGCGAAAACGCACAAGCTCGCTCCCGTATCCAGCTTCGCTTTGAACTCGGCAACTCGGTCGCCCAGCATCAGCAACACCGGCAGGGTGATCCCGTACCGCCGGGTATCGTACCGGTACAAGCTGGTGAAGGTTAGTGTCTCGGCCATCCTTACCAACCGCCTATCCACGCCTCATCCGGTGATTCCGCATAGGCCATAAATGGCACGTTGACAGCAAGGGCTCGTCCTTCCTCGTAGACCTTGCGAGCGTCCGTGCCGTGACTGAGCAGACGTTCTCCTTCGAGCGCCACCCACTGCCCCGCGAACTGAGCTTCGTGTTCGCAAAGCCAGCGCATTTCTCGCTCGCGTCGTAGAGCTGGTTGGCTGGCGTCGCTGTTATCGCTTTGGCTGGCCCGCTTTCGTTCTTCTTCCGCAAGCCATTTGCGCAACCGCTGTCGTTCCTCCGCTGGGAGCAACCTCACCGCGTCGAGAACCTTTTCAAATGTTACATCCGCCATCTGGTCGATCTCCTATATGGATTGTAAGACAGGCTTGAAGTGCGTTCCAGCTCGTAGCGTCCGACAGACTAAGAGCACAGCAACCGGGGGCCCGGCCCTCTGGCCGCGGGTTTTGGTAGTGGACCAGATCCTGTGGAGGGCGGAGAGAGTCTTCGCGGGCTGAATGTGTATTCGAGCAAGTCGCCCAAAGGGTCTCGTCGCCGGTTTGAAACTGGTCCATTGGTGGCGGTCAGAAGAGATTGCCCCCATAAATGAGCACGTTGGTGTCCAGAGATCAGGGCTTTCGGGTCAGCTCCCGCAGTTTCTCCCACGTCATCGTCGGGCGCAGGGGCGCCTTGCGCATGGCTTCCATGCATGCCCTTTTGCTGATGCGTTGGGCACCCTCCGGCTTCTCAAGCCGGATCAGCAAGAAACGTCCCTCCGCCTGCTGCTGAATGTCGTAGACATCCCCCGGTCTCCCGCCCGGCAGGACGATCCGCTTCTTGGAATCAACGGTAGACGCGCTCCTGGTGGAATTATCCCACTTGGCGCATCCCCCGTCGAAGTTGCGCCGCCTCCGGAGAGAGTCTGAAGGCCCAGGTGGCTCGATACTGCGCCGAGGGCTACGCCGATGAAGACCGCGACCTCGCGGCAATCCAGGCATTCGGCCGCCAGAGAAGGTGACCCGGCCGTAGACGACCGTTTGCGCCGGTCGAGAGGCCATGGTATAGATCGATCATGATCACCGGGGGGCGTTCGAATGCCGAAAGCGAAGGTTTTCTGGAACGGGAGGAGTCAGGCGATACGGCTGCCCAAGGAGTTCCGTTTTCAAGGAGATGAAGTCGAAATCCGGAGAGAAGGCAGAAGGGTGATCCTGGAACCGCTCAAGCGCCGAGCCTGGCCCAAGGGTTACTGGCAAAGCTGGGGAAAAGTGCCGGATGATTTCGAGGCGCCCGAACCTCTTCCATCATCGGCGACGGACGTGGAACTCGACGAGTGAGCTACCTTCTCGATACCAACATCTGCGTGTACGCCATCAAACGATGGCCGACCGTGATTGAACGCCTTCATGCTCTCTCTCCCGACGATGTCGCGGTTAGCGCGGTGACCCTGGCCGAGCTCTGGTTCGGCGCGCGCAAAAGCAGTAAGCCGGTCCCAACCCGAGCGAACGTCGACGCCTTCCTGCTGCCCTTTGCGGTGATTCCGTTCGACCCTGGCGCCGCTGATTCCTACGCGGAGATCCGACTCGAGCTCGAACGCACCGGCCGACCCATCGGCGAACGCGATCTTTTGATCGCCTCGAGCGCTCTTTCCCATGGCTTTACCGTGGTTACCCATAACGTCAGCGAGTTCGGCCGCGTGCCCGGCATCGCGATCGAGGATTGGGTTTGAATACGGTCACTGCAGACGGCCGACGCCCTCTTTGACCAGGACGTCTTCACCCGCGCGCAGCGTCCCGAGCTCCATCCGCCCCGAGGGCCAGGAAACGACGACGTTCGTCGCTTCATTCGCGGCACCTAGCCCGATCGTGATCCGGCGGTCGTTGGTCGAAAGGTACGTCCAGATCAGGCCCGAGTCCCGAAAAAGCTTTCGACCGCCCACCTCTACGGTGATGGGGACGCCGAGGGCGTCGCGGTTCGTTCGCGTTCCGACGAGCGTCAACCTCACCCAGCGGTTCCGATGCTCCGCCTCGTCGACGAGGAGGGTCGGAACGTCGCTCATGTTGTTGATGAACGCATCCAGGTCCGCGTCGCCGTCGATGTCGGCGAAGGCGAGTCCGCGGCCCGAGTGAAGGAGCTCGAGCCCGGGTCCCACCTCGGCGGTAACTTCCTCGAATCGCCGGCTGCGACCGGCGTCGGGCACGTTGAGGAAAACCTGATTTCGCTGGCGATAGCTTTCGCCGATCGCGGCGTCGTCCACTTCCGGATAGACGTGGCCGTTGACGACGAAAAGATCGAGGTGGCCGTCCCAGTTCACGTCTACGAACCGCACTCCCCAGCCGAGCTTCTCGAACGAGGGGGCGGTGAGACCCACGGTGTCGCTCACGTCGGTGAAGAGTCCGAAGCCCTCGTTTCGGCGGAGAGCGTTGTAGTCCCCCTGGAACGTGGTGACGATGAGATCGGGAAGGCCGTCGGAGTCGAAATCGCCCGCGTCCGCGCCCATTCCCGCCTGAGGTTTTCCGTACATCGAGAGCGCGACCCCCGCCATCAGAGCGATGTCCTCGAACTCGCCCGACCCGTCGTTGCGAAAGAGGTAGTTCGGAGTCGAATCGTTCGCGACGTAGATGTCGGCGTCGGAGTCGGCGTCGATGTCGACGAACGTGACGCCGAGTCCCTTCCCCTCGGGATCGTACACTCCGGCTTCGCGGGTGACGTCCTTGAACGTCCCATCGCCCTGGTTTCGATAGAGCGCATCCACTTCGCCCGGGAGCCCGTTCGGGCCGCACATCACCGAGACACCCCTCCAGATGCAGAACCTGGGGTCGAGCTTCTCGAGGAGCCTCTCCTCGAAAGCGATGTAGTTGCAGACGTAGAGGTCGAGAAAGCCGTCGTTGTCGATATCGCCGAACGCGGCGCTCGCGCCCCACCTGGGATCGGAGACGCCCGCTTCTTTCGCGACGTCGGTGAAGGTCCCGTCGCCGTTGTTCCGGTAGAGGGCGTCCTCACGGTAGTTGGTGACGAGAAGATCGACGTCGCCGTCGTTGTCGTAGTCGGCCGCGGCCGCACCCCCTCCCCAGCCGCGATCGCCGACTCCCGCCTCCTCCGTCACCTCGATGAACTCTCCATTCCCGAGACTCCGGAAGAGCTGATCCGGGGCTCCCCCGCCCCCGGACGCCGCCTCCTCGAGAGTCTGGCCGTTCACAACGTAGAGGTCGATGGCGCCGTCGCCGTCGTAGTCGAAAAACGCCGCCCCCGAGCCCGTGGTCTCGGTGATGAGCTTCTTCTCCGGGCTTCCGAAGCTGTTGAGGCGCGTGAAACCGCGCTCCGCGGCGACGTTGCGATAACGGGGAAGATCGCGATCGTCCCCGGGCAGGGTCGCGAGGAGCACCACGAGAGCGGAAACCCGAATCATGCGAGCATCTCGAAAGAGGCGGTCAGCGGCAGATCGGTTTCGAGGAGCACGAAGCGCCACGCTTTCCTCGGCTTCGGCGGGAGAGACGAGAGCCGGATCTCGCCATAGGAGCGGTCGACGAGACGGAGCGCGCCCCGGACGTCGTCGTCCCCAACCGACGCCGCTCCCCGCTCGCAGGCGAGGGCCTTCGCCGTCCAGACCGCGATCGGGAAGAGAAGGAGGAGCCGAGGAACCGCCTCGACGAAGGGGAGCTCCGCGTCTCCCTCCCGCATGAACCGCTGTCCCAGGATCTTCGCTCTCAGGTAGCGCGCCAATAGCTCTGCGCTCGGTCCGGAGAGAACCGAGCCCGCGGCAACCCGGCCCACTTCTCCATAGGTTTGTCTCCACTCGCGATTATCGACTAGAGGATAAGCCTCCGGAAACTTGTACCCGTCGGCTGCTTGCACCCGGAACCCGACCTCGCGCCCCCTCGCCTTTCCCGGCATCGCGAAGAGCTCGTCCGGAGTCGGGTTCAGGGTGAGAAACAGGAGATGGAAGAACACCGCCCGACCCGTCTTGTCCATCCGCTCCGAGCCCGATTCGATGGGCCGCTCCCCAATCTGCTTCGGAATGCCTTTGACCAGCACGTCCCGCAGGGTTCGGGCAGTCTCTGTCCTGGGATCGCTCGTGGTCGCGAGGCGGTTGAACTCGAAAACCGCGCGAACGCGATCGAGGAGCGAGAGACTCTCGTCGGAGAGGATGGAAACGAGATGGTGCTCGAGCTCCCACAAGAGCTCTCCCGAGACGTCGTACTTCTTCGAGAACTTGTACGGCTTCTGCGCGACCGGAGCGTCCTGAAGGAGACGGGTCCACTCGGGAACGCGTCGAGAGAGGGGCTCGCCCTGATCCCGGCTTACGGCGCGACAGGCGAATGAAACATCGACAGCTACTCGCTCCCCTACCGCGAAGAATCCGAACGGGTAGAGCCGGCACAGGAGAGGTTTCGCGGCCTCGCCGAACGTCTCGTGGATTCGGCACTGGTTCTCGGAGCCGAGGTAGACGCAGGCACCGTCCGCCCTTCGCGCGAGGGACATGCGGCCGGATCGAGGCTCGCCCGGAACGGGCGCGCCGGGAGAGATATCCGCGAGATCCGGGGCTGCGTCGCTCCAGTCGAGAGCCTCGAGCCGCTCCGCTTCTCCAGGGCCGAGCATCACGTGCCAACCGCGGCAGCAGTCGCCGCAGCGGGAGCAGCTGAACCGAACCTCCGGGGGAAAGACGATCTCGAGGGCGCTCACGGGTTCTTCACCTCGTGGATCCAGCGCCTCCACTGGTTCCGCTCCGGCATCACCAGGCTTCCGCGGTGTCCTTCTTCGTCGTTCTCATGGCAGCGCTCGCAGACGACGAGGCTAGGCCGGACCAGTCCCGCCATCTCTGCCTTCTCGGGATCGATCATGACTTCGGGAGGCGAGTAGTCGCTCCCGGGACCATGACAGGCCTCGCACTGGACTGCGGGAAGTCTCTCCTTCCCCGTCGCGTGACACGGAAGGCACCGCTCCTCGAAAGCGGAGGGCGCCCTGTTCGCGTGAGGTGTCGCCGCCCAGGACTGGTATACGCTCCGATGACAGAGCTTGCAGCGCTCGGCGCCCACGGTGGTCGCGCCAAAAAGCGAGCCCGCCGCCAGAAGGACGAAGAGAATCACTCCACGGAGACCGACACCTTGAGCATCTTGTCGCCTTGGGCGATGGAATCGACCACGTCCTGCCCCTCGAGCACCCGGCCGAACACCGAATGTTTTCCGTCGAGCCATGGCGTCGCCACGTGGGTGATGAAGAACTGCGAGCCGTTGGTGTTCGGTCCCGAGTTGGCCATGGAGAGGACGCCGGGCCCGTTGTGCTTGAGCTCCTTGTGGAACTCGTCGCCGAACTTATAGCCCGGTCCGCCGGTCCCCGTCCCCTGGGGACATCCCGTCTGGATCATGAAATCGGCGAGCACGCGATGGAACTTGAGGCCGTTGTAGAAACCCTGTTTGGCCAGCTTTTCGAAGTTCTCGACGGTCTTGGGGACCTTGCTGTCTTCGAGTCGAACGCGGATGGTCCCCTTGTTGGTCTCGATGGTGGCGACTTTCATGTTCTTGGTCTCTGCTCCTTTGCAATATTCTACCTCCAGGAGAGTTCGATGACCTCGAAGTCTTGCGCCCTCAGGCTGCGGAAGGCGGGGTTGAGCTCGTCGTTGTTCCAGCGCGAGTCCATGGTCCCGGTGACGTACAGGTCACTCCCGTTGTCGGCGACGATGAGCCCGTGGGTCTGCATCGCCCGAAAGACCCTCTGGAGGTACGCCGGGTACGAGGAGAGGTCTTTGCTCGAGCGGAGCCTCAGCCGCGCGCCCATCGGAAGCGCTCCCGAAGTGCCGCCCGCCTCGTGGGACGCGGGCCAGACGTAGCCGTTCGTCGCGCGGAGCGTCACCCGGAACGCGTGGCGGATGTCGCCTCCACCCTCGACTTCATCCCGGCGAACGAGGCCGGGAAAGATCGCGAGCCCCGCGGCGTCAGCGGAGGTCCACCCTTCGGGCCGCCGGTCGTTCCGGTTCATGTCGAAGACTGCGCCCGACCCGGCTTCCCAGACGCGGGCGCTCTCGTTCCAGCGTGTGGCCCAGGTCTCGAAGAGAAGCCACTCGTCGCGGTCGATCAGAAGAAGATGGCGATCCGAACCACCTTCGAGGAAACCCGGCTGGGTCTGGGCCTCGGTCGGAATGGGGTAGCCCGGGGCCCGGTTTGGCGCTCCCGCGTCGCTCTCCTCGGGATAGTCGACGAAGCGAACGGGAACCCGGGGCTGGGTCCGGGAGACGGTGACGTACGGTATGCCGTATGGAGATGGACCAAAGTCCGGGTGGAGCCCTCGGTCTCGGCCGATCCAATCAACGAATGAGTCCGAGCCTCGATCGACCGGGGCGCTGGAGATGTCGGCGTTCCACCAGTTGTCGGCGGGGAACACGCGCCGTCCCGCAAGGCTCTCACCAACGACCGCCGGACCGGGCGCGCCTCCGCTCGAAGGCGGAGGGCTCGGATCCGCCGGGCTGTCATTTCCTCCGCCGCATCGAGCGGCGATCGCCGCGCCGAGCCCCGTCAGAAGGAATCGCCGCCGGCTCAAGCGAGAAGCTCGACTCCGATGGCGTCGTGGTCGGAGAGCGGCGACTCTCTCCCTTCACGAAGCTCGTGGATCACGATCGGCTGTGACGTCCGGAGCTCCCGGGTAGCGAACCAATCCACTTTGAGCGGACAGCGGCCCTCGTGGTTCTTGAGCGCCCACCGAATGAACGCAAAGCACCAGGCGGGGATCCATTCGCCGAGATTGTCGCGGGTCTTTCCGCAGGTCACGTCGTAGGACATCGTCCGCTCGCCGAGAACGTTCGCTCCCCGGTAATCGAACCCGTGCGCCGTGAGACTCTCGAAAAGCTCTCTCTCGAACCATCGGTAGGGGTGAAGGTAGTGGCTGATGGAGCGGTCGATCCCGAGCAAGACCCGGAGCCAGTAGCCCATGATGGCGTGAAACGCGCGCGACGAGTTGTGGGTCGTCGTGTTCCAGTCGCCGCCTACGATCGAAGGCCCCGCGCCCTCGAGCGCCCGCAGAACGTCCCGAATCTGATCGCGACGGTGGGATTGACGAGCCTGGGCGTCGAGATGCACGGCTACCGCCGTCAACGGTAGTCCTGGGAAGAGGACCTCGACCGCGAGCGCCGCCTGGCTCCCGAGCCGCTTCTCGCGGCCCGCCATCTTGTCTTTGCCGTTCTCGAGCGGAATGACCCGCGCGGACCCGAGCGGATACCGGCTCAAGATCGCGTTTCCATGGAGGCCGAGCTCGTTCTCACCCTGGACGTGGTACTCGCGGCCGGACCCCTTCGCCAGGTTGATGTAGCAGGGCGCGAACGCGAAGTGAAGGCCGAGCTCCCGCGCGAGAACGCGCGCCACGTCGCGGTTCCCGGAGCGCGCCATGCCGACGTCGGTCTCGGTGAGAAGCAGAAGATCGGCATCCCTCAGATAAGGATGCTCGCGGAAAGCCTCGATCTGTCCATCGAGCTCGATCCCCCGCTCGAGGTTCCAGGCGACGACGCGGTAACGTCCTTTCGCCGCGGCGATAGGCACAGAGGAGGGCGCGTAGCTCCCCACGTCGGGGCTCAGGAGCACGCGCCGAAGGGTCGGCTCGAGATCCCGATACAGCGGAAGCATAAGGAGCTCCGCGGTCGAGCCGCATCGGGAAAGGGCTTCGAAGTGCGGCTTCAGCTCCACCCGTATGAAGTCGTAACTCACGACTGTTTGATGGTACCATCACTCGTCCTTGAGCAGCCTCGTGCCAGCGGCGGTCGTGCGGTACCGCTGTCGTGAGCTTCTTGGCTTGTCGGGAATGGTCATGGCAAGAAGACCGCTCTCCAATAAGGGGCGGATTACTTGGTCCCGAAACTTGGTGCGATCGGATCGACCGCAGAGGCGCAGGAGTTCCGAGATCGGCATCGGAAGTCGCGACGCTTGGAGCACTTGCACTTGGTGCCCACTTAGTGCCGACTTGGTGCCGACTTGGTGCCCCGGCGCAGCAGCAGGTCCTATCGCCGCGCGAAACGTAACGACGAGGGCACCCGCTTGCTCCTCGAAAGCCGGCGGGTCTATCCCGTACCGCCTGCATTCCTCGATTACACGGTTCGTACCGCGACCCCAGATCTCGACGGCGCCGGTCCGGTGGAACGTCTCCGCGATGAGAGGGTTCCTCAGCTTCGAAAGGTGCGGGCCGGAGAGCATGTCCACCGTGACGCCCGCCGGAAGACGGCCAATGCTGCGGACCTCGATACGGTCATCGAAAACCGCCACCGCCACGTAGCTGCCGGGATCCGAGTAGTCCCGGTGCATCACGGCGTTCAGGAGGATCTCGCGAAGCGACTCCGGGGGAACCGGCAGGCGGTCTTCCCGGAAGATCTGTCCTTTCGGGAAATGCCCCGCAAGCGGTAGCGTCCGATCGAGGAAGGCCATCGCCTCCCGCACCATCGCGAAGGCGTGCAGGTGCTCCTGTTTATTGTCGAGGATGTCGCCCGTGACGCGCGTCCCACGGAAGCGCCCGAGCTTCAGCAGTCCCTGCGGATAGTCTGGCAGGAATCTCTTTCCGTAGAGGATCTGCGCCGCCTGGGTGATCACGCCGTTCCGCCGCAGCCCCAGGCGGTCGAGAACATCGCCTATGTCGATGCTCGTCCCCGCGGAGATGCGCCGTTTCTGGATCGCGGCCTCGCGCGTGCGCAGGATCTCCTCGTAATCGAGATCCTCGCGGCCGACATCGACGGCCGGCTGGTTCTCCCACCGGCGTCGCGCGTGGGCACGCTCCAAGAGCACCGTCTCGTACCGATCCTGTGGCATGATCGAGGTCGTCGTCTGCACGCGCTGATACGGGCGTCCGTCGAAGGTGAACGGCCGCGCCTCTCCCGGAGGCCTCGCCTCGAGCACGATCAGCTTCCGGTCGCTTTCCGGCAGGTCCACGAACTGGACCTCCACGGGAGCGGGAGGCTCGAATCGATCGAGCATCGCAGCAATCTCACGTTGGGTCTTGTCGGAGACATTCTGGCCCACCACTTCCCCGTCGGGGCCGACGCCAACGATCACGATTCCTCCGTCGGCGTTCAGAAAAGCGCACAGCGTCTCGCCCGCCCGGTTGAGCTGCCCGGTGGACTTCTTAAGCTCCAGCGTCTCGGACTCACCGTGAGCGATCTTTCGTTTGAGATCGGGCAGTCTCATGGCCTATCGGAATCCACGTCGGGGCTCAAGAGAAGGCGCCGAAGAGTCTGCTCGAGATCCCGATACAGCGGAAGCGTGAGGAGCTCCGCGGTGGAGCGGCACCGGCAAAGCGTTTCGAAGTGCGGCTTCAACTCCGCCCGTATGAAGTCGTAGCTCACGGATTTCTCATGGTACCTTAACCGCCGCAGATGCGCAGGTTTGCTCTCGTTTTCTTTTGTGCCTTCTTACCCTTGCCTCTCACGGCTCAGCTCCCAGAGGGTGGACCCGAGCTCTACGCGATCGGTTGCGCCAAATGCCACGGAAGCGACGGCAGGGGTGTCGACCCCTCGCTTGTGGGTTTCTCGGTCCCGCTTCCCGATTTCACCGACTGCCGGTTCGCGTCGCGAGAGGCCAGCGACGATTGGATCGCGGTCACCCACCTGGGAGGCCCGGCGCGGGGGTTCAACTCGACCATGCCGTCGTACGCGGAGGCTTTCGACGCCGAGCGTATCGAGAGGGTCGTCGATTTCATGAGGGGCTTTTGCACCGACCGAGCCTGGCCGCGGGGCCAGCTCAACCTTCCCCTGCCTCTCGTGACGGAGAAGGCGTTCCCCGAAGACGAGGTACTCTGGACGACGGTCGTCGACGTAGAGGGCAAAGGCGCGGTCGCGACAGAGCTCGTTTACGAGAGGCGCGTCGGCGCCCGCCACCAGTGGGAAGCAACGCTTACATTCGGCGCCTCGTGGTCCGAGGACGGCGCTCCCTGGATCGGAGGTATCGGCGACATCGGTCTCGGGTGGAAGAGCGCCTTCTGGCACACCGCGAGCTCCATCCTCACGGCAGGCGGCGAAGTGTTTTTCCCGACGGGAGACGAGGACCGGGACCTCGGGACGGGCACCGCGGTCTTCGAGCCGTACGTCGCCTACGCGCGGGTTCTCCCGCGGGAGTGGTTCTTTCAGGTGCAGGGCGGAGCGGAGCTTCCCACGGATTCCGAGAAAGCGGAGCGCGAGGTCTTCTGGCGAGGGGCGATAGGAAGGAGCTTCGCGGCGTCAGGAGGTTTCGGACGCCTGTGGTCGCCGATGCTCGAGGTCCTGGGGAGCGCCGACGTCGATTTCGAAGAGACGAGCTGGAGCATTCTGCCCCAGATGCAGGTGTCTCTCAGCACCAGACAGCACGTTCGGGTGAACGCCGGGGTCGAGATTCCTCTCACCCGAGGTGACGAGCGGCCCGCCCGTTTCATATTCTATTTCATGTGGGACTGGTTCGATGGGAGTATCACGGACGGATGGTGACATGACTCCGGACTTCAATCAGCGTTGGGTAGAGTTTCGGCGCGATCTCCACAGGCATCCCGAGCTTTCCTTTCAAGAGAAGCGAACCGCGGAGCGGATCGAAAGGGCCCTGGACGAGCTCGGAATCGCACACCGCAGGGTGGCGGGAACCGGCGTGGTCGCCGAGATTCCCTCGGCCGCCGGCGGCGTCGCCGGCGGCATCGGAGGTCCGATGGTCGCGCTTCGCGCCGACACCGACGCTCTTCCCATCCGCGAGGAGACGGGGCTCGAGTACGCTTCCGTCAATGAGGGAGTCATGCACGCCTGCGGCCACGACGGACACACCGCCATGGTTCTCGCGGCCGCGGAGATGCTCGCGAAGGACGGGAACCTGCCCGTCCCCGTTCGCCTGGTGTTCCAGCCGGCGGAGGAGCGGGGCTTGGGCGCGCTCGCGATGATCGATGCCGGGGCTCTCGACGGTGTCGAGATGATCTTCGGTGGCCACGTGGACCGGCATTATCCAACGGGGCAAATCGTGGCCCACGCGGGAGCGGTCAACGCCTCGACCGACAGCTTTCGCATCGAGATTCAGGGAAAGGGCGGCCACGCGGCACGGCCTCATGAAGGTGTGGACGCCGTCGTGGTCGGAAGTCTCCTGGTCATGGCGATCCAGACGATCGTCTCCCGCGAGATCAACCCGGCGCACCCCTCGGTCGTGACCGTCGGCCGCTTCGACGCGGGAACCGCTTCCAACGTGCTCGCGGCGCGCGCCACCCTCGAAGGCACCATCCGCACGCAAGAGCAGGCGGTGCGCGACCACATCGTCTCTTCGCTCTCGCGCATTTGCGATTCGATCGGGGCCCTCCACAACGCGCGGTTGATCATGACTCTCGAGGAAGGCACACCTCCCGTGGTGAACCCGAAGGACATGGCGGAGATTGCGCGGAAGGCGGCGGTCGCCGTCGTCGGCGAGGAGAACGCCGTTCCCCTTCACACCGCCAACATGGGGGGCGAGGATTTCGCCTGTTACATGGAAAAGGTCCCCGGCTGTTACGTCCGCCTCGGGGCCCGCGCCCCGGGCCGCGAAGGCTTTCCCGCTCACTCGAGCAAGTTCGAGTTCGATGAGGACGTCCTCCCCATCGGCGCGAGGTATTTCTACGAAGTAGCGCGGCTCGCGGGCGGTATTCTGAAATCGCGCTAGTCAAAACTAGTCGGGGCGCTCGCCCAGGGCTACCTCAATGTCCCGGACCTGGCCCTCGCGCCAGACCGTGACCTTCACTCGATCGCCCACTCGGTGCTTGGTCTCGAGAAGGATCGTGATGTCGCGGTCGGTCACCACCGGCTCGCCATCGAGCGCGAGAATATAGTCGGCGCCGATCGGAACGCGGAGGTTTCCCAGGAGGCCCACTTCCGAAGGGCCCCGGATGCCGCCGCTGGCCGCGGGGCCGCGCGCCACCAGGCCCGCGACCATGACACCGCCGCCGCCCGGAGTTCGGACCCCGGCCCGATTCAGACGCGCCGCGAGGTTCGCGCTCACGTTCCAGAGCTCGACTCCGAGCCAGGGATGGGCGTAGCGTCCGCGCGCGATCAGCTCGGGCACCACCCTCTGGACCGTTCCCACGGGAATCGCGAAGCCGATCCCGGCCGAGGCACCGCTCGGGCTTACGATCGCGGAGTTGACGCCGATGAGCTTTCCTTCGAGATCGAGGAGCGGCCCGCCCGAGTTCCCCGGATTGATGGCGGCATCGGTCTGGATAATCTCCCCGATGAACCTCCCGTCGGGTCCCTCGATGCTCCTGCCGAGAGAGCTCACGACCCCGGTCGTGAGAGTCTGCTGCAGCCCGAAGGGGTTTCCGATGGCCACGAGGAATCTTCCGACCTTTAGACGGTCGGAGTCCCCGAGCGGGATCACCCGAAGGAGGTCGGGAGGGACATCCACCTTGATGACCGCGAGATCGTTCGAGGGGTCGAAGCCGACGACCTCCGCGGGCACCCGGGTCTCGTCGAAGAACGTCACGTGGAGCTCGCTCGCTCCCTCGATCACGTGGAAGTTGGTGACGATGTGCCCCCGGTCGTCGTAGACGAACCCCGAGCCCGAGCCCTCCTGCGGCATGGCGCGAAGGAAGAAATCGTAGGAGATGCTTCGGCTCGTGATGTTCACGACCCCCGGTCCGGCGGTCTCGAACACGCGAATGACCTGATCTTCGAGAACGTTCGCCTGCAGGGCCGGCGCTGTGGGCGGAGGACTCAGCGGCTCTGGCTCGACTTCAGCGACGGGGGTGGATTCGACCTCCCGCACGTCGATTGGGTCCGAAGTCGGCGGCTCCGCCACGACCTCACACCCTAGAAGCCCGGCTAACAGGGCCGAAAGCGTCAACCCCTGGATGCTCTCTCTCATAAACACTCCTCTGGCCTATTCTAGAACTGAGATAGTATGACCCGCGAAGATCGATGCTGCACGCCCTCATCGAGAAGCTTTCCAACTACCCGCGTTTCTTCCTCTTCTGCCGGGGTCTCCTGGAAGCGAACTTCACCGTCATCCGCAAGACGATACGGGATCACCTCGCGTCAGATCCACGAGTTCGCGTGCTCGACGTGGCTTGCGGTCCGGGAGCGTTCTCCAACCTGTTTGCCGAACAGAGCTACACCGGGATCGACATCAACCCCCGGTACATCGAGTACGCGCGCGCCCATTTTCGGGGGGAATTCTTCGTCCAGGACGCTCGCAAGCTTTCGTTCGAGGAGGGTCGCTTCGACGAGGCCCTGGTCTACGGCGTCCTCCATCACCTCGACGACGCCGACGTGACCGCGGTCGCCGACAGCATCCGGCGGGTCGTTCGCCTCGGCGGGTCGGTCCTGGTGATCGAGGACATCCCCACGGAGTCTCGCCTCAACCTCGTCGGACATCTGCTGCACTGGATCGAGAACGGCCACTACATCCGCTCGGCGGAGGAGTATCGGCGACTCCTGTCGCCCCATTTCCGGATCGCCGAAGAAAGGCTTTTCCGCAGCGGCGTCTGTGACTACTACATGGCGCGCCTCCTCGCCGGTCCCGATCCCCCCGGTCCATGAAAGCTTTCGGCCTGCTTCTGCTTCTCTCCGCCGGGGCCATCCTCCTGGCGTTTTCGGCGCCGGGCGATATCTTTCTCGACTTCGGACCGAACGACCTCCGCTACGTCTCCGGCTTTCGCGAGGACTTCGAGATCGACGAGCCGACGCTCATCCACTGGTCGAAGGACCGCGCCCGAGTCCGGCTCCCCTTTTATCTGCGCTCTCCCTACGAGGTGACCCTTCGATTCAAGCGACACATCGAGAAGCCCGCCGAGATTCGCCTCTTCCTCGAGGGAGAAGCGGTCGAGACATTCACCGCTCCGCAACAGAGTTTCGCCGTGAGGCGGTTTCGAAAGTCGGGTCGGGGGGGCAGCGTCTTCGAGCTCGGCTTGGTGTCTAGCTCGGAGGATCCGCGTCCGCTGGGGCTCGCCCTCGATTGGATGTCGGTCCGCCCCTCGGGTGGCCTTCTCTCCGTGATTCCGACCGCGCCCGCCTTCCTCGCGCTCCTCTCGTGGGTCGCCGCCTTCTACCTTCTCCCGCGGGCCCTCGGCCTCGGCGAGCGCGTCTCGATCGCGTTCGGCGGCGCGGTCGCGGCGGCGCTCATCGCCGCGGTCCTCACGCACAAGCTGTGGCCGGTACATGCCGCGATGACTCTGGGCATCCGCGCTCACGCCGTGACTCTCCTCTTCGCGCTCTTCTACTCGTGGCGCCGGAGGAGGAAGGGATCTTCTTTCACGGAGCCTTTAGCGCGATGGGCCGTTCTCATCGTCTGCGCCGGCCTTGCGGTTCGTCTCTTCGCCCTCTTCCATCCCGACTTTTACTATCCCGACGTAAGAACGCACTCCAAGTTCGTTTCCCTCATCTGGACCGAGGGCCTCTCCGGCTTCCTCTCGAATCACATCGAGAACCAGCACCGCCACCTCCTCGGCCTGCAGTACGTCTCCGGCCGCTGGGTTGCTTTCCCCTACCCGCCTCTCCTCTACTTGTCGATCTACCCGTTGAGCCTTCTGAAACTCCCGGTCGAAGACTGGATGAAGCTCATCCCGGCGGCACTCTTGTCGGTCGAGGCGCTCTTTCTCTTCGCGATCGGCGGAAAGCTCGGCCTCGGCCCTCGCGCATCGCTCCTCGCCGTTTTGCTGCATGCGAGCGCGCGCGTTCTCGGGTTTCGCCTCGCCGTCGCCTCCTACGCCGCCCTCTTCGGGCACTTCTGGGACATGCTCGCGGTTCTCTACGTCGCCCTCTTCTTCGAAAAGCTGGAGCGGCCTCTCTACGGAGCCGGGCTAGGACTCCTGGCCGGAATCTCGATCCTGTCCTACGCCGGAAGCGTCCTCACGCTCGGGATCTTCGTTCCCTTTCTTTGCCTCGCTGTCTTCGTTTCGCGGGAAGTGCGCCCGAGCTTCAGAACTGTCGCCGCCCTCGCCGGCTGGCCTCTCGCCGGTGCACTCGCGGCCGCGTGGCTCTTCTACCTGCAGTACATCCCGGAGCTCCTGGGCGCCTCCTCCGGGGGTGAGGCGGCGCCTTCCGCAGGCGGTCTCTCGGCGCTCGTCGAGCCGAGGTTTACGCCGTGGGCGGCGCTCGCGATGGCGTTTCACCGCCTTCGTCTCTTCTACGGATGGCCCTCTGCTCTCACCGGAATCGCGCTTCTCGCCTGGTTCGTCTGGCGGCGCGGCAAGGGAGTCGAAGCACTCGCGCTCCCGCTCGCCCTCGCCGGTTCGGGCACTTTCCTTTCGATGAACTTTCTCCGCGCGGGACTGGGCTCGACGCACATCTTCCAGTTCTCGAAGGACGATCTGGTGGTCCTTCCCGTCATCACCCTTCTTCTCGGGGGCTTCCTGCGCGTGTTGTGGGAGAGGGGCGCGATCCTTCGCGCGCTCGCGCTCGCACTGCTCCTCGGCTGGATGGGATGGGGTCTATGGTCGCTTTCCCGCGACGTACGGGGCCGATTCGTTCGTCCCGAATCCTCCTTCGCCAAGGCTTCGGCGGACAGGTTCCGCCTTCGCCAAGGCTTCGGCGGACAAGCTAGGACGCGAACACCACGCGGTTTCCCCCCGCGCGCTTGGCCTCGTAGAGCGCCCGGTCGGCGAGCTCGAAGAGCTGAACCTCGTCGTCCGCCTGGTTCGGGAGCGAGCTCAGGCCGAAGCTCGCGGTAAGCGGGCGCGGAAGGTGACCGAGGGGCCCGACGCGAAACTGGGCGTCGATGCTGGAACAGAGCTTGTCGGCCACCCGGCGCCCGTTCTCGGGATCGGTCCGGTGGAGGAGCGCCGCGAACTCGTCCCCGCCGAACCGCGCGATGAGGTCGCTCGACCGAAGCCTCTTCTGGAGGATCTGCCCCACCTCTCGAAGGACGTCATTGCCGGTGCGATGCCCCAGGTTGTCATTGACGTGCTTGAAGCCGTCGAGATCGCAGAGCAGGAGGCAGAGCGAGGTGTCATACCTCTTCGCCCGGGCCACTTCGGTCTTGATCTCGCTCTCGAAATACGCGTAGTTCCGAAGCCCCGTGAGATAGTCGAAGTAGGCCATGAGCTCGGTTTGCCTCAACTCCGAGCACTCCATGACCATGGGCTCCGCGAGAAGGTCGGTCTCGTTGAGGAAGTAGTCGAAAGCCGCGGTGCGGAGGTCTACCTTGCGTCCCTCGGGCGAGGGAAACCTCGACTGGTGCATGAGCAGACGCTGCCAGTGGTATTCGACCTCAGGCGGATCGAGGTTGAAACGAAAGAAGCGAAAGATACGGTCGCGTTCCCGATCGTGGTCCGACAGGTCTTTCATCTCCGGCAGCTCCGGGATGGACAAAGGCGCAGGCCTTTCGAGCTCCTGATGCCTCAACACCGCCACCTCCTCAGAAATACAAGAGGCGCGCGCGGGCCGTTTGGGGGGTCCGGCGCTCCATTCACTGTAGTTATGGTTCAATAAAGCATACCAGGAAAACCCCCACCCGACAATCGCCATGGGAGAGGCCCCATGGGGACGAACCCTCGGTGCCTGAATGCCCTGAAGCCCGAGTGCTAAGATGCAGGGATGATGCTGTCGCTCGCCACCGTGATCTCGCTCACGGTTTCCCCCGCCCTGCGCTCGGAGCGCGAAGACGCGGAGACTCTCCTCCGGCGCGTCATCGAATCGCAGGAGCAGCAGCAGGAGCGCACTCGGGAGTACGCGTTTCACGAGACTACGGTGACGCGCGACCTCGACGACGAGGGCCGTATCGAGCGCGCGAAGAGCGAAGTCGCCCTCGTGACCCCTGGCCCCGAAGGCGAGTACCGAAGGCTCGAGGGAAAGGACGGGAGGCCTCTCTCTGCCGAGGAGGAAAAAAAGGAGGAGCGCAAGTTCCAAGATTACCTGAAGGAGCAACTTGGCTTGCCGGCGGAGGAGCGCGATCGCAAGACCAGGGACAAGCTCAAACGGCGGGTGAAGCGATTTCAGGAGAGGCTTCGGGAGGCGATCGAGGCCTACGACTTCGAGCCCCTCGAAGACGAAGTCATTCAGGACGTGCCTCTCCGCGTGTTTCGGTTCTCGCCAAAGCCCGGTTACGAGGGGCACTCGCGATCGACCAATATCCTCTCTCGGATGGAGGGCACGGTCTGGATCGATCCCCGCCGCGACCAGCTCGCGAAGCTCCAGGTCCGCTTCGTGAAGAACTTGAAGTTTCTCGGAGGGATCTTTGGACGAGTCTCCGAGGGCTCGGAGGCGGCGGCCGAAGGCTGGCTCGCTGGCGATCCGGGTAAAGAAGTCTGGCTGCTGGACGAGGTCGCCATCTCCCTCGACGCCCGTCTCTACTTCCTGAAGAGCTACCGGCAGCGGATCGAGATCGACTATCACGACTACCAGCGGTACCGCGTCGAAACCGAGGAGCGGATCAAACCGGGAGCGTTGAAGTGACGGGCACCCCGAAGGCCACGAGGAACATCACCGCCTTCCCTGAAGCGTGGGGAGAAAAAAACTCCGTGACCGCGTCGTCGAAAAACGTCAGGCCGGTCGCGCCGAGGCCGAGGGCGTACGAAGCGAGATAGGCCCTCCCGCCGATGAGCCCGCCTTCGAGCTGCGCCACCCGGTAGCCCCGGTTTCCATAACGCGCGAGGAGCGGCTCGAGATCCACCAGGACGTAAAGGTTCGCCGCGGCATCGCCCGCGAGGTCTTGCTCCAGATCGAGGAACCGGGCGTTCGAGCGAAAGTCTCCTTCCCGGAGCGGCTCGAGGCCGCGCGCTCGCGGGTGGAAAGCATAGGCTCCGGGAGCAAGGCCGTTCACGTTGTGGGCGATCACGTACGGGTCAGAAAGCGTCGTCTCCGCCGGGAGCGCGTCCGCGCTCACCCCTCGAGTGGAGCGGGCCAGGATGGTGGAAAGGGCGTGATAGTCGATCGCCGCTGTCCTTTGAAACGCGCGCGACGAGCCGCGCTTGCGGATGACCCTCTCGATCTCCGCGAGCCCCATGGGTTCCGGCGGCGGTACCTCGAGATGACGAAGCGTCATGCCGGTCCCCCGATGCCCCGTCGCTTCCACCGGACCTTTCTCCCTCCACTCCCTCGTCTCCGGGCCGCTCCCGAGAGAGCTCGCCCTCTGCATCTCGCGAATCTCCGGGTAGTCGACCTCGGCCGCCGAGAGAGGCGTGGTCTCGAGCCCCAGAGGCTCCGCTGCGGGTGGCGGTGAAGCCGAGGTCTCCGCCTTTCGCCCGGAGTCCGAAATCGCGACGAGCGCGACCGCCGACTCCTTGTCCGCGTCGACATCCAGCAGGCGGTGGACCTCCGCGTCAGCGAAACCGAGCAGGAGGTGCATGGGGATTCCGGCAGCCGCTCCCATGGAGAAAAGATTCGCGAGCATCGTTCCGCTGTCCCAGAACGCGTGGCGGTACGCGCGCGCGCGGTACTTCCAGGCGTTTCTCCAGTACGTCGTGGTGAGCCCCAGAAACGAGCCGGCGCCGGCCGCGCTCGATTCGCCTCCCGTTGCGTCGACGAGACAGGCGCGGAAATCCCCGGAGCGCAAACGGTCGAGGGAGTGAAGGCGCGGATCGTAGTGGTAAACCCCGGCGTCGAGGCCCTCGATCCCTCCAGTCACGACGTAGAGCTCCACATGATAGAGGGCCCCGGTGCAGGCGGCGGCGCGAAAGGGCATGCGGCCCCGGGCGGAACGAAGATGCTTGGTGATTCCCGCGGTGTAGAAGAGAAGCCGCGAGAGAGTCTCGAGGGTTAGAGGTGAGGCGGCCGGAGCGGGTCCTACGGTTTCGGCGACGGGATCGAGCGGCGTTTTCTCCGCCGCCGGATAGATCTTGAATGCGAGCGGCTGATTGTCCCAGTCGAGGAAATGAGGCACGTTCCGCACGCTGAGCGGGCTGTGCTTCGTTCTCTCGTGGTAGACGCGCGCCTCGTCCGAGCTCCGCCACGGCATGACGTGGATGGTAGCACGCCTGTGAGATAATGCCGGGCTCCTGGAAGCTCATGGCGGCAACGGAATCGCGTCGAATCGAAGTGATCGGTCTCGGGGGCCTCCCCGAGATCCGCCCGGGCGACGATCTCGCTCTCCTCGCGCTCGACGCCTGCGAGCGCGAAGCGATCGAGCCCGAGGACCGCGACGTCTTCGTCTTCACCCAGAAGGTCGTGTCCAAGAGCGAGGGACGCATCGTCTCTCTCGCCGGCGTGAAACCTTCCGCGCTCGCCTCGCGGTTCGCCGAGGAGTCGGGGCGCGACCCGAGGCTCGTCGAGGTGGTGCTCCGGGAAGCGCGCCGGGTGGTTCGAATGGACCGCGGCATTCTCGTGACCGAGACGCGCCACGGCCTGGTTTGCGCCAACTCCGGCGTCGACGCCTCGAACGTCGAAGAGGAAGACTCGGTTTGTCTCCTCCCGGAGGATGCGGACCGCTCGGCCGAGGGGCTTCGCGCCGCTCTTACCGCGCGCACGGGGAAGACCCTCGCGGTGCTCGTGACCGATACTTTCGGCCGCCCCTGGCGAGAGGGTCAGGTGAACGTCGCCATCGGAATCTCCGGTATGGAACCCATCGTCGATCATCGAGGTTTCGTCGACCCGCGGGGACGGAAGCTCCTGGTCAGCGAAATCGCCGTCGCCGACGAGATCGCGGGAGCGGCGGAGCTCGTCATGGGAAAGCTCGAGCGCGTCCCCGTCGCCGTGGTGCGAGGCTATCCATACGAACCGGGAGACGGCGGCATCCGCCGGCTTCTCCGCGACCGCGACCAGGATCTCTTCCGATGAGCCCCCTCGAGAGCGTCGCCATTCTCGGCGGAACGGGAAAAGAGGGCCAGGGTCTCGCCCTTCGCTTCGCGGCGCGGGGCCGCTCCGTCATCCTCGGCTCGCGCGAGGCGGAAAAGGGACGGCGAATCGCGGAAGAGTTGAACGCTCGGCTCTCTTCGAACTTCGTCGCCGGGACCACCAACTTCGAAGCCGCTCGCGACGGCGCCGTCATCCTGTCGACTCTTCCCTACCCCGGCCATATCGAGACCGTGACCGAGCTCCTGGGCCCGCTCGCGGGAAAGCTCGTGGTCACCGCGACGATTCGCTGGCCGCCTTCGCTCGACGGGCTCCCCTCGGCCGCGGAAGATCTCGCGCGGGCTCTCGACGGCTCGGCCCGGGTCGCCGCCGCGTTTCAAACGGTCTCGGCGAGCTCCCTCAAGAAGCTCGAGGGCGAGCCCGAGGACGTCCTGGTCTTCGCCGACCTTCCCGAGATTCGGCGCGAAGCCGTGGCTCTGGTCGACTCGACCGGCCTTCGCGGCGTCGAAGGAGGCTCCCTCGAGAAGACCCGCGTCGCCGAAGCTCTCACCGGAGTTCTCCTCGGCATCAACAAGATCTACGGCGTCAAGTCGGCCGGGATCCGCGTCACCGGCCTTCCGGGCCAAGCGACCGAGCCGTGACCGAGAGCCGGCGACACAAAATCCCCTGGCGCGCGATCCTCCCGCCGCTCGCCACGGCTTCGATCTTCTTCTTGATCTTTCGGAAGGTCCCGTTCGCCCGGTTCACCGGCGCTCTTCAGGATGCGGACTACGTCCGGTTCTTCACCGCTCTGATTCCCTTCTCCGTCTTCTACTTCATCCTCGACAGCGTTGTTTTATGGCGCGTGGTCCGGTGGTTCCATGGAGAGCTCGCGCTCGCGGATCTGCTGCCGGTTCGCGCGGTCGACTATCTGCTGTCCATCCTGAACCACCGGGTCTCCCAGGGCGCCATGGTCGTCTATCTCGCGCGGCGTCTCTCGACGAGTCTCCTCGAGATCGCGAGCAGTATCCTGTTCCTCGACTTCCTCCAGAAAACTCATCTCATCCTCTGGGCGGCAGTGGGAATGGCGCTGGTCTCGGAAACGCTCCCCGCGACTTTGCTCCTGGTTCCTCTGGGGCTCGCCGCGATCTGGGCGATCTTCTTGAGCTACGTGCACGGTGGTTTCGCCTTTCTGGGCCGTTTTCTCCGCGCCCCCGACTGGCGTCTTTTCCGGACTTTCCGCCTCGCCGCAGCCAATCGCTACGCGCAGGTGCTGCTCTTGAAGGCTCCGCTTCTCCTGGGAGCGGTCTTCGCGCACTACCACGCCACGAGGGCCTTCGGCTTCGAGATTGAGGTGCCCCGACTTCTCGCGACCCTTCCCATCATCTTCATGGTGGGCTCGCTCCCCATCAACGTGGCGCGGCTAGGAACGACGCCTCTCGCGTGGATCTTCTTTCACGGGGACGTCGTCGACCCGCCGAAGCTTCTGGCCTATAGCCTCGCCGGGCACCTGACGTTCATGCTGGCGAACGCGGCCCTGGGCCTCGCGTTCCTGCCGCGCGCTTATCGCGAGCTGTTCCCTTCGAGCGGCGCCGAATCGGAGTCGACCGCGGCCTGAGCTTCCCGGGTCTGGGCCTTCGTGGACTCGAGGCTGGACCTTAGGGCTGCGAGCACCGCGAGCTGGATGAAGGACCGCTCCATCACGTTCGCGGTCAAAAACACGATACCGAGACCGGCGGGCACCGTTCGATTCCGGCCCTCGACGGCTTCGGTTCGCCGGGCGACGATCGCGTGAAGAGGGAGGCTCTTCTCGACCCCCGGAAGACGAAGCTCGACCTCGAGCTTGGTGTTCTTGGGAAGATCTAGCTCTGTCGCGACGAACGCTCCGGCGTTGTTGAGATCCAGGACCCGGCCGACGGTATCGACGCCCTCGCGGAAGAGCCGCGCCTGCATCAGATGCTCGACCGGAATGCGCGGGTGGCGGCGGCGGTCTTCGGCGTCCATGGGGGGGAATGGATGCAAGCCGCGTTCCCGGCGGCGCGCGAAGTCGCTCGGCTATAAGTTCAGTGGAGTCCGCGTTTGGGGCGACGCATCCTACCGCCCGTGAGGGGAAATCCACGCCATTAGCCGGAGATATCCCGGAGGTATCCCCGGATCTCTTCAGCGTCCGCGGCGTCGGGGGCCATTTCGATGTAGGTTCGAAACGCCTCGATCGCGCTCTCGCGGTAGCCGAGGCTGTAATAGATGAAGCCTATCTCGCGATAGGGATCCGCGAGCTCGGGGTCGATTTCGCTCGCGCGCTTCAGCTCCGCGAGCGCGGCATCGCCACCCGCCATCCCTTGCGTATCCCAGACGATCTTCCCGAGGTAAAGATGGGCGAGGGCGTCATCGGGATTCGACTTCAGGATGCTCCGAAACGCCTTCTCCGCGTTCTTGAGCTCCTTGCGCTCGTAGTCCATGACGGCGTTGTGCCGCCGTAGCCGCGCCACCATCCGCGAGTACTCCTCCTCGTTCCGGTTGAGCGTTTCCGGGTCCAGGCGGTCGCGGTAGTACCGGTTGATCTCCTGGGTCAGATTTCCGATTCGGGCCCTGTGGGTCGAGTGGTTGCTGAAGAACCAGTTCGAGACCGCGCTCTGGTCGGAGGTATGGAGGCTGAAGACCTCCCACACGCGCGGCGCCTGGAACGGATCGTATCCCGCGTCGAGGGCATAGTTGAGCCCTACGCGATCGGCATCGTCCTCCAGGTTCCGTCCGTGTCCGTTGATGGCGGCGGTGAGCGTGAGCGTCGCCCCGAGCGAGACCAGGGTGGACGCCCAGGAGGGTCCCTCCCAGGCCTCGCGATCGGCGTCGATGGCGGCAGCGGCCACCGCGGCCCCGAGCGCCACCCATTGCATCTTCTGCGCCCGCTTGTAGCCGCGATACCCGTGCTTGTGAGTCACGTGCGCGATCTCGTGGCCGAGGATGCTCGCGAGCTGCGCTTCGTTCTCGAGCGTCGCCAGAAGGCCGGTGTGAATCACGATAGTGCCGTCGGGAAGGGCGAAGGCGTTGAGCTCGGGGTCGTTCACGATGCTGAAGTTGAACTGAATCTCGTTTCGGTCCACCCACTCCGGCACCAAGCCGTGCCCGACGCGCGAGACGTACTCCTGGAACAGCCGGTCGTCGTAGAAGTCCAGGTTCTCCTTCAGCTCAGAGAGCTCGGTCGCGGCGAGCGCGAGAAACTCGACCTCTCCCTTGTCTCTCTCTCTCGGACGAACCTCGTACTTCTCGAGCTCGATGGTGCCGTCGTCGATGAGTATGCCCTCGCCGTCGATCAGGACACCGGGACGGACGAGGGAGCGATCGACTCCGGAGTACCGGACGGGCCGGCCGTCGACGTCGAAGGAATCCTCACCCAGGGACTCGACGTACCCCTCGAGGTCGACTTTCTTGTGCCGCTCGGTCTCGACCTTGATCTTCTCGGCGACGAGGCGATCCCCATCCAGGCGGCCTTGAACCTCCACCTCCCACCCGATGCGAAGCTCCCGCGGAGTGATCCCCGGGTGCCCCTTCCGCTCGATGCGGGTGGATTCCGTCAGAACCACCTCGACACCCTCGACGATGACGTGAGCCCCGACGTCCCAGAGGATTCCCTCGAGCTTTTCCGCTCGAACGGGGTTGGCGGTGGCAAACAGTGAGGCGAGGACCGAGATCCACAGGCGATTTCTCATGAGCGAGCCTCCAAGGTCAACTCATGGTAGCAAAACACGAAGGGCGGGAGAACAAGGCTCCCGCCCTGCTGAAACGACTGTTCGACTCGCGATTCGAGGCTAGTGGGATATCTCGACCGAGGAGACCTTCACTGTGTTGGTCGCCTTGTCGAGGGTTCCCTTCACAGTGACCGGGTGTCCCAGGTTCTTCTCGGCGGTGTCTTTCCCGAGATCGAGAAGGACCATCCCGTCTTTCATCGCGAGCGCCCACTTGCCGCCCTTGGCGATGCAGCTTTTCGCGCAGGCGACGTGCTTTTCGACGCTGGACTTGGCGTAGTCCTTGGCGCAGGCGTCGTCGGCGATGTAGCCCATCCAGCTGCCTTCCTCGGCAAACGTGAAGCTGGAAAAAGCGAGCAACAGAACGGACGCCAAAACAAGAGCGAAAACCTTTTTCATGGACAATCTCCTCCAGTGGGCCGAGATCATAATGGCTCTCGCGGGGCTATGTCAATAACGGGCTAGTGCAGGCTTCCGCCCGCTTTGGACCACCCGACGTTGGTGTAGGAGTCCTGATACATCTTGAGGTTCTCCTGGAGCGCGGCCGCAAGGGCTCCGACGAGCTGAATCGGAATCACGAGCTTCGCCTTCACCGGCGCTCCGATAGTCTTGGTCGAGCCCTCGGGCGCGTCGGCGATGTCCTTCTCGCTCAACGGATGGACCTCGCAAAACGTGAGGGTGAAGTCGAAAGGAGTGTGGCTCACGGCGCAGAAGTTCGCATAGAGACGCTCCGCCTTTTCGCGCCCTTCCGGCTCGTCGGGCACGATGGTGAAGTTGATCGATTTCTTGGTCGTCATGATTTTTCCTTCCTTGAGTTCTCGCTCGTTAGTATCTTCGCAAAAGGCCCACCACCACCCCGTAGATCGCGACTCGATCGTCGGCGACGAGGATCGGCGCCGTCGTGGGATTGGCCGGCTGCAAGCGGATTTGCTGGTTCTCCTGATAGAATTTCCTCATCGTGGCCCTCTCTCCGTCGAGAAGGGCTACCACGACTTCGCCGTTTCTCGGGTCAGTACGCCGCTCGACGATGACGTAATCTCCGTCGCGGACCTGCTCGTCCACCATGGACTCGCCCCTCGCCTTGAGAAGGTATACATCCCGCCGTCCGATCATGTCCTCGGGCACGGCCACGAGCTCGTTGCCCCGAACAGCCTCGATGGGCTCGCCGGCGGCGATGAGCCCCGAGAGAGGCACGTCCCGGGCCTCGGGCTTATGCTCCACGGCAACGACCTCGATCGCCCGAGCCCGGTTCCAGTGCCTCTTGATGAGGCCCTTCTCCTCGAGATGGACAAGATGCTTGTGAATGGTCGAAATCGAATGAAGTTTGAAGTGGTCGCAAATCTCGTGCAGACTCGGGGCATAGCCGTCCTTGCGTATGGAATCCTCGACGAAGCTCAGGATCTGCTTCTGCCGCTTCGTGAGCATCATTGGGGATCTTCTTCCGAGCGCCAACGTAGACGAAAGTGAAACAGAAAGTCAAACGAAAATGAACTCTTCCAAGAACGAAGATTTGGCGACAAGAAGCTGCATCCCCTGTCGAGGCGGCGTGCCTCCACTTCGCGGGGAGGACCTCTCGAAGCTTCACCAGGAGCTCGGCTCGGGATGGGAAGTGGTGCGAGAACATCACCTCGAGAAGGAGTACTCCTTTCCCGATTTCCGGCGCGCTCTCGATTTCACGGTGCGGTTGGGCGAGGTGGCGGAAGCGGAAGGGCACCACCCGGATGTCCATCTGGCGTGGGGCCGGGTGAGGCTTCAGATCTGGACTCACAAGATCGACGGCCTGACCGAGAGCGACTTCATCCTGGCGGCGAAGGCCGACCGGCTCTACTGAGCTTCAGAGCTTTCCCGTTCGGGCCCAATCTCGAAGCCGCGATGCCCGGAACAATTGGCAGCGCCAGACGAAAGCGGCAAGGATCAAAAGGCCCACGACGTCGCTCCCGACGTTATAGGGGCTGAAGATCCCGTAGACCCAGTCCTCGAAGTCCAGGTCCCGGTAGCCGAATCGGCCGGTCAACGGCCAGAGCGCTACCCAGGGCCGCATCCACATGCGGTCGCACAGCTGGTGGAGCCACAACGCGAGAACGTAGACGCCGGGTTTTCGCAGAGCGACGAGGACCAGCGAAACGAGAAGGTTGACCGCGAGGGAGTGGAACCAGACGCGGCCGTTGTTGATGGTCTCCTTGAAGACCCATAGGCCGAGCGGTTTATCGACGATATCCGCGACCAGCGTGAAGAAGATGACAAATCGAAGGTCGGCGCGGCGGTCGAGCGCATGACAACTGACGGTGGCCGCGGCCACATGGCCGAATACCAGCACGGCTCAGAGGGTGAGAGTAAAGCGCTGGCCTTTGAATTCCAGCTCCACCGAGCGCTCCTCGATGCGGATCACGAGCGCTCCCTCGATGATGTCCCCTTCGAACACCCGGCGATCGCTCACGACCGCGACGGGTTCTCCGTCGAGGACCGAAGTCCCCTGGAGCACGAGGTGCGGGAGCTCCGTCGCGAGCTCGTGGGTCACGGGGGACGGCGTAACACCTGGTTTGGCTCGTTCGGGTCGTTCGGGTCGCTCGGGTGGAACCGCTGGCTCCGAGCTCGTTTTCGGTGGTTCCGGAGCGCGCTTTGGGACGACCGCTCTCGCCTCCGTTCTCGGAGGCTCGATTTCCAAGACCGGACTTTCGACGACCGTCTCGACGGCCGTATGCGTCTGCTGCGCCGGCGCGGGCGCCGCAGGCGAGTCGGGCGCAGGGGACATTTGTCTCAGGAGCAGCGCCGTCGCCACGGCCGACCCCAACGCGATCGCCGCCATCGCCGCGAATTGGCTCCGGCGGCGCCGGACTCTTTCGTTCCTCAGCTTCTCGATCGCCGCGACCGGCGGGACCACCTCGTCCGAATGGCGATTCTCCTGGTCGACTCTCCGCAGCGCGTCGAGGATGAAGCTCATGGCTCGCGAAGCCGCGGCACGTTGTAGCCGCCGCTCAGACTGTAGAGGGCCATCTGCGTTTCTTCCCCGAGGTCTCCGTCGGGCCGAAGGCGCACGCGCTCCTGGAGCTTCTTGACCGCGTCGAGGAGTTCCCCCGGCGTCGGATTCGCCTCGCCAGGGAGCATTCCCAGGGTCGCGAGCCGGGCCCCCGCCCAGGCGAGCCTTCGAGGAATATCCAAGCTCTCGAGCTCGTCGAAGTCCCGCCAGAAGATCCGGGCGCGGCCGTTCCAGAACTGGGCCAAGACCTGCTTCGGCACGCGGAAGAAATCGCCGGGCGCGAAATAGACGACTGCGGAATCGGAGTCCAGGCCCGTCAGCGTGAGGAACAAAACGTCGTCTCTCGAGGGGTGAACCACCTCGAGCACGGCCGGGAGATCGAATGCCTGGAGCTGGTAGAGATCGGTCTCGAGCTCCGAGTACTGAAGCGCCGCGCGCTCCGCGAGAGCGGGCATGTCCTCGAGCGCCGAGATGGCTGCGAGGCCGCCCCCGAGACGAATCCCCCAGCGCTCGAGGAGCACGGCGGACGCGGCCCTCTGTGAGATCTCGGGCGAGAGGGTCAAGAGACGAAGCTCGAAATGCTCGTTCACGTCCTCGGGGGTCATCGCGATCTCGACGGAGCTCGCAGGGGCGCGCGCGAGCGGAGTGGCCGCGGGAAAGAGCACACCGCCCCGCGCCAGGTAAACCGCACCGAGTCCAGCGAGGGCGGTGAGAGAAAGCAAGGCGGCGCGAGCGCCGAGCCGGCCGAAGGCGCGAAGGCCGCTTCGTTCGGATTGCGACGGGGCCGTTCCCAGCTCCTTCACCGCCCGGCGGACGACCGAGCGATCGATCTCGCTCTTCTCGAGGACGTACCCCGCGAGGAGAGCCCGATCGCAGACCAGGTTGATGAGCCGCGGAATGCCGCTCGAAAAACCGTGGATGCGGAAGAGAGCCGCGGTGGTGAAGTCCACGCGCCCGATCCCTCCCGCGACCGCGAGCCGGTGGCGGATGTACTGCGTCATCTCCCGCCGGTCGAGAGGTTTCAAGTGGTAGCGCGCGGTGATGCGCTGCGCGAGCTGCCGCAGATCGCGCTGGGCGAGCATGTCGTTGAGCTCCGGCTGGCCGATGAGCACGATCTGGATGAGCTTTTCGGTGGCGGTCTCCAGGTTCGAGATGAGCCGGACCTGCTCGAGCACGTCGCGGGACAGGTTCTGGGCCTCGTCGATGACCAGAACCGTGTTCTTGCCCCCTTCCCTCGCACGGAGGAGGAATTCATGGAGCTGGTCGATAAGCTCCTTGTCCGACTTCATGTCGTGGCTGTCATAGGCGATCCCGAGGTCGCGATTCACCGAGCGCAAGAGCTCGGTCGTGCCGAGGGCGGGATACAGGATGAACGCGCTCAGAGTGTTCTCGTCGAGCCTCTCGAGGAAGTAGCGGCAGAGTGTCGTCTTCCCCGTTCCCACTTCCCCGGTCACTACGATGAAACCGCCGCGCTGGCGCAGTCCGAACTCGAGATGGGCGAAAGCCTCCTGGTGCTTGCCGGACAAGTAGAGGAACTTCGGGTCCGGTGTGAGGTTGAAGGGCTTCGCGCGAAAGCCGTAGAAGGCCTCGTACATGTCGGTTGTCCCTATGTCTGTATCACGAAAACGGCGCTTTTTCCAGATCCTTACACTCTTATTCCTTATCGACGAACTGAAAGTAGTCGTAGGCGTAGCGCGCGATCTCCGCGATGGCGCGCTCGGCTTTGTCCCTCTCCTTCACCCCGCGGGTCAATATCGAGATCAGGACGTGGCCGCGCCCCTCCGGGAGATATAGGATGCCCACGTCCGCGACCGCGCCTCCGAGGGTTCCCGTCTTGTGGGCCGCCACTTGTCCCTCCGGGAGAAGACCCGGAATCCGGTTCTTTCCGGTCTCGCAGGCGAGCAGAATCTCGGTCATCCTCCGCGTGGAATCGGGGCTCGCCGCGCGACCGGAGTAGATCGCACGGAGCAGTTCGTTCATCGCCAGGGGCGTCGCGGTATCGCGCGGATCGCTCTCGAAGGCGGTAGCCGCCGCATCGAGCTCTCCCGGCGCCGGCTGGTAGGCATTGAGGAAGTCGAGGATCTCCCGGCGGGTCATGCCTTCCGTGCGCTCCGGAGGCATCCCGAGAGAGTCGAGGATCAGCCGTTCAGCACTGCGGTCGACCGAGATGCCCTCGATTCCGAGGGCCCGGACTCTCTCGCGTACGCCGCCGAGGCCAACCATCGCACGGAGCACATCCGCCGCCGAGTTATCGCTCACGCGCATCATGAGAGCGGCCAGGTTCGCGATCGAAAGCGAGATCCCGGGCGCGACGAAATCGTCGAGCCGGCCGCTCCCGATATGAAGGTCGCCGCTCTCGAGAGATACCCTGTCGTCGAGCCGAACCTTCCCTTCGTCGACCTGATGGAATAGGGTCACGAGCACGGGGAGCTTGAAGGTGCTCGCCATCGGATAGGCGGCGTCGCCGCGTACGTCGAGCCTCTGGCCGGACTCCAAATGCTCGATAGCGACTCCCATCTCGCCGGTGGACTTCTCGGCGGCCTCCGTCACGGCCGCCCGAAGACGTTCGAGAGACGGCTCGGTCGCCGTCAGAAGAAACGAGAAGGCGAGACCCAGCATCAGTTCTTGTTAGAGTAGCATCGATGAGCCGATTCGCCTGGCCGCTCCTCCTCGTTGTCTCCTGCGGCGTCCCCGCCCCCGAGCCCATCCAGGGGGATCTCTCGTCGGTCCTCGAGCGCGCAATCCGCAAGGGGACAGCGGGATTCGACCATCGCCCCTGGGACGAGATCCTCTCGAAGTACGCGCTCGAGAACGGCCGCCGGTTCGACTACGCCGGCCTCAAGAAAGAGGAGGGCGTTCTCACCGCCTACCTGGACTCGCTCGCGGACGCCGATCTCGAAAGCCTTCGCGGACCGGAGCTCGAGGCGCTCTTCATCAACGCGTACAACGCTTATACCGTCCGGACCATTCTCGATCGAGTTTCAGAGAACGGGGAGTTCGAGATCGAGAGCATCCGGGATATCGAGAACGTCTTCACCCGAGAAGTGCACCTCGTCGGGGGCTTTCGCCTGAGCCTGGACAACATCGAGCACAATGTCTTGAGGCCCACGTTTCGGGACCCGCGGCTCCACTTCGCCGTCAACTGCGCCTCGATCTCGTGCCCTCCCCTACCCACGGACGCCTTCGAGGGCGATCGGGTAGAAGAACAGCTGGATTCGGCGGCGAGCAACGCCCTCGCGAACCCCGACTACGTTTTAGTCGAGGGAGACGCGCTCCTGCTCACCAAGATACTCGAGTGGTACGGATCGGATTTCGTGAACCCGGAGTACCGCGGCTCGGAGCAGACTCTTCCGGCGTTCGTTTCGAAGTACGCGAACCCAGACGTCCGGCACTTCCTCGAGGAGAGGAAGCACGAAGTCGGGGTTCGCTTCCGCGGATACGACTGGAGGCTCAACAGGCCGGAGCCGGAGCCGTAAACTACTTCACCTTCTGGCCCTTGCCGAGGACATCCGCTGCGTTCGTGAGACCGGGGTCGTTGACGCCGTACTGGACCGCGAGCTTCGCGTGCTCGACCAGGGTCTTGACCAGGGTCTCGTCTTCCGGGGTGCAGGGGCAGCCCTTCGCGATTTGACCGAAGCTCGACCAGGCGAGCCCCCAGTGCGCGTGCCCGAAGTTGGGGTAGGCTTCGATGGCTTTCGTGAAATAACCAGCGGCTTCCGGGAACCGCTGTTTGTCTTTGAAGGTGAAGCCGTAATACGCCCAGCCGAGGGGATTCGCATAGTCCGGTAATGACGTCGCTCGCGCTAGGGTCTCGAACGCTTTGTCGAAATTCTGGCCATCGTAATACGCCATCCCGAGGTCCGTCAGATAATCTGGATTATCCACATGGAGCGACACCGCCTTCTCGAGCTCCACCAGCGCCGGCGCCACCTGCTTCTGGACGCGGAGAATCTTTCCCTTCTGGTAGTGCGCGGCGGCGAGCGAGTCGTCGAGCTCGACCGCCCTCGAGAACTCGGCGAGAGCCTTGTCCGTCTGCTGCGAAGCCACGAGCGAAAGGCCGAGATAGTAATGGACCTGGGCGTTGTCGGGCATCTTCTGGACCGCCCCTTCCATCAGCGTCCCCAAGTCCTGGAGCTTCCCCTGCTTGACGTAAATGCCGCCCAGGGAGACGTACGCACCGCTCAGGTTCGGATTCAGATCGACCGTTTTCTGGTAATAGGTGGCCGCCATCCCCAGGTTCCCCTGCGCCTCGTAGACCTCGGCGAATGCCAGGTTGGCGTCGGGATCGTTGGCGTTGACGGTGATGGCCATCGCCAGGTCGGAGTAGGCGGCATCGGCCTTGCCCAGGGCGTTATTCGCTTTTCCACGGATGCCGAAAGCACGGGTGAGCTGGCTGTTCAGATCGAGGGCTTTCGTCGCCTCGGCGACAGCGCCCGCGTAGTCTTTTTTCCCGAGGAGAATGTCGGCGAGGCCCGCATGCGCCTCGGCGACGTTCGCGTCGAGCTCGATCGCCTTGCGGAACTCAGGCTCGGCCTCCGCAGGCTTCCCGTCCGCGAGTGCCGCCTCGCCGATAGTCGTATGCACCAGAGCGCTATTCGGCGCGAGCGCGAGCGCCTTCTGGGCGACCTGACCCGCCTCGGCGATCGCGCCGGTCTTCGCCAGCCCGGTCGCGAGCGCGACGAGGATGTCCGCGTTCGCCGGGTTCATCTCGGCCGCCTTTTTTCCGACCTCGACTACCTTCGCGTAGTTCGCCGCTTTCGCGAAGGCGATGGTCATTCCCTCGTAGCACTCCGCCTGCTCCGCGGGCACGGTCGTGGAGCCAACGGCTTTCCCATAAGCATCTCCCGAGTTGCCCCAGTCCCCGAGTTGTTTGTAGATCCGCGCGAGCTTCAGGTAAACGTCCCCGCGGTCGGGGAAGTTCGTGACGATCGTGAGGTAGAACCCTCCCGCCTTCTGCAGGTTTCCGCCCTTGATCTCTTTCTCCGCGGCGTCGAGGTACTTCTTGACGTCCTTCTCCGAGATCTTGAGGTCCTGGCCGGCCGGAGCGACTCGCGTTATGAGCCCTATGAAAACGACGAGAATGCAGACGGTGAAACTCCTCATGACAATCCCTCCTCGAGCTAATCCCGCCGCGCATCCTATCATTCCCCCGGAATCGAGGCGAATAGGCTACTATTCGAGGGTCGACATGCCGGTGCATCGCATCGTGGTCGCGCCACAAGCGGCCTCCCGAAGGGAAGAAGCGCGCCGGTGGCTGACGGAGGTCGAAGGCTTCGGTCCAGTGCTCCTGGTCTCGACAGCGCTCGAGGCCGCGGATCACTTCCTCCGGGAGCTCGCTTCCAAAAGAGGCTCGCTCTTCGGCTTCCGGCGGGCAACTCTCGACTCACTGGCCTACCGCCTCGCCCTTCCCGCGCTCGCCCGCGCGGGCATGACGACGGCGAGCCGCCTCGCGCAGGAAGCGGTCACCGCCCGGGTCCTTCATGTGACGGCGAGCGAGAAGCGACTCGGTCCTCTCGCCACGGTCGCCTCCGGTCCCGGGCTCACTCGCGCCCTCACGTCGACGCTCCACGAGTGCCGTCTTCATCAGGTCGGCCCGGACGAGCTGTCGAAGCTCGGCGACCTCGGGGAGACCCTCGGGCTTCTCCTCACGCGCTACGAGGAGATGTCCCGCGAGCAGGGTGTCGCTGATCGCGCCCTCACTCTTTCGCTCGCCCGGCAAAATGCTTCGGACGTCGACGGTCCGATGCTGCTCCTGGACGTTCCCCTCGACAACCCGCTCGAAGCGGCGCTTATCGAGGCCATCGCCCGGAGGGCGAAGGCGGGTCCGGTGCTCGCGACTGCGGTCGAAGCGGACGAGGCTACGCTCAGACGGCTCTCGCGGGCTCTCGGCTGTGAGCCTGAGACTCCCTCGAAAAGTTCCAGTTCCGAATCGGCGCTCCTCGATCTGCAGCGGCACGTTTTCAGCGAAACCGCTCCGAAGCACCGCGAGCGGCCCGAGGACGTGGTCGTGCTCTCCGCTCCGGGAGAGGCGCAGGAAGCGGCGGAGCTCGCCCGGGCCATCCAGATCGAGGCGGAAAAGGGACTGCCTTTCGATCGAGTGGCCGTGCTGCTCCGATCCCCGGAAGTCTATACGCCGCTCCTCGAGGACGTCTTCGACCGTGCGGGGATCCCCGCGTACTTCGAGAATGGAACGAAGAGGCCCGACCCCGCGGGCCGCGCCTTTCTCGCGCTTCTCGATTGCGCCGCCGAGGAGCTCTCTGCCACCCGGTTCGCGGAATATCTTTCCCTTTCTCAGATCCCGAAGCTCGACGCCCTCGGCGCCCCCATCGTCGCGCCCGACGCCGCGGAGGAAGACGTCCTCTGGGTTCCCCCGCGGCATTCGCTCGCTCCCGAGCCCGCGCGCGAGCCCGTCCAGCTCGACCTGTTCGCCGAGCCGCCCCCGAAAGTGGAGGCTCCCGAGAGCGAGCCCGTCCTCTCGGGGACACTCCGCGCCCCGTGGCGCTGGGAGAAGCTCCTCGTGGACGCCGCGGTCATCGGCGGGCGCGACCGCTGGGAGAGGCGGCTCTCGGGTCTCGGGCGCGAGCTCGAAGTGCGCCTCCTCGAGACGGAAGACCAGGAAAGTGTCGAAGCCGAGAGACTGCGGCGCGAACGAAACGATCTCCTCCATCTGAGAAACTTTGCCCTTCCGCTCATCGAAACCCTGGACACGAGGCCCCACGACGAGAACTGGGGCGTCTGGATCGATTGGCTCGAACGGCTCGCCGTCTCCTCGCTTTCGAGCCCGGAGGGAGTGCTCGCGCTCCTGAAGGAGCTTCGGCCCATGACTTCCGTCGGGCCGGTCTCGATTCTCGAAGTGCGCCAGGTCCTGTCCGAGCGTCTCACCCTCCTCCCGCAGAGGCCTTCGGGAGATCGCTACGGAAAGGTCTGGGTCGCTCCCATCGAGGCGGCGCGGGGGATGAGCTTCGAGATGGTCCTGGTGCCGGGCCTTGCGGAGAGGATGTTCCCGCGAAAGATCGTCGAGGACCCACTTCTGCTCGACTCCTTTCGCCTCCGGCTCGGTGCGGACCTCCCCCTCCAGAAGGATCGGATCGCGAAAGAGAGACTCCTCTTGAGGCTCGCGATCGGAGCGGCGTCGCAAAAGATCGTCTTCAGTTATCCCTCGGTCGACCTCGCCAAGGGACGCGCCAAAGTTCCCTCGTTCTATCTTCTCGAGGTCGCGAGGGCGAGCCAGGGGGAGCTGCCGGACTTCGAGACCCTCGCGCGGGAGGCTGCGAGCTCTTCGGGGGCGCGGCTCGGCTGGCCCGCTCCCCGCGATCGCGGGCAGGCGATCGATGCCGCGGAGTTCGACCTCGCCTTCCTCTCGGACTCCATGCGCTTGGACGCCCGCCTGGGAAGCGGCCGCTACCTGGTCCAGGTGAATGCCGCCCTCGCCCGCTCCCTCCGCGCCCGCTACCAGCGAGGCCGAAGCGGCCAGTTCACGACCGCGGATGGTTTTCTCGAGGCCTCAGAGCCCGCGCGCGCTGTCCTGGCGCAGCATCGTCTCGAGGCGCGCGCCTACTCCGTCACCGCGCTCGAAAAGTACGCTGCTTGCCCGTACCGGTTCTATCTCAACGCCATCCTCCGGATCCGCCCGCGCGAGACGGTAGAGGCGGTGACCCACCTCGACCCGCTCACCAAGGGAAGCATCCTCCACGCGGCGCAGTTCGAGATCTCGAAGCGTCTCGGAGAGGCCGGCCTCCTCCCCGCGAGAGCCGACAACATCGACGAGGTTCTTCAGCTCTTCGAAGTGGTGTTCGACGAGGTCCAGGACCGCTTCGAAGAAGACCTCGCGCCCGCGATCGGGCGCATCTGGAGGGATGAGCTCGAGCGCATTCGTTTCGACCTGAGGGGATGGCTCCGTCGGGAGGCGCTCCAGGAGGACGACTTCGTCCCCTACCGTCGCGAGTTCACGTTCGGCATGAGGCCCACGGGACCCGCGGATCCCGCGAGCACTCTCGAGGTCGCCGTTTTGAAAAACGGCCTGAGGCTCCGGGGGGCCATCGACCTCGTGGAGAAGCGCGCGACCGACGGCAAGGTCCGAGTCACCGATCACAAGAGCGGAAAGGCGTGGATGCCCGAAGGCGCGGTCGTAAACGGCGGCGAGAACCTTCAGCCCATCCTCTACACGCTCGCTTACGAGGCGCTCACCGGAGAGGAGGTCGACTCCGCCCGTCTCTACTACGTCACTCAGCGCGCCGGCTACGCGGAGCGCGTGGTGCGCGCCGACGAGAAATCGCTCGCGGTGGTCGCGGAGTTCCAGAGGCGCCTCGACGAAATCATCGAAGAGGGCTTCTTTCCCGCCTCGCCGCTGGAAAAGCCTGGCTGCGCATGGTGCGACTATCTCGCGGTCTGCGGTCCGAGGATGCAGATCGACGCTCGCAGAAAGCAGAACGATCCGCGCCTCTCCCCTCTCAACTGGCTCCGGAGCCTGACGTGAGCGCCTTTGCAGACCTTTCCGACCGCGACGCCATCCAGAACGATCTCGATTCCACGCTCGTGGTCGAGGCCGCCGCAGGCACGGGAAAAACGACGGCTCTCGTGAGCCGCATTCTCTCGGTGGTTTCGAGCGGGCGGGGCGAGCTTTCGCGGCTCGTCGCCGTCACCTTCACCGAGAAGGCGGCGGGCGAGCTGAAGCTCCGGCTTCGAGGCGAGCTCGAGAAGGCACGCACCGAGGCCCGAGCGACGGGCGACGACGAAGTGACAAAGAGGCTCGAGCGCGGCCTCGAACAGCTCGAGGAGGCGCACGTCGGAACCATCCACGGGTTCTGCGCCGATCTCTTGAAGCAGCGGCCGCTCCAGGCGGGAGTCGATCCTCTTTTCGAGGTCGCGACAGAAGAGGAGAAGGATCGTCTCTGCCGGCGGGTGTTCGATCGCTGGCTCCAGGAAAAGCTTTCGGACCCCCCACCCGGCGTGAGGCGCCTCATGAGGCGTCCGGCGCACTGGGACGAGGGACCGGTCGACAGCCTGTACAAGGCAGCCTACGACCTTCTCGACGTGCGGGACTTTCCCGCCCGCTGGAAGACCCGGCCCTTCGAGCGCGAAGCCGAGATCGACGGGCTGATCGAAAGGGCGGTCTCGCTGGGAGAGAAGGCGTCAAAGGCCGCGAACGACCGGGACAAATTGTTCCTCGACTTTGCGGAGCTCCTGGCCTTCGTCCAGGACTTGAAGGGACAGGAGCAGGTGAGCGGGAGGCGCGACTACGACGCCCTCGAGCACCGGCTCGCGTCTCTCAAGCTGGGAAAGAGAAAAGGCTATGGGCCCTACGCCGAGGGGATCGTGCGCGAGAAGCTCCTCGCCGAGCGCGACGCGCTCGCGGTCGACCTCGCCTCTTTCCAGAGACGTGCCCGCGCCGACCTCGCGGCCCATCTCCAAAACGAGCTTCGGGAGCTGGTCGATCGGTACGAAGCGCTGAAGTCGAAACGAGGGCGCCTCGATTTTCTCGACCTCCTCGCCCGCGCCCGCGACCTTCTGAAAGAGAACCCCGAGGTCCGGCGCGAGCTGCAGTCGAGCTTCACTCATATTTTCGTCGATGAGTTCCAGGACACCGATCCCCTCCAGGCCGAGATCCTTCTCCTTCTCGCCGCGGAGAATCCCGCCGAGGACGACTGGCGCAAGGTCGTGCCCGTCCCGGGGAAGCTCTTCCTCGTCGCCGATCCGAAACAGTCGATCTACCGCTTTCGCAGGGCCGACGTCGCGCTCTACCAACGGGTGAAGAACCAGCTGGTGCGCGCCGGTGCAAGGCGAGTGCATCTCACCGTGAGCTTTCGATCCGTGCCCGGCATTCAGGAGCTCGTGAACTCCGCGATGACCGCGTCGATGAAGCCGACCGCCGAGAACCATCAGGCGGACTATGTGGAGCTCCACGCGCATCGCTCGAAGACGGAGGGTCAGCCCGCGGTCGTGGCCCTTCCCATCCCGCGACCGTACGGCGACTGGGACAAGGTGGTGTTCTACGCCATCCAACGCTCGGAGCCTCTGGCCGTGGCCTCCTGGGTCCGATGGCTCCTGGAGGAAAGCGCCTCGCTCGGTTGGCGCGTGAGCTCGCGCGGCGGGGAATTGGGTCCCGTAGTCCCCTCGGACGTCTGCCTCCTGTTCCGCCGGTTCAAGAGCTTCGGGCGGTCGGTCACCCAGCCTTACGTGGACGCCCTCTCCGCCCTCGACATCCCCCACGTCCTCGTCGGCGGAAGAGGGTTCCATCAGCGCGAGGAGATCGAAGCGATGCGGGTGGCGCTCGCCGCGGTCGAGCGGCCCGACGACGAGCTCTCGGTGTTCTCGACGCTCCGGGGGCCGCTCTTCAGCCTGGGTGACGAGAGCCTGTTCCTCTTCCGATCGCGGCACGGCCCCCTTCATCCGTTTCGGGCGACGCCGGGAGCTCTCGAGGAAGACGCCGCTTCGATCCGCGAAGCCCTCGACGTTCTCGCCTCATTGCACCGGGATCGCAACCGCCGGCCCGTAGCGCTCACCATTCGAAAACTCCTGGACCAGACCCGCGCCCACGCGGGGTTTGCTCTCTGGCAGGCGGGCGATCAGGTCCTCGCCAACATCCTCAGGCTCCTTCAGATCGCGCGGACGTTCGAGGATAGCGGAGGGCTTTCGTTCCGCGGCTTCGTCGATCATCTGGACTCCCTCTCCGAGGTCTCGGATCGAAGCGAGCAAAACATGATCGAGGACGGAGTCGAAGGCGTTCGCCTGATGACGGTCCATAAGGCGAAGGGGCTGGAGTTCCCCGTGGTGATCCTCTGCGAGATCACGACCCCGTTCTCCTCCGGCGCCTCGCGGCACGTGGATCCGGACCGGAAGCTCGTGGCGATGAGGCTCGCCGGCGGATCGCCTTGGGAGCTCCTCGAGCACGAAGACAGCGAAGCGGAGCGGGATCGCGCGGAGAGCCTTCGTCTCCTCTACGTGGCAGCGACCCGCGCGCGGGACATACTGGTGGTGCCCGCGGTGGCCGACGAGCCTCAGAAGAGCGGCTGGGTCGGGCCGCTTCTCCCGAGCCTCTATCCCGAGGAGAGGACCTATCGGTTTCCAGTCGTGGCTCCGGGATGCCCGCGCTTTCCCGGGGACGACACCGTCCTCGAGCGTCCTCAGAGAGCGGCGATCTCTTCCGCCCTCCGCCCGGGTCTTCACAAACCAGAGCGCGGCCACCACGAAGTCGTCTGGTGGGATCCGTCTCTCTTCGAGAACCCCCTCACGACCAAGCCCGGACTGAGGCGCCACACGCTCCTCCAGGCGAGCGAGGGCGACGAACCTGGAGAGGGCGGCCGGGAGTACCAGCGCTGGCTCGACCGGCGCGCGCGCATTCTCGCGGAAGGGAGCGTTCCCAGGTATCAGGTCGCCACCGTAACCCGTCTCGTCGAAACCGAGAAGCCCGTGGTCGACGGCGCGTCCGCGGTGCGGATTGCCGAAGTCGAAGGACGGGACCTCCTTCGTCCAGGAGGCAAGCGTTTCGGGGCCCTGGTCCACGAGGTTCTCGCGCGAGCTCCGCTCGAGGCGACTCTCCCGGACATCGAGGCCCTCGCCGACAGCCTGGGACGCATCCTCGGCAATTCGGAGGAGGAGAGAAAGGCCGCGGCCTCTTCGGTCTCTCGCGCGCTCGCGCACCCTCTTCTCGAGCGGGCGCGGGTAGCCTCGGTCGTATTCCGCGAGACCCCTCTCGTCTACCGAGAGCCCACGGGAAGACTCGTCGAGGGAGTTCCCGACCTGGTCTTCCGCGACGAGGATTCGGAGTGGACTCTCGTCGACTTCAAGACCGATCTCCGCCTCGACATCGCGGAGGACGCCCACCGAAGTCAAGTCGCGCTCTACAAGCTCGCTCTCGAGGAGGCGACCGGGACTCGCGCGGAGGGCTGGCTCCTGTATTTGTAGCGGCAGTTTCAAGACCGCGAGCTGAGGGCTCTACGGCAGAAGGCGTCGGCGGTGCCGCATCTCGGTCGCCGTGACGCGCGTCTCGAATCGTTGGGCGATGCCCTTCATCGATCTCAAATCGAGATGAGGTACGATGTTCGATATGGCGTCAGCGAAAAAGCTTGTCATCGAGGTGCTTCAATCCTTGCCGGATGACTGCTCGATCGAGGACGTGCAGTACGAGCTCTACGTTCGACAAAAGATCGCCGAGGGCGAGAAGGCTGCCGACGAAGGGAAGCTCGTGCATCATGAGGAAGCGATGCGCGACGCAAGGGCGTGGCTCCGGCATTTGTAGCCTGGACGCTCCCCGCGCGCCAAGACCTCCTCACGGCGCCCTTGCGGTCCTGTCAATGGTCTTCGCAAATGTCGTCTCGCGAGAGTTTGGAGCAGTGGGTAGAACAGTTACTCGGTCCGGACCGAGTAACGTTCTACCCGCTCCTCAGAAATCCAAGGCCAACTGAGCGTGATGGGCACGATGACGCTAGCGAGGCGACGGTGTAGGCGCCGAGGACTAGCTCTTGTATATTTAGCGCCATGCGAATCACCGTTGCGCTTCTCGGCCTGTCTCTCACCGCCTGCGGCGGGCACGTCCCCGAAGTCCTCGTCGCCGATACCGTCCTCGTCAACGGAAACGTCATTACCGTGGATCCTGAGGACCGAGTCGTCCAGGCGGTCGCCATCAAGAACGGACGGATTCTCGCCGTCGGCACTGACGCCGAGATAAGAAAGCTCGCCGGAGAGGACACCCGCGTCATCGACCTCGAGGGCCGCACGGCGACCCCCGGCCTTCTCGACGCGCACTGTCATTTCGCCTGGGGAGGAACGAGCATGCTCCAGGTTTCCGATCTCTCCTACCCGAAGGTGAAAAGCATCAAGGACGTTCTCGGCGACGTGGAAACCCAGGTCGAGGGCAAGACGGGCGGAGACTGGATCGAGGGCCGAGGATGGGACGAAGGCAAGCTCGAAGAGCGCCGGTATATTTACGCCTCGGACCTCGACGCGATCTCGGCGGAGAATCCAGTGTGGCTCGCCCACACCATGGGCCACTACGGCGTCGCCAACAGCCTGGCGCTGAAGCTCGCGAACGTCACCAAGAACACTCCCGATCCTCCTGGAGGAACCATCGATCGCTATCCCGATGGGAGGCCTACCGGGGTCCTGAAGGAGCGGGCGCAAGGTCTCGTCACCCGGCTCATCCCGGAGTTGACGGTCGACCAGATCCAGAAAGGCATCGAGCACCTCGCGAAGGAGTTCCATAAAGAAGGAATGACCGGGCTCAAGGACCCGGGCATCGGTTCCAAGGAGTGGGAGGCCTACCAGAGGGCACTCGACGCCGGGACTCTGCCGGTGCGTGCCTTCATCCTCTGGCGAGCGGGCGATACCGTCGAGGAAGCGGAAGCCCTCGCCGCGCGCATCGGGTCCTTCACCAAGCCCTATCGAACTACGGGAGACTCCCACCTGATCTCGGGCGGTATAAAGATGATGATCGACGGGAGCGGCGGTGCCCGGACCGCATGGCTCCACCAGCCGTGGAACAAGGACTACACCTCCGTAGACGAGGGGAACTACGGCTATCCGGTGATTCCGCCGGAGGTGCTGCGGCAACAAATCCAACTGTTCCACGACGCCGGGATGCACGTGAGCGTCCACTCCATCGGAGATCGCGCCATCGACTGGGTCGTCGATTCTTACGCGATGGCCCTCGAAGCAAACCCTCAGAAGGGGCTACGCCACGGGATCATTCACGCCAACATCCCGACGGACCACGCGATCGACACGATGGCGCGGCTCCAGGCGGAGTTCGACGCCGGCTATCCCGAGCCCTCGGCCCCCTTCATGTGGTGGATCGGCGATACCTACGCCGGCAACTTCGGTCCAGAGCGCGCGAAGCGCCTCAATCCCTTCAAGACATTCATGGCGAAAAATATCCGGTGGGCAGGCGCCTCGGATTTCGACGTGACCCCCTTCCCCGCTCGGTACGGCATCTGGGCGTCCGTGGCGAGAAAGCCGGCCCTCGGAGTCTACGACCCGGATCCGTACGGACGGGACGAAGCCGTCGACGTTCGGACCGCGCTCCGCTCCTATACGATCTGGAGCGCGCACCAGATGTTCCTCGAGGACGAGATCGGCTCTCTCGAGCCGGGGAAGTACGCCGACATCGCCGTCTGGGACAAGAACCTCTACGAAATCCCGACGGAGGAGCTCGAGACGATCCAGTGCCAGATGACTCTGTTCCAAGGCGATGTCGTCTTCGAGAGATAAACTACGCCGCAAAGCGGCCCGGGGAGCATCTCAGGGATAAGCTTCTCTTCATCCTGGGAACGCCACCTGAAAGAAAAAGGTCTCCTCAGAGCCGCATAGAGCACAAGTCGAGATCGGTTCGGTCACCGAAAGCCTCGGCAGTCCGCCGATGAAGGAGCGATCGCTGTCGCGTCTGTGAGTCCTCGTCGTCGACCGTTAGTTAGTTAGTTAGTTAGAAGTTCCGCCATCGAGCTTCCCCGCTCCGGATTCTAGCCCTTTACCAGCTCACCCGAGCGTTGCACTCGGGATCCCAAAGGCTTCCCTTCCACTTCGGCTCTCTCGCGCTTGTAGCGTAGGACAGTCTCACGGTTCACGAGCACGATATTTCCGTACCACTGCGCGGCAAGGCGTTTTTGCTGGATGGCCTTGTGGACGGCCGTCCGAGAAAGCCCGAGAGCGGTCGCCGCCTGGGTCACGCTCATCAACGAGCGATCTGCAGGAATCTCCTTCCGCTTGTCCTCGTGCTCGGGCGCCAGGATGAGCCCCTCCGCGATCCCCGCGCGCGTGACAATGTCAGCCGCCACCCGATAGAGTGGCGAGCTGACGATCTCCCGAGTCACCCGGCTCCAGCCTTGGAGCGCCGGCGAGCCCGAACCGATAGCCATACGCTCTATCTCGAAAAAGCTGATGCCGCTCTTTGCCATCCTCTGAAGATTCTTGAGAAAGGCCAGTTCGCGGGCGTCGGCGTCCTCCAGACGGACCGTGTCGCCGGAAAGCAGCTTGTACCTCTTCACGCCCTTGCTCCTCGGATCCAGCCTAAAGCCCCGTGGTGACAGATGTCAACGGCAAGGTTGACATCCGTCACTCAGGGTCGGACCACATGAGTTCGGCTTCCCCGCTCCTTTGGAAGTAGAGGCATCGCTGGCCGAAGCGGCGCGCCGTTTCCCGCACATGGGCGCGCAGCGGCTCGACATCATCTTCCTTCACGGCCATTCGATACCAGTGCGAATGGTCCTCGATGAGGTCGCCGCGATCAAACCAAAACCCGAGAATGTCCGCGCCCAGTCGCGTGAGCCCGCCGAAGCGCTCGGCCGTCTCGAGGACCCAAGCGTCGACGAGAGAGGGGGGATGGACCATGCCCGTCCGGTCGTCCGTGCGAGGGATCAGCAGATCGAAAACGATGAGCGGTTCTGACATCCGTGGCGCGTATTCTACCCACTCTCGCGAGGTGGCGAGGCCGAATGACGAGGGCGAGCGCTCAGCGTTCGTCTTCCTTGATGGCTTCAGCAACCAAGCCAGAGACGGCCGACGTCCCGCCCTCGGCGCGGGTCTTCCGCGAGAGCCGCGCTCCCGCTTGCCTCTATGCTACCGGAGCGAACAGGCGTCGAAGCCCGCTTAGGCCGCGCTTCGCGCCCACTCGAGGATGGCTTCTCGCAGCGCGGCATGGAGCGTGATCCCCTTCGCCTTGGCACGCCGTTCGAGGAGCGCCCAGATCCTGTCCGGAAACCGCACCGAGCGCGGCGTGGTTCTCCCCGCCTCGAGAAGTCGCTTCGGCCGGCCGCGTCCCACTTGGACGACGAGGCCTTCCGCCGCGATCCGCCGTGCGTATGGATTCCGCTTCACACGTACCTTGCGGAAGTCCACCTCCGGAATCTCGCGCAAGGATCGCCGCGACGGCGGTTGCTGTGCTCGCTTATTCGCCTTCTTCATATCGCCTCCGTTCACGCCGCGTCGCGCGCCGAGCGCTGATCAGCCGCAGCGCATCATGATCCCGCTCTACAAAGACCACGAGCAGGATGCGCGATGCGCCCGACTCACCGACGATGCGAGCGTTCTCCGGGTGACCCTCATCCTCGATGATCAGAGCGAGCGGGTCAGAGAACACCGTCGCCGCCTCCTCGAACGTGACCCCATGCTTCCGCGCGTTCAGGTCGGCCTTGCGCCCGTCCCACGCGAACCGCATGAACTAAGTGTATTACACTTTCGTGTCAGCCGTGGTCCTCTTCGGACTCAGCGCTTGGGGGGCGTCAGACTCGTCTTCCTCAACGTTACAGCGGCGAGCCACTCCTGGCGCGCGGCCTCGGTCGGCGCCGACGTCTCGGCGCTGTCACAGTTCGCGGGCGGGCGACGTCGCCGGCAAGGCCTTCGCCGCCCGCGCGAGCCGCGCTCCCGGGTGCATGGCCGTGTGGATCTCCTTCAGCTTCCGGATCGACACATGGGTGTAGATCTGCGACTTAGAATCGCGAAACGACTCTTCAACGGAGAATCGCGGTGGGTTTTAGCCGCCGCCTCCACCTCCCAACTCCCCACTAAGGGGTTACAGGAGATTTCATTTCTTCGGAAGGGAACGATTTTCTTCCCGATGCCTCACGGCACGCTACGCAGGCTCGGTCCGATGTTCGTTCGCTCGTGGGTTCACCATCTTCGCGCGTCCTTTTCTGAGAAGCTGGATGGCGTCCGGACCCGCCCATACGTCGCTCTCTTGTCTCAGTACATGTTCACGAAGATGAGCCCGCACATCAGCGTAACCAGCCTTCAGTTCCAGTGAGGGTTTGTCCCACTGCCTGGTTTCGGGATTAAACGTTTCGCGAGCATACGAGAGACTGCCAAAGTTGAGGTTCACAACGCCTTGAGCCTCGAAACAAGCGGGGAGAGTCAGCTCTAACCCTGGGCCACCAAGGGCAAGTCGCACGAAGTACTTCCCGGCGTTCGGACCAGACTCTTGCCTTTCAAGTACTGGCGGAAATGGGGAGAACGCTTTGCACCAGATGTAGACGCGGCGCCTCTGGCGCAGCAAGCTTTTCAGTGACTCATCAAGCTCGTGGAACGACAGCGGGATCGACGTCTCATACCACAGGTCTGGGATTAGTGTTGTTTCGCCTCGCGTCAAGATCGCCTCTATTACTGCCCACGAGTCGTTCCATGTGCCAATGAAATTAAACTGCGAGGCGGTCATGGCTTGACTGGCTCAAAGTGACTGGGGATTCTGGCGTCGTCGTAGTTAGCCTTCTTGAGCCGCTCACGGCGGACAAACGCACCAGACCGCTCTTGACGGGCGGCTTCGTAGACCTTCTTGACCCGGCCCGTGGTCGCATCCTCTACCCAAACGTCAGGCTGCCGGTTCACGCCCGTCGAGGGCTTGATGCTTGTACCTTCATGGATGATGTCATCCGGAAACTCGGACTGCGCTTGCTGGCGCAGCCGCGCCACCGTAGCCCGGTGATCAGGCTTGCCAGCCTGCCCCCAAGGATTATGTGGACCCACTCCACTCTTTGGAAGAGGTTGGGCGGTTTGCTCGAACGGAAGCTCCAGCTGCACAGGCTCTTTGGCGGCGCCACCAGCCCGCCCCGGGGTGGCTGGAGGCGGGTCTTCAGCAATCAGTCTTGGCTGTGACTCGCTCTTCGGTGCACTTGCGAAATTCTTCGCCAGGGCCCGGATACCCCACGCGGATGCTGCAACTTCTGCCGCGCCGAACGCTGCCTTGCCGTAGTCTCCTTCCTGGATTCCTTCTGCGACATTCAAGCCGCCCTCGGTGGCGCCCACGACTCCAAATCCGATCCCGGTCCCGGTAGCGGCAGCGGCGTAGACACCGCCCGCAGCCAGACCCGCACCCAGGATCGCGCCACCTCCCGCGGCGGCACCACCAACCTGGAAGGACCTCTCGAAGTCCACGTCTCCGAGGTCCTTGTGCTCGACGAGCGTCTGGTGGCCGACGTCGAAACCCACGCCGGCGGTCACCGCCGCTGCCGTAACCCCGACACCTATTGTCCCTCCGGATAGGACGATCGCGCCCGCAGCACCGCCCGTCATTGCGGCTTTTTTGTAGTCGACGGTCGAGAGGTCCTTCCCCTGAGTGATCTCCTGATGAATGACGCTCGCTTCGGCAGCGATGATTGCCGAGAGACCCGCGTAAATGAGAAGCGGTACGAAGAAGAGCTGCCCGTCCGGGTCGACGTAGCCCGTGGGATTGCCGTAGGCGTAGAGATACTTGTGCAGGCTCGGAGGATTCTTGGAGTCGCCATCCGCCGGGTCTTCGCTCAGGAAGCGTCCGATGTCCGGGTCGTAGAAGCGGGCTTTGAAGTAATAGAGCCCGGTCTCGTCGCGCTCGTGGCCGGTGAAGCCGAAGGGGTTCGCACTCCCTCCGAGGCCGCCGCGGCTTTCGCCCCAGGCGTCGTATTTGTACGCGGCCTGGATCGCGCCGTCGGGGCGCATCAGGTCGCTGACGCTTCCGAGGCCGTCGAAGAGGTAGAACTGGCGTCCTTCGACGGCGTGGCCCATCGTAAGGAGGCGGTCGGGGCCGTAGTCGTACTTGGCGACGGTTGCTCCCGCGGCGTCGGTCTGCAGAAGGACGCTGTCGTCGTCGTAGACGTACCTTAGGGCCGATACTCCGGGAATTTCCTTGACGACGCGGAGACCGCTGTAGTCGTACTGATACCGGCCGAGGATCGACCCTCCCTGAGTCAGGGTCCTCAGGTTGTCGCGAACGTCGTAGGCGAAGGCCGTGGCGACGCCGCCTTTGGTCTTGACCGTCTGGTTCCCGTTGGCGTCGAAATCGTAATCGACGCTCTCGGCGGCGTTCAGGTGGTCGGTGATGGTGCGGAGCTGGTTCCGCTCGTCGTAGTCGAATTCGCGATCGGTGATGAGGGTCCCGGCGGTGTCACGCGCCTGCTCCGTGAGCCGGTTGCCGACGCTGTCATAGCTGTAGCTCGTGGTGTTCTCGGGGTAGGCGACTTCCTCCATCCGGTCGTCGTCGTCGTAGACGTAGGTGGTCGTCTCGGAGCTCCCGCCTCTCGTCTCCACCTGGGTCGTCCGGTTCCCGTTGTCGTCGTACTGGTACTCGAACCGGGAGACCGGCGCCGAGTTCTGGAGGTTATCGATGGTGCGGATCCGGTTGGCCAGGTCGTAGGCGTAGCGGGCCGAGCTCCCATTGGGGTACGTCACGCTCCGGAGGAGGCTGTTCCGGAAGTAGGTGTACTGCGTTACTCCGACGCCCGACGGAGTTACGGTCTCGCTCCGGTTCAAGACGTCGAAGGTGTATCGGGTGATCTTCCCGTCCGGATCCTGGAGCTCCGTACGATTTCCGTTGGCGTCGTAGGTGTACCGGATGGCCTTCGCCCATGGATCGGTCACCGTGAGGAGCCGATCGAAGTTGTCGTAGATATTGGAAGTGACCCGCACGCCCGTTGGGCCGTCGTAGGTCTCGGTGATCGAAAGCGGATTCCCGCTGGGATCATAGGTCGTCGCGAGTGACTGAATGTCGTCCCCGGTTGGCTCGGCGTGATTCTCGTAGCGGCGGAACTTCTCGCGATTCAGCTCGTCGTACTCGAACGCCATTCCCTGGGACTTCGCATCCACTATCCGGATGCGGTTGCCGTTCTGGTCGTACTCGTACTCCTCTCGAGCGAGATCGGCATAGACCATCGCCGACAGCCGATCGATCTCGTCGTACTCGAAGCCGGTGACGTTGGATCTCGCATCCTCTACGCGGGTTCGGTTGTCGTTGCCGTCGTAGACGTACTGGGTCAGGTTCGAAAGAGGATCGATGACCGACGTCAGACGGTTAACCCCGTCGTAGCCGAAGGTCCACGCGTTTCCTTCAGGCATCCTTCGAAGGGTGCGGTTGCCGTTCCCGTCATAGCCGTACTCCGTCGTCTCCCCGTCGCCGTTGGTCTCGGTCTCGACCCGGCGCCTCAGGTCGAACGTCCTGACGGTAACCCTTCCTTCGGGGTCCCGTTCCTCGACACGGTCTCCCATGAGGTCGAGCTTGTAGCGGGTGATGGCCGCGAGGACTCGGTTCTCGGCGATGAGGAGGTTCCTCTCGTCGTACTCGAAGCCGGTGATTATCCCCCGCGCGTCGGTCTCGAAGCGGCGGTTGCCGCTTGCGTCATACTCGTTGACCTGGAGGACGAGGCCGTCGCGGCGCACGCTCAGAACGTGGTTCTCGGCGTCGTAGCGGGTCTCGGTCACGATGCCCCGGCGGTCCGTCGCCCGCACCTGGTTTCCAACCGCGTCGTAGGCAAACTCCTGGACGAAGCCGAGTGGCGCGGGGTCGGTGATTCTCGTCAGCCGGTTGAGGGCGTCGTAAACGAAGAAAGTAGCGTTGCCGCGGCGATCGCGCTCTTCGATCTTGTTTCCGGCGTCGTCGTACACCCTCTCCACGGTGAAGCGGAACGGAGCCGTGTCCGTGGTCTTCACCAGGCGATCGAGCCGGTCGTAGGCCATCTCCGTCGTGAAGCCGCGCGGGTTGGTCTCGCTCGTCCGGTTTCCCGCGACGTCGTACCCGAAGCGGCGCGTCTTCGACTCGGGAAGTTCTTGCCGTTCCAGGCGGTTCAGGGCGTCGTAAAAACTCTCGGCACGGTTGCCGTTGGCGTCGACGTCGAGGGTGCGGTTGCCTCGGGCGTCGTACTCGTAGCGGCCGAGCGGGCCCAGTGAGTCCTCGGAGCTCACGAGACGATTGAGGTCGTCGTAGGCGTGGCGGACGACGTTTCCGTTCGGCTGGCGCTCCTCGAGGAGGTTCCCCACGCGGTCGTAGCGGAAGCTCGTGACCACTTGCGCGGACTGGTCCAGACGCACCGTCGTCGTCCGGCGCCGGTTCCGATCATCGTAGGTATGGAGGCGGACGGTGACCCGCGGATCGATCTCCCGAATCAGGTTACCCGCCGCGTCGTAATCGAAGTAGGTGACGGCGCCCCGCGCGTCCTGGCGCTCCTTCAGGCGGTTCAGCTCGTCGTAGCGGAACTCCCGGGTCTGAGGAAAAAACCCGTTGAGGCGTCTTTCCTCGATCCGGTTTCCGTTTCCGTCGTAGAGCGCCCGGGTAATCTTGCGCTCTCCCGGGCTCCACTCGGGCTCGCTGGCTTCGATCTGGCGGTTCAAGGCGTCGTATCGATAGAAGACTTCCCGCCCGAGAGGATCTCGCTCGAAGACCTTGTTGCCGTTTCCGTCATAGCGGATCGAAACCTCCGGCTTGCGAGGGCCCAGATCGCGCCGAATCCGGATGCGCCGGTTCAAGCCGTCGTAGTCGTACTCGTTGACCCGAGGCTCGAAGGCGGGGTCGGAGACGTCGAGGAGCGTCTCCCGCTTGACGCTTCCTACACCGTCGTACGCGAAATCAGCGACCTTCCCCAACGGCTCGGCCTTTCGCGAAAGCCGGCCGGCGTCGTCGTAGGTGAAGGTGGCGTTGAAACGGGGGGAGGTGGTGTCGAACCAGTTGCTCTCGAGAACCTTGTTGCCCGCGGGATCGTAATTGCTCTCCATCGCGCCGCCCTCGGCGTTCTCGACCCGCAGAACGCGCCCTTCGAGGTCGTAGAACGTCTTGGTGGTTCGTCCCTCGGCGTCGATCTGACTCTGCGTGTTGCCGACATCGTCGTAGACGATCCGATCCTCGGCGGAGCCTGCGTCCGTCACCGGATGCACCGTCCTCGTCGGTCTAGAGAGGCGGTCGTGCTCGAAGCGAGTGACGCGGCCGAGGGCGTCCCGGCGAAGCTGCGGAAGGCTCCTCTCCGTCCACTCGGTGACGGTTTCTTTTCCGAGCGCGTCCTTCACGCTCCTCGGGTTCCCGAAAGCGTCGTACTGGAACGACGTCGCGAAGTTCCGCGGATCGACGGTCGCGCGGCGATCCCCACGGCCGTCGTACACGTGGCGGGTGACGACAAGAGACGAACCAGGATCGACACTGTCGACCGTGATGCGTTCTTCGACGAGGTTGCCCCGAGGGTCGTAGCGGTACTCGGTGATTTTTCCGTTGCGGTCCTTGCGGAGTCGCACGCGGTCTTTGATGTGAGGAGGGGTGAAGCCGGTGGGAGGCCAGTAGACGGTCTCGATCGAGTAATCGTGGAGCTGGCCGTCGAAGTCCTGGATCCGAACACGCTCCGCGGTTACGTTGCCGTGCTGGTCGTACTCGAACAACGTGATGAGGCCGTTACCGTCGGTGCGGCTCTCCATGAAGACGTCGGTCGGGGACCAGGTCATGGAGGTGGCGTTGCCCACCGGATCGACGATGCGGAGCGGGCTTCCGTATTGATTCAGGGTATAGGTCGTTGATTTCCCGCGAGGATCGATGACGACGCTCGTCATCTCCGGGGGACCACGGCTCTCGAGCCCCGCAAGGTCGATCTGGAACGACGTTTCGCCGCCCGCCGGCTCGCGCATCCGATCGACGTAGTAGGTCTCCATCCGGATCGCCGGGCCGACGCCGATCGCCGCTTTCTTGTACTGGTATTCGGTCGTTGCGCCGTTCAGCGTGTTGGTGACACCGGTGAGTAGATGCCTCTCTTCGAGGGAACGGGAGGGACCGAGGGCGTACTGGTAGATCTCCTCACGCACCGCGCCCTGCGGGCCCGTCGGCTCCTGGGAGGCGCGGGTGAGATTTCCATACCCGTCGTACTCGAAGACCACGGAGAGACCATCGGGACCTTCTACCGACGTCAGCACGTCTCCCGAGGAGAACGCGAAGATGCGGTTCTCCCAGCGGAAGGCGATCGCACGGCCCGCCGAGTCCTTGACCGAGGATACACGCGGACGGCCGGCGCTGGTGTCGTAGGTGAGGTCGACGGTGTTGCCGTTGGGGTCGGAAACGAAGTCGAGGCGCCACTGCGCGGCTCCCAGATTCACGTAGTGGTAGCGAGCGCCCGACTTGCTGAAGAAATCGAAGCTCCCGTCGTCCTGGTTCGCGACGAGAGAGCCGTGGTAGCCGCGGAGCGGCCTCAAGCCTCCGCTCCCGTCGTCCACGAACCGCATGCCCGAGCCTTCGCCGCCGATGACGATGACCTCGCCGCAAGGGGTGATGACGATCCTCGAGTCCCAGTTGTGGTTCCAGCCCACTCCCAGGGTGCCGACCTCCATTCCCGCGTTGCTCGAGTAGGTGCGGCGGAAATCGAGGGGCAGGCCGCGGGCGGCAACGCTGAAGTCCTCACGCATCACCACCAGGTGGCCTTCGAAAAGGTCCACCCCCTTGACGATGGCGTGCCCCACGGGAAGCGAGTCGCGCACCTTGAACTCCGAGCGGGCGAAGCCCTCGACCGCATCCTCGTGGTCGTCGAGGAGCGAGATCCCTCGGAGCTCGAACTGGTAGTCGCCGGGAGTGAGATCGGAGGGGATGATGGAGCGAACGTGCTCGCCCTTGGGGAAGATTTCATCGTCGATGATCTTGGTCTCCGAGTCGAAGTTGGGAGAGCCGTCGGAGCCCAAGCTTCCGATCTTTTTGAAGACGAGAGTGATTTTCGCATCCTGCGTGGTCACGAACTTGAACTCGCTTCCGAGGGGGCAAGACCTCTGGTTCAAGAGGTCCAACTCCTGCGAGACGTAGAGGCCCTGGCTGTATGTCGTGAAGATCTGCTGGCTCAGCTTCAGCGGGAACTTCTCGGATTTCACTTCCGAGCTCGAGCCGCGGTTGAGAGTGACCTGGAGCTCGTACTCCTTTTCCACGTCGAGCAAATAGCCGCGCCGGATGATCGCGGCGCCGTTTCCGCTGCGCGCTCCGATGGCGTAGGAGATCCACTCTCCATCTTCGAGGAGGTCGGCCTCTGAAGACGCCGCCCGGTAGTTCGGTGGCTGGATCTGATAACGAGTGGTCGAGGGCACGACGGTACGACCGGTCGGCCCTAGCGGGAGAGGAGTGGGAGTCGTTTCCTGGATCACCGGGTCGACGCCCCACACCACGTTGAGCGTTGCCGAGCCGCCCAGGAGCCGCTCCACCGGTCCATTGACGGTAGGAAAGTCGACGGGGAAGTCGCGAGCGTGGAGGGTCACCAGGTTCTGCCCGGTGGTCGGGCCCGTGGTGACGGTCGTGCTGTAAACGCCGCCCCCTTGAGCCGCCGCAGGAGTCGCGGAACCGCCGTTCGAGACGGTGAACTCGACCTCCCCGCCTGTGGGTGGGATGAACTTGCCGGTGGACAAGAAAAGGACGTAGGGGTTTCCCTGGGAGTCGACCTCGATCTCGTAGTCGTTCTCCCAGACTCGTATGGTGAACTCGATGGGTTCCTTGAACTCTTCGCCGACACGAGCCGCGTTCACGATGTCTCCGAGCTCGTTGCTGGTGGCGGACGTGTCGAAATGGAGCCGAGGGCCTCCCCCGCAATTTCCCGCGTTGTAGATCTCGGTCAAAGTGTTGAGGCCCGACGCGGAGATGTTGACTACGTACCGTGCCCCGGAGCTGTCTCCCAGAATGACCCCGGCCGAGACGCCGTAGACCGTGGTTTCGTCGGTGAAAGAAGGCCCGCCGCACTCCCCGAGTATGGGATGGAGGACGGGGCAGGCGACGAGGCGCCCACTCTGGTCCTGGGAGTTGTCGAACACCGCCGCATTGTTGAACAATCCCACGGGTGGATCGCAGGGCAAGAGTTGCGCCGGGCCGACGTCGAAGCTCACACGTACGTTGGAAATTGGGTTTTCGTACTGGTCCTGGGCGCGCACGAAGATGGAGTCGGACCAGACCGCGGGGAAACCGCGACCTCCCCCTCCGCCGTCCGTGCGTACGATCTCCGCCGCGGGTCCCGGAAGCCCGATGGCCGAAAACGGCGCCTCGAGCGCTAGATCGCCATTCTCCGAGTCCGCGACCGCTTCGATCTCGTTCGCGAGCGCCCGGGTGACGTGCTCGTCCGATTCATTCCGCTGCACGTAAATGGGATCGTCTGCGGTCAACTTCCCGAGGCGAAGCCGCGCCGTCGCGATTCCTAGGGCGTTCGTCTTGAGCAAGATGCCGGGACCCTCGTCGCCGGTGTCGGGATCGATGAGAAGCCCTCCGCCGCGCGTGGCCGCGAACGCCACCGCAGCGCCTTCGACCGGACCTCCGAACTTGTCGCGGACGAGGACCCCGAGCTCCCTCGGCAATAACTCGCCCACTTCGCCCGACTGCTCGTCGGTGCCCCCGAGCTTCACGATCGAAACTCCCGCCTTGGGATCCCTGTTGGGAGCGGGCGAGTTCGGGGCGTTCAAAGCGTCGGCGAGAAAGTCGAGAAGCCATTGCGACGGAGGGACGGTGGTGGCGCCGCCCGCGAGCCCTCCGGCGATCATGTAGGCGGAAGCGCCGCTCACGGGATCCTCGGCGCGCCAGACCGAGCCCTGCCAGGCGTTGAGCGAGATGGGATCGACGGGAATCTCGACGACCGCCCCCAGGCGAACCCAGTTCTCGACGTCCGCGATCACTTCCGCGGGGTGATGGAGGAGGCCGAGAGAGGTGGCCACGTTTGCCGCATCGATGCGAAGAATTTCCGCTCCCGCCTCGCGCGCGAGCGCGAGGCCCTTGTCGGCGGATATGCCCTCGACCAGAAACTCCTCCTGAAACACGAGGTGCTCGAGAGCTGAGCCCTGGAGTGCTGCGAGCCTCATCCAGTCGGAGGAGGCATCCCCGATCGGCTCGGCGACCCGCAGCGCCGCGTCGAGGGTGACGCCCTGCCATTCGAGCTCGGACGGAAGGTCGAAGAGGCGGTGGACCTCGACGGCGTTCGCGGCGATGACCAGAGCCGGAAGCGGTCGAACCAGGCTCACGCCGAGAAGCCCCGCTAGCTCGTCTTCGGCCTCGCCCCAGCGAGAGCTGTAACCGAGGGCGAGCCCGCTCAGAAGGCGCGCCGCCAGAAACTCCGACTCTCCCGGATCCCCGCCCGGATCGGGCTCCTTCCGATCGCGCTGGGCTGTGACCCCGAAGGCATAGTAGGAGCCGGCAACCACGGTTTGAGTCACGCCCTCGGAGCCAAAAGGACCGGTGAATTCAATCTCCAGACGTTGCCGGGCGCCGGGGTCTATCGGCTCGCGGCCGACGGCCTCTGGCCGTCCACGCACTTGAACCCGGGGCCTCAGGCGGACGAGATAGAGAGGGACGGAGTCGAGACCTCCGAAGAGGTTCACTGTCTTGTGGTCGTCGACCGTCGCCGGCTGATACGAGAGCGTCACCCGCTCGCCCAGAAGCTCGTGGAGCGGAGCTTCGTACTCGAGGATCACGGGAGAGTCCTCTCGCTCGTTCGCGCGGACTCTCACCACGACTTTCTGTTGACGGCTCGCCGAAAGATGCGCGCTCTCGCCGGTGACGGCCACGACCGCGACCGGAAGGGACGCCGGGAGGAGTCCCACGTTCTCCGGGACCACGGAACGGCTTCCGAGCTGTTGCTCGTAGGTTTCTCCCGGAGCGTTCTCCGCGAGGTAGTCGACCACCTGGTCGTGCAGCCGTGAGAGAGGCGACGTGGGACGGGAGACGGAGAGGGCGTCGGCGACGAAAACCGCGACCGAGAGCCCCATTGTCTTCAGGATTCCGGTAGCAGGTGCTCTCGAGTACTTCTCGATCGCGGGTGCGAGCGGGACCCATCCTTTTCCCGAGAAGTCGACGACGGCGCCGCGGTAGTTGGTGTAGGGCACGTAGGCCGAGACCCAGGTGTGCTCGAGCTTCACCGCCGCCACCCGGCCGCCGCGCACGATGGGCTCGTGGGCAACACCGGCGCGCGCGAGCGCCGCCGGCACCTGGACTGCGGGGACT
>CAZKNR010000473.1:0-16640 GCA_964553925.1 uncultured Acidobacteriota bacterium
GATCAAGCTCACGTCGTCCGGTTCCGTCCTCTTCAAGCAGACGCGCCTGGGACTCAACGGGCGCCCGTTCACCTTTCTGAAGTTCCGTTCGATGGTGGCGAACGCGCACGAGCTGCGTCCGAAGGTCGCGCACTTGAACGAGGCCGACGGTCCCATCTTCAAGCTCATGCGCGATCCTCGGGTGACGTCCCTCGGCCGGTTTCTCCGGCGGTCGAGCCTGGATGAGCTCCCCCAGCTATGGAACGTGCTGACGGGCGACCTGAGTCTCGTCGGCCCGCGCCCTCCATTGCCAGAGGAAGTGCTCTTCTACACTCCCACTCAAAGGCGGCGGCTCGACGTGAAGCCCGGCATCACCTGCCTTTGGCAGGTGCGAGGCCGGAGCCTTCTGACGTTCGAACGGTGGGTCGAGCTCGACCTTCGCTACATCGACGAATGGTCCTTGCTGCTGGACGTGGTCATCCTGCTCGAGACGGTGCCAGCTGTCCTCAACCGAAGAGGAGCCTGGTAGCGCAAAGAAGGAAATCCAAAACAAGGGGGATAGGGGGACAGGAGGGGATAGGGAGATGAGAATTTGGCCAATAGGTTCTGATTGGATTCATCCCCCGATCTCCTCCTATCTCCCCATCCCCCTTTCTTAATCCTTTTCCGGTTCCCAGCGAATTTCACCGAGGGCGATCCCGAGCTCGCGGAAGTCGATGGAGGGAGCGGCGTCGGTGAAGGGTCGAAACGTGGGGCGGGCCAGAAGCTCGAGAAAGAGCGAAGAGTCCCGAGGCTTACCGGGATCGAGCGGGATCTCTTCCCATCCACCCCGCAGCACGCCCTGAAAGACTTCACGGCCGTCGATCCGGATTCTGACCTGAACCGGATGCGCCGGAGCGTGTGGATGGCCGTTGGCGAGAGGTATGACCAGGCGCCCGTCCTTCCAGGGCAGTCGAAGTGCTCCGTATCCCGTCGTCCACCGAAAGGTTCGGGCCTCGCTCTTCTCGATCTCGTGAAACCCGACGCTGAGGTTTCCCGACCCCGAGAGCGGCGCCACTGCGAGTGCCCGCCAACCGGCCAGCGCGAGCGTCGCTGTGAGTAGCGCCGTTGCCGGACGTCGTCCAAAGCGGGCGGCGGCGCCGAAGGGAGCCGCTGCGGCGAAGAGGATCCAGCTCAGCCATTGGATGTTCTTGAGGTAGAACGGGTCTTGAACGAGCCCGACGACGGCGAAACCCACGAGGCTCAGAAGGGGTCCCAAGGCGCGGTTCCGCGAGACGTCGGTTCTCGAGGCACGCCAAAGTCCGAGCGCGAGGGCGCCTCCGCACGTCAGAAGCGCCGCGAGACCGAGGGCACCTCGCTCGACGGCAACATTAATATAGACGTTATGAGCATCGTCGCGGTAACCCCAGGCGAGCGTCGATCCGCGCGGATAAAGGAGATCGTAGGCGGGCGCGAAAGCCCCGAGACCCCAGCCGAGGACAGGCCTCTCGAGGAACAACTGAAAGGACGCCCTCCAGAGATGGGTGCGGCCGGATAGATCCGAGACGGAGCTCGAAAGGCGCGCGAGCGTGGGGTCCAGCGTCTCGGGATTCAAAAGGATCACGGCCGCTCCACAGGCCACGGTTCCGGCGAGAAGGAGGAGCCCCCGATGGACGCGCGCGCGAGTCGCCATTCGGAAACGTCCCACGCACGCCAGGAAGGCGACCCCCTGCGCGAGTGCGGCGAGCCAGGCGCCCCGCTGTTGGGTGAAGAGAAGCGTCACGGGGCTCGCCACGAGCAGACCCGCGGCGAACGCGCGAGCGTAAGGACCGCCCGACGCGAGAGAGAGCACCGCGAAGGGCGCGGCGAGGACGACGTACTGCGAGAGCCAGCCGGAGTGGAAGAACACGGAATGGAGTCGCGTCTCGTAGAGCGGCCCCCCGATCGCGCGATAGCCGTCCAGGGAAATGAGCCCGCCGTGCTCCAGAAGCCCGAGGGCGAGAACCAGACCCAGCCCCGTTCCCACGGCGGCGCCGAGCGTTTCCACGGCGGCGCCGAACGCGCGGCGAATCGCGAGGTACAGAAGGAAACCGAGACCAAGGTTGAGGAGAGCCCGGAAGGTGTAAACAACCGACCAGGGAGGCGCCTCGGGAAGAGACGCCGCGAGGTGCAGAAGCGCCGACGGGCTGAAGGAGGGCGGGCGATAGGCGAAGGGCACGAGCGAAGCGACGCTGACCAGCACCAGAAGAAGCGCGAGCCGGTCGATCCCCGTCGTTTGACGCGGGCCCGCCCTCCATGCGGTCGCGATCGCCGCGAGCGCTGCGGCGTCGAGAGCGCCGAGGTAGGGTCCGCCGGGAGGCGCTCCGAAAAGCGGCAGGGATGAGGCGAAGAGGAGTACTCCTCCGCGGGGACGAAAGAGTCCGGCGATCAGAACCGCGGGGGGGAGGATCCAGACCAGCGTCTCGAACAAGTGCGTGCCGCCGGAGAATTATAGTTCAGTCGCAGGTCCCAGGCTCCGCGGCCCTACCCAGCCGTCGGACCAGGCGTGTTCGTGGAGGAGAAGGGCGCTCTGTCGCAGCCGAAGGAGCGCTCTAAAAAAGCCGCTGCAACGCGCAGTGAGCTGCGCCCCGTGCCCGTCGCGCGAGCGCCGGCAGGATAGCCGAGCGCAAGACCCGCTCGGGAGCCAGGAGTGTCGCCAGTAACGCTCGCGGCAACGAGCGCAGACGCTGGCGACGGTGCCAGAGCTCTCGCGCGGTTCGAAGCCTTCGCATCGCTCGCCCGCGCCGGTCGAGCCGAAACATTTGGTACGAGAGGGCCAGTCGAAAGCGCCGCGGCGACCAGACGGGGCCCCAGTACCGGCGGCTGATCGCGACCACCTCGCGCAAGCGGCGCTCCTCGCCGCTCGTCACGGTCTTCGACTCGGAGTGGAGACGATAGGTCGAAAGGACCTGGTCCGTGGAGTGGAAGCGGTAGCGTCTCGAGAAGCGGCAGAAGAGGCCGTAGTCCACCCACGAGTCCTCGAGGATGGGTCCGCACTCGCGCCACACCTCGGCCGTCCAGAATACCGAGGGCTGCGGGATGGTGTGTCCTTTCCACACTTCGAGGATGCGCGCGTGGGAGCGGAACCGGCTGGGATGCTCGATTCCGAGCGGTCGCCCGTCGGAGTCTGTGAAGAGGCAGCGGCCCATGACGACGTGCCGGCCGCGCTCCGGATCGATCTCGAGCGCCGCCCGCTCGAGGGCGCCCGCCAGCAGCACGTCGTCGGAGTTGAGGTACGAAAAGAGGCGACCCGTGGCTTCTTCGAAGCCGCGGTTGATGTCCGCGCCCTGACCGCGGTTGGGCTGCGCGATGCGAGTCGCGAGGAAGGGCGCATAGCGGTCGATGATCTCTTGCGAATCGTCGGTGCTGCCGCCGTTCACCACGATGTACTCGAGGTCGGGATAGCCCTGCAGCAGCACGGAGCGCAGTGTTTCCTCGAGGTAGCGCGCCTGATTGAATGCTGGGGTGACGATGCTGATTCGCGGCCAGGGTGTGTCGTCGGGGCGCGTCGGCGGAAGCCGTCGGCACTCCTCGCTCCAGGGCCACCCGCTCCTCCCTGCCGGAGGCGCGGGGAGCTCGGCGAGAGACGGTGGCTTCGGCGTCACGGCCTCGGGCCCGGCCCGCGCTTGGTCTCGGCCAGAACCGGGATGTCTAAAACCCGTTGCGTCTCTCTGTTCATGTAATCCTGTACTCAGGCCGCTCGGACATGGTGGAGGGCTTTCAAGACGCTCAGGGAGAATCCCTCCCAGGAAAAGGAACGAGAGCGCCGAGCGCCCCGAAGCGTCAGGTCCCGCCTCACGTCGGAGTCGGTCAACACCCGGCTCAGGGCGTCGGCGAGACCCTCGCCATCGTGCGGGTCCACTAAGAGAGCCGCGTCTCCGGCCACCTCGGGAAGGCTGCCCGCGTTGCTGCATACGACGGGGCAGCCCATGGACATCGCTTCGACCACGGGCATTCCGAACCCCTCGTAGATCGAGGGGAAGACGAGCGCCGCCGCCGCCTCGTAGAGTACGGGCATATCCTCTGTCGGACAGTAACCGAGGAAACGCACCTGGCGGTCGAGCCGGAGACGCGAGACCAGGGCATCGATCTCCGGCTGGGCTTCCCGCGGCTCGCCGGTGCAGACGAGCGATGGCGTGAGGCCCCGATCGTCGCGCAGCAGCGCCAGGGCTCGAAGGGCGGACAGATGATTCTTGTGGTGCCAGGTGTGCGCCGGGAAGAACAGGTAGCCCCCTTCCTCGAGTCCATGTCTCGCCAGCACCGACCGACGACGTCGCGGAGTCACGAGACCCGGTCGGAACCGGTCATCCGCGGCGAGCCAGGCGGTGGTGATTCGGTCGGGCGGTATCCGGTATCTCTCGATCGCGACTCGCCGTGTGAACTCCGAGATGGCGACGGTGAAGTCGGCTTTCCGTACGGAGCTGCTGTAAACGCGCTCGCGCTCTTCGAGCCGCTCAGGGGCGAAGAACTGCGGATGGTGAAGATGCTGGAGATCGAGAAGGAGGAGGACGTTTCTGAGCCCGAAGAGATCGGGTCGAATCCACCCCTGGGGAGAAAGGGCGACGTCCGCTTTCAACTCGCGCAGGAACCGAAGCCGCCCGGCGTTCTCCTCGGCCATGACCGGCAGCTTCAGGCGCGAAAGGAATCGATCTCGCACGCGCGCGGAAAGACGCTTCATCGCGCGAACGGGGCCATCGACCACGAGGACTTCGACGTTGTCCGCGGCCGCCGCATCGTGCTCGTAGCGCATTTTCGGGGCCGTCAGAAGCCGATAGCGGTTGGTCCGATCGATTCGCGTCAAGTGCTCCAATAGGGAGTGGGCGAGGTTCTCGGCCCCTCCCGCGAGACCCGAGCGCTTCATCCAGCGGAGGTCGACGACCGTGCTTGATGGTTGGTCCGATCGCCTGGTGCTGACCAGATGGCGGATGAGGGGAGAGTATTCCGCTGCCAAGTCCTTGGTCGATGAGTCGAAACGTCTTCACGCGAAACAACCCGGGAGGCCGATCCCGGTTGCCGCACGGCGGAGAAGAGTGTAGCATGCGCCACGAAAAACCTAGCGACTGTCATTCGACTGGATTGGACCGGATCCGTAGTGTCGCCTCGCCTCGGCCACTCGTACCGGTTTCTTCACGCCGCGCTGCGAAAGCTCGCGCGCTCCTCCATTCTCCAACCCCTGCGACGTTTTCGTTCCGCTTGGGGGCGCGAGGCCCGGGCCATCGCGAGCTCCGGCTTGTTCGACGACGAGTGGTACCTGAAGCAGAACCCCGACGTTGCGGCGGCGGGAATGAGCCCCATCGAGCATTTCGTGCGGTACGGAGCGAGGGAGGGCAGGAACCCGAGCCAGGCCTTCGAGACCCGGTGGTATCTTCGGAGCAACGCCGACGTCGCGGCGGCGGGGATGAACCCCTTCGTTCACTATGTGCTTCAGGGAAGAGACGAGGGAAGATCGCCCCGACCGAAGAAACGACGTCTCGAAGGGGTGCGCTCGTCTGCCCGGCCCGTTCCGCTTGCTCCGTTCGCGCATACTCCCGGCGCCGTATATCGAATCACCGAGGAGCGAGCGTCACCCGCGGTAGAAGGCCCGTGCCGTCCCGTCATTTGCGTCACTCACGTTCGGCCCTGGCCGCGAAGGGCCGGCAACGAATACCGCGTCGGCCGGATCCTCGACTGGCTCCTGGCGCGAGGCCATCCCGTCGTCGTCGTTTACGCGCCGCTTCCGGGTGAGGAGCCCGATCGAGGGGGGTTTCTCGGGGTCGCCGCGCGTTACGGCAACGTTGTACTCTGCCGAAGAGACGGCCGCGTGGAAGCGAGCTTCACGTCGGTGGGAGCGAGCCTCGTTTCCCTCCACGGCCTCGCCCTCAGTAAGAGCGCGTCGGTAGCGAGAAAGCCCGTGGGACGGTTGGGCGAGCTCGAGTGTTTCTTCTGCCACGACGCGCTGGTGGGAGTCGCGGTCGAGCTCGAGCGGCAGCTCGCGCCCGCGATTCTGTACGTCAACTACGTCCTCATGACCAGGTTCCTTGCGCGGACTACGGGGCGGAGCCGCTCTTTCATCGATACCATCGGCGTCCTCTCGACCATGAGCGAAAAGGTCACGCGATTCGGGATGCCCGACGGCCTTTCGATTACGCCCGAAGAAGAGACGCGGCGGCTCCGGCAGGGGGACCTCATCGTCGCGATTCAGGCACGGGAGGCGGCGCTTCTCCGGCGGATGGTCCCCGGGCGGCCGGTCGTCACCGCGGGGGTCGATTTCGAGGTAGGACAGAAGCCTGTCCACCGTTCGCCCGCGCCTATGGTTCTCTGCATCGCGTCGGACAACGCTCTGAACGTCAAGGGGCTCGGCGATTTTCTTCGCTTCGCCTGGCCCCGGGTCCGAAGAGAGATCCCTCGCGCTCGATTGGTGGTTGCCGGCAAGGCGGGCGATGCGGTCGAGATCGACGATCCGAGAGTCGAGGTCGCGGGCGTCGTCGAGGACGTTTCCGCGCTCTACCGCGACGCCTGGGTGGCGATCAACCCTGCGGTCGGCGGCACGGGGCTGAAGGTGAAGACGGTCGAGGCGCTGGCCCACGGATGTCCGATCGTCACCTGGCCCAACGGGGTCGAAGGGGTAGGAGAGGAGCTCCTTCGGCACTGTCACGCCGCGGAGGACTGGTTCGAGTTCGGTTGCAAAGTCATCGCCGTCCTGAAGGAGCCTCACGCCCGTCGTGTCGACGACGAGGAGCGCGCGAGAACGAGGCGCGCGCTGTCCGCGGAGACGACGTACCGCGAGCTCGCGGTCTGGCTCGAGGGGACGTGAACGAAGATCTTCTTTCGACCCTCGACGTTCTCGTCGACTGGACTGGACGGAGCGACCTGACGGAGCACGGCGCTTTCTGCCCGATCGACGAGTTGCGCCCTTGTCTCGAGTGGGCGCGCCTTGGCGCGCGAGTCAAGGTCGCGATGCCCGAGGGTGTGCCGGAGGCGGCGCGGTTGCCTCCGGGCCCGCCTCCGGGCATGCCTCCGGGCATAGACGTTTCGATCGAGAGCGATCCCGTGGCAATCCTGCGCAAACGCATGAACGCCGCGTCTCTCGAGGCGAGAGACCTTTTGATCTGCTTCACCACGGCTCTCCCGGATGTCGAGGTCCTCCGCCGGTTGAGGGACGTGCTCGCGGTCGATCCGATGTTCGGCGCCGCGGCGCCGCGGATCACCCTCCAGCCGTCCGGCGGTTTGCTCGCGCTCGAGCCGGAGCGGCGCGACCCGGAGGGCATGGTCGTTCCTCCGAGCCGGATTCTGGAGCTCGACGACTACTACGTTCTTCCCGAGCTCGTCCTGCCCTGCATGCTCGTCAAGAGCCGGCTCCTTTCGAACCTCGATCCGCCGCTCGCAGGTGAGCGAGATCTGGTGGAGGCGCTCTGGGACGTGCTCCGTCGGGCCCGACGCTGCGGCTTTCGAGTTGTCGTCGACAACCGCATCAGAATCCCGGTCGAGAACGCTCGGGCGGGATTGACTCCGGAGATTCGTCCGCTCTCGCTCGCGGAGGACGATGGCGATCGGGCTCTTTCCGAGAGTGCGCTCGGCCGGATTCCCGGTCTTCGCCTCGAGGGCCTCCTTTCCGCCGCCAGCCGGCGGGGAGAAGGCGCCGCGCCGATCCTTCTCGACTGTACCGGGTTGAGCCTGACTTTCAATGGGACGTCCGCGGCCATCCTCGGACTGCTCGACGGGTTCCATCGGCTCGGCCCCGAGGCGGGGGAGGTCGGCATCCTGGCGCTTGCTCCCGCACGATCCTACTTCCGCCTGGAGGAGCGGTATCCCAGACTCCCGGGAGTCGATCCGAAAGACGCTTCTTCCTGGGGGGTCGCGCTGCGCCTCTCTCAGGCATGGCGCCTGTCGACATGGGTCGATCTCCACCGGCGGGCCCTCGCCGTTTTGGCGGTCATCCTCGACACGATCGCGATCGACACCCTCTACTCGGCGCCGGAGGGCGCCGAGGAAGCCTTCGCCTTTGGCGCCGAGCACGCCGATGGCTTGACGTACGTCTCGGAGTTCTCTCGAGATCAGTTCCACCGCCGCTTTCGCGTGGACCCGAAGGTCCGGGAGATGGTCCACTATCTGAGCTTCGATCCCGAAGACCACGTGACTCGAGGGGCGACACGGACGAAGAGCGAGCCGTTCGCTCTGATCGTCGGCAACGACTACGACCACAAGGACGTGGACCGGACGGCGATGGCGCTCGCGGATGCGTTTCCCTTCCGGTCGTTCAAGGCGATCGGATTGAGCGACGACTTCGCTCACGCGCGGCCGAACGTCGAGGCGGTCCCTTCGGGGTCCCTCCCGGCCGAGGCGCTTCAGGACCTCTACTCCCGGGCGAGCTCCATCGTTTATCCGTCATTCTACGAGGGGTTCGGTTTGCCGATCGTCATGGGTCTCTCGCTCGGCAAGACGGTCGTCGCCCGGCGGTCCCCGCTGCTATGTGAGATCGCCGACCGGGTCCTTCCTCACGGAAAGCTCCTCGGTTTCGAGCACTACGCGGAGCTGGTCGAGATCCTGGGCTCGGTGCTGCACGGCGTTGCCGTCGAAGGGCTCCCGCTTGGAGGAGGGCTCGGGCCGGAGGGCCGCCCGATGTCCTGCACCGCGATTGCGGAACGCCTCGCGAAATTCGCCCGGGAGTGCGCTGCTCGCGGCGGCGGTGAGAAGTGGCGCCGCCGGGACGCCGCTCTCCGCTACGTGCGGGCTCCCCGGTGAGAATCGAGAGCTTCGGCTCGTCGCTCAACGTATTCCGTCTGGCGCGCCACCTCTTTGCGCACCGGGGGTTGATTCGGCAATTCGTCCGGCGCGAGATTGACGCGCGCTACCGCGGGTCGCTGCTCGGGGTGTTGTGGTCCTTACTGAACCCGATCCTCCTGCTCAGCATCTATACTTTCGTCTTTGGAGTCATCTTCCACGCTCGGTGGCCGGACGCCGGAAGCGAGCGCCTGAGCGAGTTCGCCGTCACCCTTTTTTGCGGGCTGATCGTCCTCAATCTATTCGGTGAATGCGTGGGCCGGGCGCCAGGAATCATCGTGGGCGCCGCCAACTACGTGAAGAAGGTCGTCTTCCCTTTGGAGATCCTGCCGGTGGTCGCCCTGGGATGCGCCCTGTTCCACGCGCTCGTCAGCCTTTCCGTCCTGCTCGCGGCGAACCTCCTCGTGAACGGCGTGTTTCGCTGGACGCTGCTGCTCGTGCCGGTGGTGGCGCTGCCGTTGCTGATGCTTACCCTGGGATTGAGTTGGTTTCTGGCCAGTCTGGGCGTCTTCATCCGCGACCTCAGCCATGTGGTCCGGCTGATCTTGCATGTACTGATGTTCGCTACGCCGATCTTCTACCCGGTGGAGGCGCTCCCCGAGGCTTTCCGATCGTTGCTCTACCTCAATCCCCTGACGGCCGTGGTGGAGGATATGCGGCGCGTCGTGCTGTGGGGGCTCCTGCCCGACTGGCCGCGCCTTTTGGTCTGGGTCGCGGTGGACGGAGCGGTGATGGTCCTCGGCTACTCCTGGTTCGCCACCACAAGGCGAGCGTTCGCCGATGTGCTCTAGCTGCCCTCCTTGATTACGCTGACGAATGCGAAGAAACTACGCCGAGGGCGACGGGCGCGGTGGGTCGATCAAGCTCCAGACGAAGGCGGAGAAGGACCCGAGGAAACGGGATGCCGCGAGCGCCTCCTCGGCCGGTGAGCCGTCAGGCGGCTTCGCGAGAACCGCCCGGTAGAGCTGGAGCCAGCGCGCGAGTCCATCGTCGAAGCCGGCGCGGCTTCGGATCCAATCGGAGACGCGGGCCGCGTCGGAGGCGTCGTACCGGTCGAGCTCGCGCTCAATCCCCTCGAGCGAGACAGGCTCAGTGATGGCGCGCATCCCGAAATTCCAGGGGCGGAGCCGCTCGAGATCGGCCGCGGCAACCATCGGGCCGAGTCCCGTAGGGCCGAAGAGCACGACGGCGCTCCCTACGGCCATGGCCTCGAGCGCCGAACGGGCTTTCGCGAAGACGATGTCGTAGTTCGGCAGCACCCGTTCCGGGGCCACCTCTAGCTTGTCGGCGCCGGAACCGGCGAAATGGAGATCGATCGCGCGTCGCTTGCATGCTTTGCGTAAGGCGGAGAGCACCGGTCCATCGCCCAGGTAGTTGCTGAAGACCAGGGCTTTCCGCGGCCGGGCGGGCAGGGGTCCGCGTGGCCGGAAGCGATCGACGTCGACCCAGTTGTAAATCACGGAGATCCGCTCCTCGGGGATGCCGGCTTCAACCAGCCGCTCGCGGCAATTGCAATCCACCGCGACGTACCGGGCGATGCGCGGAAAGATCGGAGGCACGTCGTAGCCCGACGTCCGGTCGTGACAAACGAAAATGCCCGGCGCCTCTGGGAATCGCAGAAGGGCCGCGAGCGCGGGGGCGTTGTGGTGGCCGTGAATGATGTCGGGAGCCTCGGGGAACGAATCGAGGTCGCTCGAGACCGGGACTCCCGCCGCCGCGATCTCCGCGCCGATGGACCCGAGGCGCGGACTGAATACCCACGGCCGGTGGCCGGCTCTCGCGAGACCCAGGGCGAGATCGCGCACGTACGTCTCGGTCCCGGTGCGCGAGGCGAGGGTGACGTTGGTGATGAGGACAGAGAGACCCGGGGCTTCGCCGGGGGGGCACTCAGACAGCGTCATCGCGCAGCGCCTCTTCGAGGGGCTTTATGTGTTGTCGATAACGGACGACCTCCCGGAAACGTCCCTCCGCGACTCGCCGCTCTCCGAAGGTCTCGTAGTACGGTTTTTCGTCGGCTCCGGGCAGGACCGTGCGGCCCTCCACCCGGTATAGACATTCGCACCGGAAGGACTCGATTCCTTCTCGGGTGAGGGCAGCGTCGACTTCCTGGTGCATCTCGGGGTAACTTCGAGCGGCCAGGAGCTTCCGCTCGAACGCCGCGTCGTCGAGCCACGAGCGGAAGGCAGGCTCCTCCGTCTCCTCCGTCTTCGGCGTCTTCGGCGTCTTCGGCGCCGTGCCCGCCACGGGACAACTGAGGTTGTCGATGGTCGCCGTTCGACGGACCCTGGCCACGGCCGCGTCCAGCAGGAGCCGGCACAGATCGTGTCCCGTGTTGTAGCCTTCGGCGGCGTCGCCGGCGACGACGCGACATCCGCTCTCGAGGAGGCTCTCAGCGAGCCTAGAGACGAGGTCGCGAAAGAAGGCGACGTCCCTCCGGAGAATCCCCTCGTACAGCTCGCGGTCGCTGCAGACGCCGAAGAGGGGTGCCGGTCTCGCCCGGGCGGCCTCGAGGACTCGCCGGCTCGATTCGAGTCGCGAGGTCCCGGCGCTTCCCGAGCCGTCCGTCAAAATGAAAACCCAGGGCCGCGTCCGCTCGAGCCACCCGTGAAGGTTGAGCTCATGACCCGGGTGGGCCACGACGAGCGCTGTGGTACCCTCATCTGTCTCAGGCCTGCGCACGGACGTACCCCAGTTCCTCGAGCATCCCCGACGCCGCTTCCCGAAAGCGAGCCTGCGCTTCTTCCGGCATCTCCGCTCGGAACCGGCCGATCCGCGAGGAGTCCGGGGGGAACTGCGTCATCCACTGCTGCTCGAGCCGCTCTCGTTTGGTGAGGGGCGCGAGACCGCCGCGGCACTCGTGCTCCGAAATGCGCTCCGGCACCCGCGTGTAGTAAGCGAGCATGCCCGGTTCGAATCCGAGCTCGAGGAAATCGCAGACGCGGCGGAGAACCGCTTCCGGAGCGCTCACCAGATCCTCGTAGCGTACCTCCAGGTATTTGCGGCACCGCGCTGCCTCGGACCGCGTTCGCCGGATTCGATCGGCCCAGTCCCGGGCCGCGTCCTCGAAAGAGGGGCCGGGAGAGAACCAGAGAGGCCGGACCGAGATCGCGACGTCGCGGCCGTCTCGAAGGATATGGACGAAGTGCGCCTCGGGCATCAGGTCCTGGATGGCCGCGAGGTGCAAGCCGTAGGACGGCGTCTTGTCACCGAAGCGCTCCTTGCCGAAGCGCTCCGCGTACTGACGATAGAAAGTCCGCAGCCCGGCTGACGTCGTGAACGGCTGAAGCGCCTCGACCCCTTTCACGAACCGGCTCTCGTCGAGATGGAAGTCGGGCCAGCTCTCGAAACCGAGAAGAGTCGAAAGGAACCGGACGCGGGCGTCGTCCCCTTCGTGCGCGAGAGCGGCGAGCGCGGGAACGAAGCCGGTCTCCGGGGGCACGGCCAGCTGCGAGTGAGCATCGAGCATGAATCGCAGAAGCGTAGTGCCCGATCGGGGAACGCCGACAATCCAGGGGCTTGGGAGCCCCGGTTCATGCGGAAGCATGGTGCCCGGTCGCGATTTCCGTCGTGACTGTCATCGCCAGGTCGAAAGCGCCCAGCCGATCTTCGCGCCCGTCCGCCAGGACCTCGAGCTCGAGCGCTCCGGTCTGCTTCTCGAGGAGCAGGGACGTCGTGGGGGACGGTCCGTACTCGAGCCTCAAGTTGATGAAGTAGGTCCCCGGAGTCAACGATGCCGCGAACTCGAATCGCGCGCGGCATTGGTATGGCTCGGAGGGGAGGGGTCCATCGCCGGTGAGCCGAGCGCGCCGGCCGGCGATCGGGATCCGGTGGTCATTCAAGATCAGGAGGCCGAGGTGCACGAAGGAGAGCCCGGCTTCGAGCCTCACCTCGACGTCGATACTCACCGGTTCGCCGGGCGCGACGGCGCGCCTCGCGGCCTCTGTGCCGGTGAAGAAAGCCTCGGAGATACATCCTTCGCGAGCGCCGAACGAGGGGAGCGCGCCCACTCCGACGGAGGGCTTCGGCAGGAGCCGCGAGGGGGCCCCGGCGCTTCGGCGCTGCTGGTCTCGCACATCTTTCAGATAGCACTCCGCGACCTCGTCGATCGCGCCGATGGCGCGGCAACGACCGCCCTCGAGGTACAGGGCGCGGTTACAGAGCGCGCGGATGGCCACGATGTCATGGGAGACGAGGAGCACCGTGACTCCCGAACGAATCTGGCGCTGCAGGTGATCGAGGCACTTGAACTGGAAACCCGCGTCGCCCACCGAAAGCGCTTCATCGATGGCCAGGACGTCGGCATCGACGCTTACCGCGGTGGCGAAAGCAAGCCGCATCAGCATCCCGGTGGAGTAGGTCTTCACCGGCTGGTCGAAGAAGGCGCCGATGTCGGCGAAACTCTCGATCGAGGCGTGCTGCGCCTCGATGCCGCGGCGCGAAGGCCCGAGGAGAGATGCCGCGAGGGTGACGTTCTCACGCCCCGTGAACTCGGGGTGGAAACCGCAGCCGAGCTCCAGGACCGCCCCGACCTTGCCGTTCACCTCCACCTGGCCGCTCGAGGGGGCGAGGGTTCCTGCGAGGATCTGAAGGAGAGTGCTCTTGCCCGAGCCGTTCGGTCCGAGGATCCCCCAGCTCTCTCCTGCGTGCACGTCGAACGTCAGGCCGCTGAGAGCCTCGAATCGCTGCGCCGAGCCCTCGGCGCGTTTCCGACAGTACGCGCGGGCGCGGGCGGGAAGCACCGTCGATCCCGCGAGCGACCCATGGACGCGCCCCACCAGGGCCAAAGACGGCCGACGCCAGATCGAGTAGGTCTTCGAGAGGTTCTCGACCCGCACCCGCACGTCGCGGGCCCCGTTCGAAGACACTCGCACCTACGAGGACCCGGTCCCGCGGGCTGCCACGGCACTCCGCTCCCCTGGCCCGTCGCCGATTCGGCTGGGACGGATAGCCAGAACGCCGCCAAGATCGATGACCATTACATCTCCGCTCTGGTAGTCGTGAAACTCTATCACTTTAATAGGGGTCGTTGAAGAAGGAGGAATGGATCGTTCCCGCATGCGGGCGAGTTGACGCGGCCGAGCTCCGGGACGTTATAGGTCGAATGCGCCCCTCTTCGAGGCACGAACGGGGAGATCGAGGGCGCCGCCGGAGTCGCTCTCGAGGTCACCGATCAGGAGCGGATCGTTCGGCAGCTCGGCGAGACTCCGCCCTGATATTACCAGCAGTGCCAGGTTTCGTTGTCACCGCGCCAGGATCTCTCGCCGTAAAGGCCGCCACCGATAGCGACACTCGGTGAGGTGGAGCACCGAGTCGAGCCGGGCGACCCCGTTTGCCAACTCACCCCTCTCGAAGTACTCCCCGTAGTGAGTCTCGGGACTGGACCAGCGGAGAGACCAGGGATCGCGATCGACGGTCAATATATAGAGGTAGCCCCCTTGACGATCGACTCCGAGCGCGTCATAGCACTCGACCAGAGGCTCATGGAGCTCCTCGAGCGAGGACCACACCGAGTCGGGAGGGCGGTCGAGCCCCGGTCTCGTATCGAACACTCCGAAGAGCCGCCCTCCGGAATCGGGAGGCTCTGGGTCGATCCCGAGCGTGAGCCGGTCGCCTTCTCGGAGCATCGTCATCTCGGCGGCGCCGAAGTCGTGAAACTTGAACTCCGCGAGCGCGTTTCCGACCGCCCGCATGACGGGATGGTTCGTTTCGCTTCGAACGAAGTACCCTCCACGGCGCCACGATCCATCGGCGCTCGGGTAGCGGACGGCGGCGCGGTAGCTCGCCTGGTAGAAGCATACGCCGAAGAGAGAGGGAACCCCTCTCGGTCTCAAGTCGCGAAGCGACGACACCAGCACTTGAATCCAGGCGCTTCCCTTGTGGATTTCCGGCTCGAGGGGAGGAGGGAGGAGCGCTCTCAGGGCGTCCGGCGCGACGGAATAGTTGATGGAGAGGGCCTCCACCCATACCGTATGGACCGAGGTCAGCCAGGGGATGCTGGGGCAGTCCTCGCGAGAGGCAGAGGGGGGGCTCGGGTCCACCGCCGCCGCGATTTCGGCTTGCGCCTCCAGGAGCGCGCGAATCCCCGCGCTCGTGAGCTCGAGGAGCCGGCCGCGGGAAGCGATCTCTCCCCGCTCCCGCAGGGAATCGATAGCGACAGACGCGTTACCGCGAGCCACTCCTGCGGCGACCAAAGCTCCATAGAGATCCTTGAGCGTAAGGCCGACGCGGGACGCGGCGAGCGCTCCCAGCGCGGCAATCTTGATAGGTTCGATCTGCGCGATGGGGGCGTTCCAGCTCACACCAGTCTCGCTTGGGGCGGAGTCGAAAGCGCGACTCGGCGCCTTCGGGCGCGGTCCATGAAGAGGCCGGCGATGAACTGACAGCAGCCCCAGACCGCTCCCAGGATCACGAACTGCCAGTCGGGGTAGAGCGACATGGCGAGGGAGGCCAGAGCGAAAACTCCCGCGATCAGGAACCACTTCTTGCCCATGAGTCCGCCCATCATGGAGAAACTGAAGGCCGATAAGATTCCAATCACCGGACCCAGCGTGAACACTTTGAATCCCGAGAGGTGATTGGCGAGGCCGGTCAGCGCCACGGTGGCGATGAACGTCATCCAGATGAGCCAAATCATGTTTTCCAAGAACGTGGTTGCGCCGGCGCTGCGAGATTTGAGGACGAAGATGGAGGGAATGTTGAAGAGGAGCACCATGCTCCATAGCGCCACATAAGGCCAGGGCGACTCGTGGCCTCTCCACATCAGGAGGTTCGTTGCCAGGAAAGCTCCGGCGTTGACGATCCCGTGCACCATCCAGATCACCCCCCAGTTCTGGAGCGTGGTGTCGTCGCGGGCCTGACTCACGACCTTGCGCAACAATTCCAGGGCTTCGACAGCCTCTTGCCGGTTCATGAAGTCAGAATAAGAGGCCACCTTGGCTCTTGCAAGCAGATGGGCTATAAAAGGGCGCTCGAAATGACGCCGCTCTATCCACGCATCGTCGGCGACCGCTGGAGAGAGCTGCCGGAGCAGCTTCGTCGATGTTTCGAGACGCCCCTAAACGCGGAAATGCGAGCCTCGGGTCATTTCCGAGTTCGCTGGGGCGATCGAGCGCTGGCTTGCTGGCTCGCCCGGCTTCTCGGTCTTCCGCGGGCAGGAGAGAGGGTCGAAGTCGAGCTCACCGTGACTTCCGACGCCGAGGGCGAGACCTGGAGGCGACGCTTCGGAAGCGACGAGCTCGTCACCCGGCAGTGGGAAGAGCGCGGCCTTCTGACGGAGCGAGCGGGTTCACTCGAGCTTGGCTTTCGGTTGTCGGTTTCGAACGGGCGGCTCGTCTTTCAGCAAGAGGCAGCGCGACTGAACGTGGGCGGGGCGCGAATCTCGCTTCCGCGATGGCTCGCACCCCGGGTGAGCGGGTACGCGTGGGAGCATGGCGAAATGCAGGTCTCGGTCGAAGTGAGCTTTCCCGGCGTGGGCCTCCTGTGCCGGTACGAGGGCGGCCTCGAACGAAGGGAAATGCCGCGATGAAAACCGCGCTCTGGTTGCTCGCGTTACAGGGCGTTCTGGGAGCATTCGACACCCTCTACTACCATGAGTGGCGCGCACGACTTCCAGGTCGGAGCGCTTCGTCGGGAATCGAGCTGCGCCTTCACGCCGGGCGCGACTTCATTTACGCCGTTCTCTTGGGAACGCTCCCCTGGGTTGCCTGGCACGGCGCCTGGGCCATCTTCCTCGCCGCGCTCCTCGCGGCCGAGATCGCGATCACCCTCGCGGATTTCATCGTGGAGGATCGGGTGCGAGCTCCCATCGGGGGAGTGTACGGAGGCGAGCGCGCCACCCACGCGATCATGGGAATGGTGTACGGAGCGATGCTCGGTCATCTCGC
>CAZKNR010000474.1:0-21087 GCA_964553925.1 uncultured Acidobacteriota bacterium
ACCGCGCGGAGCTCTTTCGACTTCACCTTGGCCATGGCCTTCACCAGGAGGTCGATGCGCTTGAGCGGGTGGAGCCTCGAAGCGGAGAACACGAACGGCTCGTAGGCCTCGGTGCGATAGGGCCTCTCGGGCGGAGGAGGATAGAGCACCTCGGAGGGAATGTCGCCGAACTCTCGAAGCCCGGCGGCGACGGTCTTGGACTGGGCGTAGAGCTTCTTCACGTTGCGGGTGAGCAAATACCGATCGGCTCGATGGATGAGCGCGCGGCGCACCGACTCTTTGACGACGCCTTTTTTCGAGATCCGCCGCTTCAGCGCCGGCCACAGGTCGTAGTACTCGCGCATCCGGTGGTTGAGCCAGCAGACGTGCCTCGGATGGCGTACGGCGTAGCTCGGAAAGCGGAGAGAGATGACCTGGTCGATGGGCTGGCCGTCGCCGCTCTCTCCGACGTCGGTGAGAAAGGTAGCGAGATAGGCCCCGAATTGCCTGCCGAATCGGTTCTGCGGCGTCTTCACGGTTTCCGCCAGATGGCCTTGCCGCAAAAGAGCCTTCGTCAGCTCCTCGGCGATGACCCGATGGCCGCCGCTTACCAGAGGGACGTCCGACGTCACGACGAGGATACGTTTCAAATACCTCCTATCACTGCCGTGGGGCCCCACCCCCACGGCTCTCGCTCCGCGACTCGCTACGCTCGCGCTGCGCTCGGGTTGAGGACTCCTTCGTGGAGGCAAAACCCTCCCAAGCATAGATCAAACCCTCGGGGGAGGTTGCCTATGACTCCGAGCCCGAGGATGAGGACCGACAACACGAAAGCTCCGGCGGGATCCATACCCACCATCGATACACTTCGTAGCCGCCGCGATCTCTCCGTCGACGAGCTCGACCCGTTCGTCCTCTTGGAACACACCCCTCGGTCAGGGCGCGAAACTCCTGCTTCGTGAAGAGCCGGCCTGAGAGCGAGACGCTCATCGGGCCTCCGGACCCGAGTGTACAGGGGCTCACCTCCTCCTGGTTCCGCGCTTCTTGACAGCCCCGTTCGATGTGGTCACAATAACCACATGCCTGCTCGAAAGCCGCGTAAAATCGGCGCCCGGGAGCTCAAGACCCGTCTCGGCGCCTACCTGCGCGAAGTCCGAGAGGGGGCCACCTTGATCGTCACCGAAAGAGGCGAGCCCGTGGCCGAGATCCGGCCTCTCCCCAGGGGCGCGAAGACGGAGAAGGCGCGCCTGGACGAGCTCGTGAGCCGTGGCAGTCTCACGCGCGAGTCCAGAAAGAAGCTCTCTTCCTTTCGCCCGATTCGGATCGCGGGACGCCCCCTCTCCGAGACCATCATCGAGGATAGGGAAGACCGCTTTTGATCGGATACTTCGACGCCAGCGCCCTCGCGAAGCGATACGTTGAAGAGCCCGAGAGTTCTACAGTGCGGAGCCTTCTCGACGAGTGTCTGGTTTGCACCAGTCGCCTATCGGAGGTCGAAGTCGCTTCCGCGCTCATACGACGAACCCGAGACGGCGCCCTTTCCCGGTTGGAACGTGACCGTGCGCTTTCGGCGCTCTCGGAAGATATGCAGTCCTTCTATGTGGTCGAGTTTTTTCCGGAGATCGCGAAGGCGGCGCGGGGGCTCCTTCTCCGGCACCCTTTGCGCGCGGGCGACGCGGTTCAACTCGCCTCCTCGACCCACGTGCGAGAAAGCGCCGGTGAGAGCGTGCTGTTCGTGGCGTTCGACCGGAGACTCAACGAGGCGGCCTTTGGGGAAGGCCTGATGCTTCCGCCAGGAAATCGTCCACCCTCTCCGGCATAAAACACGCGCGCTGAAGGCCCTTCGTCAGCTCCTCGGCGATGACCCGATGGCCGCCGCTTACCAGAGGGACGTCCGAGGTCACGACGAGGATACGTTTCAAAGGACTGATTCTCTCGTGGAGGCAAAACCCTCCCAAGCATAGATCAAACCCCCGGGGAGGTTGCCTATGACTCCGAGCCCGAGGATCAGGACGGACAGCACGAACGCCCCATCCGGATCCATGCCCACCTGGGAGAAGAGAGCGACGTAGGCGAGGTTCGCCGTACCCCAGCCGCCGACCGAGATGGGCAGCATGGTGACGACGAGGATCGGAGGAACGAAGCAGAGAAAATAGACGGCCGGGGTTCCCAGATCCATCGATTCCGAGAGCAGGTAGGCCTGGATCACGCGGAGGAGCTGAACGCCTGTCGAGATCAGGAGCACGAGCCCGAGGACACCGGGTTTCTCGCGATAGCGCGCCATGGCCTCGACTCCTTTCCGGATCCAGTCGGAGAAGCGCCCCTTCCCCGAGCCGAACCGCTCGAGGAGCTTCGCGTGGACCGGCCGCGCGAGGGCGCAGCCGAGAACCACGAGGAGCAGGACCGAGGACCCAAGGACGACGTAAAGGAGCGCGGGATGAGGGTAGACCCGATAGAAAACGACCAGCGAAAGAAGCCCGGTGAGAAGCATCGACAGGAGTCCGATGAGGCGATCGAGCACGACTGAAGCGACGGACTCGATGCCTTTCGAGGTCAGCCGCGAGAACGAGATCGCCCGCACCGCCTCCCCTCCGACCCCGCTCGGAAGGAAGCTCCCGAAGAACGTGCTCAAGAAGAAGATCTTGAAGAGCTTCGAACGGGCGACGTGGACCCCGAGGGCTTCGACGAGCTTCATCCAGCGCACGCCCATGAGCGCGCGGTCGGCGAGGACCGCGAGGAGCGTGAGAGCGACGAGGCCAACGTCGGCCCGGCGGAGGAACCGGAGCATGTTCGAGGTGTCGAGCCTCGAGACCATGAACAGAACGAGGCCGATCGAGACCGCGACCCGAAGGAAGAACGAAAGCCGCTTCGAGAAGGATCTCACGAAGAAATCGCCGCGTCCTCGAGAAACGCGAAGTCCTTCCCGTAGTCCCAGTGGGGCCGTCCTCCGCAAGTCCGGTATCGATCGACGATGAGCTCGTAGAGCCTCTCCATCTTGTGAACGAAGATCCGGATGTCGAACCGGCGAGAGGTCTGAAGCGCGCTCTCGGAAAGGCGGGAGGCGAGATCGGCCTCGTCGAGAACGTGCTCCAGGGCCCGGGAGAGGGCGCTCGCGTCCTTCGGCGGGACCAGGAGAGCGTTCTCGTCGTCGCAGAGAACGTCCCGGAGGCCGTCGACGCTGGTGGCGACGAGGGGTTTCTTCATCGCCATCGCCTCGAATACCGTGAGCGGGGTTCCCTCCCAGAGCGAGGGAAAGACGGCGACGTCGAAAGCGGCGAAGGCCTGGGCGACGTCGCGTTGGAACCCGAGAAACGTCACGCGCTCGGAAACGCCGATCTCCCGGGCCTGCGCTTCGAGCTCGGAACGAAGCGGCCCCTCCCCCACGACGACGACCCTCACGTCGTTTCTCTTCCGGGCGAGGATCGAGGCGGCCTCGACCAGGTAGCGATTTCCCTTCGATTCCATGAGCCGCGTCACCGTCCCGACGATCTTTTCGTTGGGTCCGAAACCGAGCTTCTCGCGCGCCTCCCGCCGCGCCTCGGGGGAGAAGGGTGCGAACTCGTCGAGCGGCGCTCCGAGGTAGACCTTCTTCACTCTTTTGGGAGAGAGCTTCCGAGCCCGGATGCAGAACTCGCGCGTCGACTCAGAAACGGCGATGGCGACGTCGGTCACCGGGTCCAGCAGCCGATCGGGGACCTTCTGGAACCAGGGAGTGTCCGTCAGGTTCGCGTGCTCGTGGAGCACGCTCCCGATCCCGAGCCATCTCGCCGCCATCCTCCCGAACGTCGTGGCGCCGTAGCCGTGCGTCTGGACGACGTCGATCTCGAGCTTCGAAAGGAGCGAGACCAGCGCGGGGAAGGTCGAGGGATCGAACTTCCCTTTCTCCAGGTAGTAGACGGGAAAGCCCAGGCTCTCGAGGTTGTCCTCCGAGAGGTCCTTCTTTCGCAGGCTCAGGAGCGATACCTCGAACCGGGAGCGATCGAACCTCGGGATCATCCAGGCGAAGAGCCTCTTCACCCCGTGCATCCGGGAGCCTTCCCAGCCGAGGTGATCGCAGATCTGGAGCGCCCGGATTTTCGGCAAGCTACCGACCCGACGCCGGCGGGTGCAGCCGGTTGTACTTCTTTCCGATCTCGAGGAGCCGATCGAGCGGAAGGGCCTCCACGCGATTGCCGTCGCGTCCGGCGACGTCGACGGCCTTCAGCATCGAGTTATAGACGGCTTCCTCCGTCGCCTCGATCGCCGCCTGGAAGAGCGGCGAGAGATCGTCGTTGCGGAGAACGGGCGCTCCCTCGGTCCTTCCGTTCGACTCGAAAGCGCTCCGCAGCTCGCGTGCCGTCGAGAAGGCAATGACGTAGTCCCCGCTTCCGTTCGACGACGTCGCCCCGGTGCGCGAAAGCCCGAGCATCGCTCGCTTGGCGATCCGCGTGAGACCGAAGGCGGCGACGGGCGCATCCGTCGCCACCACCATCATGATCGAACCGTCGGCACCCGGCCCCGAGACCTCGTCCTTCAGGTAGTAGCGGCCGAGCTCCACACCTACCGGAAGGCCGTCCATGGAAAGAACTCCTCCGTAGTTCGATTGCACCAGGACACCAACGGTGTAGCCGCCGAGAGACTCGGGGAGGAGACGCGACGAGGTCCCGATGCCGCCCTTCCAGCCGAAGGCGACCGTCCCCGTGCCCGCTCCGACGACTCCTTCAGCAACCGGCCCTCCCCGGGCGCCGCGAAGGGCCTCGAGGACGTGGCGCTCGTCGACGTGCCGCCCGCGAATGTCGTTGAGGGTGCCATCGTTCGTCTCCCCGATCACGGGATTGACGGAGCGGACCTCCGCGTTTCCCGGAAGAGCGAGGAGATGGGTGACCACGGCGTCCGCGGCCTCCCACACCGAAAGGGTGTTGGTGAGGACGATCGGAGTCTCGATGAAGCCCAGCTCCTGCACCTGGGTGTAGCCCACGAGCTTCCCGAAGGCGTTGCCGAGGTAGATCGCCCCGGGCACTTTCTCCTGGAACAGGTTTCCGCCGTGGGGAAGGATCGCCGTCACACCGGTGCGGACGTTCTCCCCTTCCCAGATCGTCACCTGTCCGACGAGAACGCCTTCGACGTCAGTGATGGCGTTGAGCGGTCCGGTCTTCAGAACTCCCGGAGCGAGACCGATGTCGCGAGCCCGGGGCCGGGAAGACGCATCCGGCTGGGCGAATGCTTCCGTTCCCATCGAGATCCCCCAGAGGACTGTGAGGGTAAAGATTCGGTTTCTCATCGGTCGATCGCCGCTTCCCGGGCGCGGCCGGGGCTCGCGAGGCGCTTCGAAACGAAGTCGAGGACTTCCCGAGTCCGCTCCAGGTAGCGCGCGTAACTATACCGCTCCTCGGACAGCCGGCGCGCGCCCGCCCCGAGGCGCCGGCGCCGTTCGGGGTCTTTCGCGAGCGCGAGGAGTGCCTCGGCGAAAGCTTCGGGCGAAGGCTCCGTGAGCGCGGCGCTGTCGTCGTCGAGCACCTGGGTGTGCGTCAAAAGGCGCGTCGCTACGATGGGCTTACCCGCGCGGAGGTACGAGTAGATCTTGAGCGGGGTGTTCGTCCCCGACGACCTCGGGGAGACCAGCACGTCAGAAATCGCGAGGTAGCGCGGCATCGAAGACGGTGGGCGCTGTCCGGTAAAGACCACGCGCTCGGCGAGCCCATAGCGCGCGACCTCGCGCTTCCCCTCTTCGACCTGGGGTGAAGTACCTCCTACCATGAGGAGCCGGGCCGAGGGCAGCTTCTCCGCCGCGATGCGGAAAGCTGCGTAGAGCAGCGGGAGACCTTGATAGGCCTCGAAGGTCCCGCTGTAGTGGATTACGAACGTCTCCTCGAGACCGAGCTCCCGTCGGATGCGAAGAGCTTCGTCGTCCGCGATCTCCTCTCCAGATTCCGAGAGCGGAGAGTTCTCGATGAGGAAACACGGCTTCTCGCGATCGATTCGGGAGACCACGTCTTTCAAATAGGGGCAGACGACGATGACCGCGTCAGAGCCTTTCACCGTCACGCGCTCGGCCCAATCGAACAGCGAGCGGAGAACGCGGTTGCGGCTGTACTGGAAGTTCGAGAGCTGCTCGGGGAGCGACGAGTGCATGTCGTAGAGGACGGGGACGGAGAAGAGCCACCCGAGAACGACACCCATGAGCCCCGCCTCTTCGTGGCAGTCGAGGAGGTCGTAGCGGTGGGTGAGAAGTCTCTTCAAGGACGACGCGAAGACCAGAGCGTCGAGGGGGATCTTGGCGAGCGATGGACCGATTCGCACCCGGCGGATTCCCGGAACCCGCGGAGCGCGCAGGATCCGGAGCCCGGGCATCGAGACGTCCTCCCCGATGGGATAGGTCACCATGTCAACGAAGTGGCCGAGCTCCGTCAGCGCCCGCGCACGGTAGAGCTCGCTGAACGGCGTGCCGCGCGGCTGAAAGAATGGCTGGGGGGCGATGGTGAGAATCCGCATCGGAACGGCCGGGGCGAATTATAGTCGGAAGCCGTGGCGGGCAGGGGCTAATGCACTAGTGCAATAGGCTCGGGTTGTCGCGGTGCAGGACCGACGAGACCGCGCGGGTGAGGTCGCCGATTCCGTAAGGCTTGGGAATGAAACCCGCGGCGCCCTCGTCGAGGACGTCCCGCCCGCTCTCTTCCGCGGTGAGGCCGCTCGAGAAGAGGACCGGGATCGAGCGATCGAGCCCGCGGAGCCTTCGGTAGGTCTCGTTTCCGCCGAGACCGGGCATCACCACGTCGAGGATCACCAGGGCTACGTCCCGCGCTTCCCGCAGGTAGTCGAGAGCTTCCTCACCGCTCCCGACCGTCGCCACGCGGTAGCCCTGGTTCTCGAGGATATCCCTTCCCAGATCGCGCAGCACTTTCTCATCGTCGACCAGAAGTATCAGCTCGCCCTGGCCCCGAGCCGCCTCCTCGACGTGGGTCTCGACCAGGCTCTCCTCGGCCCAACGGCACGGCAGCACCACCTCGAAGCGCGCCCCCCGTCCCGGTGAGCTCTTCACTCCCACGTCACCGCCGAGCGCCTTCACGATCCCGTAAACGACGGAGAGGCCGAGTCCGGTTCCGGCTTCGCCCTTGGTGCTGAAGAAAGGCTCGAAGAGCCGAGCGAGAGTCGTCGCGTCCATGCCGACTCCGGTGTCCTCGACCGAAAGCCGGACCTTTCTTTCAGGTCTTCCCGGCTCACCCGTTTCCGCGCCTCTGAGGAGCCTCGTGGAAACGCGGAGGAGCCCTCCTTCCGGCATCGCATCCCGGGCGTTCACGCAGAGATTCAGGACGATCTGCTGCAGCTGGCTCGCATCCGCCATCATGAGGTGGAGTCCGGGGTCGAGGCGCTTGTCGATGCGAATCCCCTTGGAAATGGTGTGAACGAGGAGCTCGAGGGTTTCTTCGACGACTTGATTGAGGTTCACCGGCAGGAGCTGCCCCGGGCTCTTTCGCGATGCGGAAAGCAGCCGGCCGGTGAGCTCCGCCCCTCGCATTGCCGCGCGCTCTATGGTCTCCACGTACTTCGCCGCCGTCGGGCGATCCTTCAAGTACGCGCGCAAGAGCGAGGCGTAGCCGAGGATCCCCCCGAGGACGTTGTTGAAGTCGTGCGCGATACCCCCCGCGAGAGTGCCCAGGACCTCGAGCTTCTGGCTCTGGCGAAGCTGGAGCTCCAACTCGTGAATCTCCGTCACGTCGCGCATAGAGAGCCGCAAACGCCCCGAGGCTCCCGCCGAGGCGTTCGCGTTGACCTCGATCGCCGAGCCGTCCTTTCCACGAAGCTTCAGCGGCTGGTCGCGGAGCCTCGCTCCGCGAAGGAGAGAAGGCTCGACCTTGCGCCAGCGCGCCGCCGACTCCGCCGCGAACAGAGTGTCGAGCTTAGCGCCCGCGAGCTCGGCGGCGGTATAGCCGAGGGCCCGGCTCGCGGCGAGATTCGCGTCCAGGATCGCGCCCGAGTCGTCGAGGACGAGCGCGAGATCGCCTCCGTCGTCCCAGTGCGCCCGCAGCTCCGACGCCGACGAGGAGGCCGACTCGAAGAGCCGCGCGTTCTCGATCGCCGCGGCAGCGAGCTCCGCGACCGATTGCGCGGCCTCGAGATCGAGTCCTTCCACGGAAGGCGCGGAAGGCGCCGACGGGTCGCTTCCGAAGAGAAAGACCCCCATGAGCTCGCGGCCGCAAAACATCGGCACCAGGGTGAGCGCGAGCCCCAGGCTTCCGGCGGGCTCGACGCTCACCTTCGATCGCTCGCGAATCGCCTCGTCCAGGCGCGGCCGGAGGGCGGAAATGGAGAGGGAGCCCGAACGCTCGGCGATACCCGAGCTCGCCGCGATGCGAAATCCAGCGCGGTCGTCCTCGACCAGCACAGCGCTCACGGTGGCTCGAGCGAGGGGAGCCCCCGCCGAGACCGCCACCTCGACCACCGAGGAGAAGTCCCTCAACGCGGCGAGGGCCTGCGCGAGCCGGAAGAGTCCGAGCCTTACCTCAGCCTCGTAGGACAGCCTCCGGGAGAGCTTCGCCCTGTCGAGAACTCCCGCCACGTGCTCCGCGAGCCTCTGGAGAAAGCGCCGTTCCCCTTCGGTCCACTTCTGAGGAGCGTCACAATGATGGATGGCAATCGCCGCCCGCTCCCCGCCTTCTCTCTCGACCGGCACGACCACCAGCGACCGGAGTCGCAGCCCGAAGGCCAGGGCACGGAGCTCGGGGTCCTCCTCGACGGCGAGGTCCGAACGGGCGATGCGCGCCTGGAGCTCGCGGTCCTGAACCACCGAGGCCGGTATACTCGAGCCCTCGTCGAGAGGGGGGACGCCGTCTCCTTCGAACTGCGCCCGCAGCAGATACACCCCCCTCGAGTCTCTCTCGTAGGCAACCACGCGCGACGCCTCGAGCGCGCGGCCGAGAGCGGTCGTCGCGGCGGACCACAGGTCGTCCTCGTCCTGAAACAGGCGAAGCTCTTCGACCACCTGACCGAGAAAGGCGTTCTGCCAGGCCTGCTCCCGCGCGATTGTCGCGCGCTCGCGCTCGTTCGAGAGCGCCGACTCGAGCTCCACTCGCTCCCGTTCCGTCCGGCGCCACAGGACCCACAAGCTGAACAACAAGAGCAACACCGCGCCGACCAGAAGGGCAAAGGCAAGCCTCGAAGCCGGGGGTCCCAGAACGAGGGCCGCGATGCCGATAGGAGCGAGCGTCGAGGAGACAACGACAGCGAGCGCCCCGGTCGATCGTGGATTCATGATGTGGGAGGGATTTCGAACAGTATAGATCCCCAGCCCGAAGGAGTAAACCGGAGGGCCACGAGGCCCCTCCTGTCCCCCTTATCCCCCTTGGATTTATATTTGGTCCACGACGCTAAGTGGGAGGAATAGCGGCGTCGCATCGCCATGAAGAGCGCCCTCGCGGACTGCTTCGATTCGCTCGAAGCCGTACCGCGCGTAAAAAGCGACCGCCTCCGGTTTGGCATCGGTGACGACGCCGATGCAACCGAGCGAGTCCCGCTGATTCAGCGCGAGAGATAAGACGTGGCGGAGCAGCGCGCGCCCCACGCCGAGTCCCTGGGCCCGCTGATCCACACCGAGTCGCGCGAGCCGAAGGACAGGGAGCGGGTAGGAAGGCAGTCGTCGTCGCATCCGTGCGGAGGGGAGGTTTCTCCGCTCCAGACTTCCGACCGTGACGGTCGCGAATCCGAGCATTCGAGTCTCAACTGTGGCTATGTACGTTACCGCGAGGTGAAGCTTGAACTGGTTCTGACCGGCGTAATGGTGGAAGAAGCGGTCGAGATCAGGCTGTCCGCACGAAAACGCCCTCCGGTCGTCCTCGGGCCGGAGCAGCCGGATCTCAACTTCTTCCGCCACGCATCAGTTTCCGGAGCGCCTCGACGGGAGCTGGCGGCCGTTCAATCATCGCGACGATCCGATCGAAATCCTTGTCCTCCAAAACGATGCGCGAGGGAACGAAGGCCTCGTCGGGCAACTCACGCCTGGCCGCCATAAAGAAGAGAAGGGCCTGCTCGACGACAAAGTTCTTCCTCAGCCCGTGGCTGTCAGTGAACCGATCCAACTCCTCCTTCGTGGCGGAAGAGATCGTGGCGGAGATCTGAGATTGAGTGCCCACGCTTGTTTTACCCTTGAAAAACTTGGTTTACCTATGTAAAACATATCCAATGGGACGCTTGATTGCAAATGGCCAGGCGCGCGGCGCCGGTCATCGCACGGGAATCGAAAGGGCGGAACGGGTTACCCGGCGCCTCCCGTCGATGCTACATTTTGAGCGTGGCGGCGACGGCAAACCGACTCTTCGAGGGAGACTCTTTCGCGGAGAATGTCGCGGGGTGCGTCCGCCGCGAGCTGGCGGATCTGGAAGCGGCCTTTGCGGAGCGCGGGCGCACGCTTCGAGAGCTTGGCACGGCCGAGCAAATCGCGGGTCGCATGCTTGCGACCGTGCCATCCCCATCACCCTGGGACGAGGTCCTCGGCCCCTTCTACTCCGCCGCCAAACTCGCTCGCGTTCTGGGAAGTGTCTCTCGGCAGGCAATCGCCGATCGCCGCAAGCGACGAACCCTTCTCGGGCTTCGCACCAGAGACGGCGCCCTCGTGTATCCCGCCTTTCAGCTCAACGACCGAAACGAGGTTCACCCCGGTCTCAGCGGGATTCTCCAGTGTTTCGATCCGGAGAGCGTCGATGATTGGACTGTAGCCGGCTGGCTCGTGGCGGGGCAACGGTCGCTCGGCGGGCTGTCCATCATCGAGTGGCTGGCATCGGGTCGGCCTCGAAAGAAACCCGTCGATCTCGCGCGAGCTCAGGCGGCCCGATACACCTCGTGAGCCGACGCGGCCCACGCGAACGCATCTCGCTGAAGCCACCCCCAGAGCGTCCGCAATTTATCTCCCTATCTCCTCCTATCCCCTTATCCCCCTTGTATTGGATCTTCGCTAGGGCAACCCCAGGAACTTGAAGCGCAAGAGGCGAAACGGCACCAAACCTTCCGCGAGAAGAACCTCCTCGAGCTCGGCGGAAGACGCGAGCGGATGGGACCGCACGTAGTCTCGGGCGATCTCTTCCAGAAGCAAGCGTCCCAGGGCCGCGCTTCCCGCGCCCGGATCGACCGCGGCCCTCTCCGCCTCCAGGGCTGCGGCTTCGGCGGAGAGATATCCGGCCTCGCGGAACCGCCGCTCCGCCGCTCCCAGGCCCATCCCGTAGGCATGGATCGAGACCACGGCTTCGAGCCGGAGGTCTTCGAGGAGGTCGCGGTGCATCTGCCGGAGCCGGAGCTCGGGATCGCCCTCGGCGTAGCCGCGATCGAGGACCCGCCGGAGAAGCCACGACTTCCATCCTTCGCTCGCGGTCCTGGCGCGAAAGACTCTTCGGAGCAGACTCGCCGACTCCGACTGCCGAACGAAGAGCCGGTAGCCTCCCGCCACTTCGGCCAGCGTCGAGAGCTCGATCTCCCGCGCGTTCGCCGGAGCCGCGGCGCTCAAAAGGAGCGACACCTCCTTGACCGGATCGAGCGATGCCGGCCGCCAGAGACGAACCCATTCCGGTGCGAGGAAGTACGGAGGAACGAGCCGGACCGGGATCGCGCGCTCCGGGAAGTCCTCGCCGGCGTCGAGGAAGCCGCGGGCGCGCGCCTCGAAGGAAGCGACGTCTTCTTCTCCCGGAGCCTGGGACACCGTGCTCTCCAGAAGGATCGTCCGGAGATCTCGGTCCGCGAGATGATCGAGCGCGACCTCGGTCAGTTCGTTCGACGCGGCCGAAATCGCCTCCTTCGCTTCGAGAAGGATTCGCTCCTTCGGCCAGTCGGCCATCTCGTGGTGGAGGAGGTACAGGCTGAAACCCTCAGCGCCCAGGGGCAGAACGGCCGAGGAGGCCGGAGCGGTCGCGGGATCCTGTGAGAGCCTGGACAAAAGCGTCTGAAGCGCGCGCATCGCGAGCCGGCTCTTTTCCGAGAGCTCCGCCACGCGGTAGGACGGGACGCTGCCTTCGAGAAGCACCGGCATCTCCGACAGGAGTTCGCGGCAGAGGAGAAGCGAGCGAAGGCCGTCGCGGCGGTGGGAATCCGGGAGCTCGCCGAGGTTCTCACTCGCCTGGTCCACGAGAGTCGAGATGGCTTCGAGCCTCCCTCCGAGCTCCTCCGTCCGGTTCGCGAGACCCGGAGCCAGGAGCAGGGAGACGAGGCCGGTTCGGATCTGCTCGCCGTAGAACGCCGGAGAGATCGCCCAGAGGCGCCGATTCTCGAGATCGAAGAGCTCCGCTTTGGTGAGGCTCGTGAGCCAGAGGGCATCGAGGTACGCGGGCTGCGAGAGCGCCTGGAGCTTCAACCCCATCAGCTTGGTGTGAAAGTCGGAAAGCCAGAAGACGCGGCCGCCGATGTCGGCGCGCGAGAAGGTTCCGAGCGCCGCATCGCGCCCCGGAAGTCCCGCGAGCGTCGACTCCACGGGGTAGAAACCGAACCGGGCGGCGACGTACTCCTCCATCAGGCTTTCGAGGAGCCGGTCCTCTTCGGGAAAGGACTCCTTGGACTCTCCCCCGCACGCGCAGAGGGCCAGAGCCGCGAAGAGCGCCAGAATTCGAGACGAGAACGTGCTCAAGGCCGATTCATCTTGGTTTTGGCTCAACTATCGTGTACAAACGCCGCCGGCGTCAAGATGACTGCTTCTCCGGCTCCGCTGCGCTTCTGGGGCGGGGATCTCGGCGTCTTCGCGCCCTTTGCTGTCTTCCTCGCGGGTGTCGCCTGGCTCGGCCTTTCGGGGGCTCCGAACGAGCGCGGCTTCTGGCCGGTCGTCCTTCTCGCCCTGACCGTCGGACTCTTCATGAGCCGCGATCGGACTCGCTTCGCCGACGAGGCGATTCAGGGGATGAGCCGGCCGCTGGTCGCCATCATGATTCTCGCCTGGCTTCTCGCTGGAGTCCTCGGGCGTCTTTTGAAAGAGACGGGGTTCGTCGCGGCGTTGATCCAGATCGCGAACGAGGCCGGGCTTCACGGAAGCGGATACGTCGCCGCCTCTTTTCTCATCTGCTGCGTGGTCTCGACGGCGACAGGCACGAGCCTCGGCACGGTCCTGGTTTGTGGCCCGCTCCTCTACCCCGCGGGCGGCGCCCTCGGCGCGGCGCCGGAGGTTCTGATGGGCGCGATCCTCGGGGGGGCGACGTTCGGGGACAACATCTCGCCCATCTCCGACACCACGATCGCGTCCGCGTTCACCCAGGAAGCCGACATCGGAGGCGTCGTGCGAAGCCGCGTTCCCTACGCCCTCGTCGCCGCGGCCCTCGCGCTCGCAGGGTACCTCGCGCTGGGAACGGCGTCGGTCGCGGCCGCGGTCGCGCCCGCCGTCTCCGGAAGCTACCGGGGGCTCGTGATGCTGCTCGTTCCCGTTGTGGTCGTAGCCCTCCTTCTGAAAGGCCGGAGCCTCCTCGAGGGATTCCTCACCGGGATCGCGCTCTCGATCGCTCTCGGCCTCGCCTTCGGACTCTTGCAGTTCTCGGATCTCATCTACGTCGACGCCGCGAGCTTCAGCGCCCGAGGGCTCCTCATCGAGGGAATGGAGAGCGGGGTCGGCGCTTCGATCTTCACGCTTCTGCTCATGGGACTCGTGGGCCCGCTCGAGGCCTCGCGGGTCCTCGATCGGATGGTCGAGGCCGCGTCGAGATGGATCCACTCCCCTCGCGGCGCGGAGGTTGGAATCGTGGCGGTTACCACCGCCGCGGTCCTCGTCACCACCCACAGCGTGGTCGCGATCTTGACGGTCGGAAACTTCGCCCGCCGCGCGGGAGAACGTTTCGGGATCTCGCGTTATCGAAGGGCGAACCTCCTGGATATCACCGTGTGCGTGTTCCCCTTCATCCTTCCTTACATGATCCCGACGATTCTCGCGGCGACGCAGACCGCTTCGGGCGAGGAGTTCGGAATGCCGCGCCTCGGTCCGTTCGCCGTCGGGATTTGGAACTTACACTCCTTCGGTCTTCTCGCGGTGATGCTGCTCGCAATCGCGACCGGCTGGGGCTCCGACAAGCGGACGGCCGAGTCACGATGAGTCGCGCGAGTCGTGATGAGTCGCGATAAGTCGTTGACAACGTGTCTGCCCCTTGCGATCCTGTTTGTTACAAAGCGCATGCTCAAGGCCGGAAGACGAGCGCCCGCGCCTTCGCGGGGCGTGGACGATCTCGACAAAATCCAGGCGCTCTACCAATCGGGGGAAGCCAAGGAAGCCATCTCCGCGCTGATGGCGCTCGTCGAGTCCCAGCCGAAATCGGCGCGCCTCCGGGTCCGTCTCGCCGAATGGCTCGCCGCGGCCGGACGCCGTGACGAGGCGATATCGACGTTCTTCGCTCTCCAGGAGCTCCTCGCCGCCTCGGGGAACGTTCTCGCCGCGATTTCCGCGGGCGTCAAGATTCTCCAGCTCGACCCCACGTTCGAGAACCCCCTTTCCTACGTCGCCAAAGTGAACGCGAGCCGGCTTCGCGACGAACAGCGGGCGCAGGGAAAAGCAGAGGAGAAAGCGCTGGCGCCCGAAGCCGGCTCCGGCCCCCTGGCCGGCATTCCTCTCCTCTCCGACCTCGGCCCGGAGGAGCTCCTGAGCGCGGCGTCGGGTCTGAAGCGGCGATTCTTGAGCGAGGGCGCCGTGGTGTTCGAGAAAGGGGACCGAAGCCGCTCGCTTTGCTTCGTGGTGAGCGGGACTCTCGAGATCCGGAACGAAGGCAGGAAGCTCGATACCGCGGGCGCGGGCCAGTGCCTCGGGGAGTTCGCGTTTCTCACGGGAGAGCCCAGAACCGCGACGGTGGTTGCCGCCGAGGAGAGCGAGATCCTGGAGCTCGGCTACGAGACGATGGAGAGCGTCGTCGCGCGCCATCCAAGGGTGGGGACGGTCCTCGATCGCATGTATCACCGCCGGGTCCTGGCGAGGGTCCTGGCGGAGAGCCCGCTCTTCGAGTTCATGGACGCGGGCGAGCGCCAGCGGCTCGCATCGAAGTTCGAGTTCCTTCAAGTTCCGGCCGGGATCGAGGTGGCGCAGGAAGGCGCCACGGACGGCGCCCTCTTCCTGGTGAAGAGGGGCGGGATCGAGATCCGGCGCGAGGGAAACGTGAGTCTCGGAAGGATCGGGCCTAACGAGTTCTTCGGCGAGGTCTCGTTTCTGACCGGTGTTCCAAGGACCGCGACCGCGGTCACGACGGAGGACTCGGAGCTTCTTCGCATCGACAAGGAAGTCCTTACGGAGCTCACGGGCGAGCATCCGCGCCTTTCGGAAGTGCTGAAGAAGTTCCACCTCGATCGCGTGCAAAACGCGATGCAGGTGCTGAAGACCTCTACCCGGACTTGAGACGGAAATCCAATAGGAAATCCGTCATGACGTAGACGTACTGGTAGTCCACGAAGCCTTCTGCCGGAACCGCGATAGGCTCGGCAATTTCGACGACCGCGTCGGGTGTTCCGATGGACCAGCCGGCGGTGAAACTTCTCGGGACGGCGGGTGCTGAAGATCGGCGTGGACTTGACAAAACTTGGGTTACATCCCATATTCGGACTGATCAAATGCCGACCATTGTGGAAGGCGACTTCGAGTGGGACGAGGACAAGGCTGCGTCCAATCTGAAAAAGCATGGGGTCTCGTTTTTCGAGGCCGCGACGGTTTTTGCAGATCCAGCAGCGGTTTTCTTGGATGACGGGTCGGGGATAGGTCGGATGGTGGCAATTGGGACATCGCTGCGCGAGAGAATATTGTGCGTCGTCCGCGTCGAACGTGGCGACCGCGACCGAATCATCAGCGCGCGGCCAGCCATGAGCGGCGAACGAGATGTCTACGAGACAGGAGACCAGCAATGAGTCAGGCAACAAAACGACGGAATGAACCGGAAAGAGAACCTGTCCGCGTGCTGGGGCGGGGCTTACGAGCGCAACGGGGCGTTCATTTGTCCCTCCGAGCGGTACGCGAAGCCGTGGGGCGAACGCAGTTGGAGGTCGCCGAGGCTTCCGAAATCGATCAAGGAGATATCTCGCGGATCGAGGGACGCGAGGTATTCGACGACTGCCAGGTTTCTACGCTCCAGCGGTACCTCGCCGCGATTGGAGGAAATCTAGAACTCGTTGCAGCTTTCGGTGACAAAAAGATCATATTGGTCGGCGTCCAAAACCCGTCGTCGGCAGCTAACAAGGTGTTGCAGCGGACGGGGCGCAAAGCGCCCCGCCGCTGATCGCCAAGCCGTTAGCCCGACCTCAGCGGAGAATGATGCTCATGCCAGTTGTATCAATTACGCGGCTGCGTGTGCGGTCGTGGCGGTTCCTGCCGCTGTTCGTCCTCCGAACATTTCAGGCAGCTCGGCAGGCGGCCACGTTGGAGGACAACCTCGCTGTCGCCCTGCTCCGGGATCGCGGAAACACCTTTTGGACCGCCACCAGTTGGTCGAGTGAGGCGTCAGTCAAGACATTCATGCATTCGGGTGTCCATGGCCCGCCCTTTCTTTCGCTTTATTCAAAGCCGCCAGGCGGATCAGGTTTCCGCCGAAGATTCCGGCGGCGTCGGCCGGGCTCACGCCGATCTCCGCCAGGATCTTCAATTGCGTCTCCAGGTGATCGCGCAGGAAACCGCGGGGGAAGAAGCTCGAGTCCGACCCGTAGAGGATGCGCTCCGGGCCGAAGACCGCGAGGGCGCGCTCGAACACCCGCTTGAGGCTCATCGGCTCGGGGAGCTTTTCGATCCAGGAGTTCGAGCTCGAGGTGTCGGTATGGACGTTTCCGCACTCGCTCGCGACCAGAAGAAGCTCGCGGAGGAAGCCGCAGCCGAAATGCGGGAGCACGAAGGAAATCGTCCCGAACGACCTGGCGACGCCGGCGACGTCCAGTGGGTTCGCGAATCGGATGTCGAACGGGCTCGGAAGCCCGAGCTTGTCCCGGACGCCGACTTTCAGGATCCCGCAGTGCACGAAGGCGATACCGTGGTGTTCCGCGACCACCTCCAGGATGGGACGGAGATCCTTCTCCCAGAGGTGGAAATGGTGCATCGCGGGAAAGAGACACACCCCGCGAAGGCCGAGCTCCCGAAACGCCCGCTTCACGCGTTCGAGAGCGTCCGTGGCGCGCGGGTTCAGCATGAAGTAGGGGATGAACCTCTCCGGGAAGGCGCGGGCCGCGGCGGCGACGGACTCCTCGTCTCCGGGAACGCTCGCGATGAGGACCGACCGCGCCACACCGTGACGATCGAGCTCGGCCGCCCAGCGAGAGGCGAGCTCCGCCGGATCCTCGGACGGAAACTCGAAGGGGAGCTTCTCTTTCAAGACCTCGGGCGACTCCAGGCTCGCGGCCAGCGTCCGAAAGAAGTTGTGCGAGAAGAAGTGGGCGTGGGCATCCGCGATCTCGAGCTCGCCGAACGGGGTCATCACGGGGGCTACGGTACCATGGCGGCGGTCCGGATCGCGCTCACGACCAGAGGCGACGAGCCGCGCCAAACGACCTCGATCGCCTGGAGGCCGCGCGCCCCTCGCGGCGCGAGCTCGAAGCGAAGGCCGCGCCCTTCAGCAACAACCGGAGCGGCGCCGTTCACCCGGAGCTCGCCCCGATCGGAACCAAAGCCGAGCTCGAAATCGAGGAACATCTCGCGCTCGAGAGGCAGATAGAGCTTCGCTCGACCGGGAGGCAGAAGCCGAAGATTCGTGGTGTCCTCCGGCCTCAGCCAGCCGGAGCCGAAGTAAGGCTGCCCGCGCCCTCCCATCGGGATCGAATCCGGGGTCGAGATCTCGAGGGCCAGGGCCCGCCCGACCGCGCCGCTCCTTACCTTCATGAGCTCGACTTCGCCGCTCGCGAAGAAAGGTTCGAAGAGATCCCGAGAGGAATCAGGGAGCTCACGTCCCTCGCGCCAGACGAAGCCGGTGCGGTATCGCTTCAGAAACCACGCGAGGTACGCGGGGTCGTTCGACGACCAGAACTGCGCCACGGCATGCCTCCGGTACTCGACCTCCTCCCGGCCGAAGAACATGTAGTCGTAGCCGACGTAGGGATCGTAGACCGAAGCTCGCCCGGAGAAGTACGCGAGAAGCGAGGGACGAGAACGATCGGGAGTCTCGACCCAGATGCTGTCGGGCGACGAGACTCGCTCCGCCTCGATCGCCGCTTCGACCCGGGACCGGCCGACCCGGTCCGCTCCGAGAGAGGCCGCATGGAAAAAATGCTGGGCGGTCGAAGGAAGTGCCAAAGCCAGGACGGCGAGCGCGGCGACTCCAGCCCTCAGGCCCGAGAGCGCCCGCGCCGTGGGAAACCAGAGAACGATCCCGCTCGCGGTCGCGAACCAGCCGGCGTCGTTGAGCGCTTCGAGCCGGGACAGTCCCTGCGCTTCCGCGGGCGCGATCCGAAGGACGAGAGACAGGGGAAATCCGATGACCGCGAACCACGCGAGGACGGAAGGGAGAAAAGAGCGTGAGGACAGATCGCGGAAGACCACGCCGAGACCCAGAATGCGGAGGCCGAGAAACCCCACGAGCCACAGGAGCGTCGCGGCGGCAACGGGAAGGAAGCCCTCCGCGGGCGCGGTGAAGCGTCCCACGTCGGCGAGGGCATCGACCGCCGCGGGCCAGTCGAGCTTCTCCATCGAGTAGCGAACGACTTCGAGTGGGCGAAAGCCGACGGCGGTGTTGGAGCCGGCGGCGGCTGCGAACGTTCTCAGGACCAGCGGGGCCGAAGCGAGAGCGAGCACCGCGAACGAGAGTAACGCTCGGCGCTCCCCCCGCTTGAAGATCGCCGCGAGCCCCAGCGCCGCGAGCACCTGGGCGCCGAGAAACATCTTCACCAGAAAGAGGAATGAAAGCGCTCCCGCTCCGGCCGCGAGGCTCCCCCGGGCGCCCGTCTCCTGATAGTCGTGCAGAAGGGCGAGCCCGACGAAAAGGAGCGGAAGCGCCGCGAGGAGAGGGTTCGCGAGAAAGATCGAGACCAGCGCCCAATCCATGAACGTGAGGCTCCACCAATCGACGGAGGGCCGGAAGAAAAAGGCAAATCCGAATCCCGAGGCGAGAACCAGGACGGCGGACAGAACGCGGGCGGATTCGCGCTCGGTTAGCCTCCGCGCGAGAAGGTAAGCACTCAGAACGTAGAGGATGATTTGAAAGACCGCTCCCAGCCGCACCAGCCCGTCCTCGGGCTCGATAGCGAAAAAGCGGGCCCAGAGGGCGAGCTGCAGGTGATAGCCCGTGTGGTATGAGATGGGCTCGCCCGAGACGGAAAGGAGCCTCGGCGGATAGCTCGTTTCGAGCGAGCGCACGACGCCGAGATGGAAGAGCGCGTCCCTCTGAAGAGCCCGGTCGAGAAGTAGCTCTCCCCCCGCGTCGACGCGGTAGAGACTTCCCGTCGTCAAGAGGTAGGGGATGAGGACCAGGGCGACGACTGCGGCGAGCCACGCGAGCGACTTCCTGGGCCAATCGAAGGAGAGCCGCGTCCTTCCGCGCCTCTCGGGGACGAAGAGCGCCCCGAGTCCGAGAAGAGCCGAAGGAGCCCAGAAGACCGCTTCGATCCCGGTGAGAAGGACGGCGAGGTACAGAAGAGCCGCGATCGGCCCTCCGAGGACGGCCGCCATCAGGAGCCGCTCTTCGCGCGAGCGGCCGAGGCCGAGGAGCTTCGCAATGAAAAGCCCGGGGAGGATGTGCGCGAATCCGAGAGCGGCGAGCGATTTCAGGAGCATCGGTCGGGCCGGGAGGGTCCTCAGACCTCGAACAGGGCTTCCTTCTCTTTCATCGGCGCGCCGGCGAGGAGATGCCGCGCGAGGTGCAGGGACATCTTCATCGAGTGATCGGAGTTGTTGTACCAGTAGGCGCCCGTTCGCCCGAGGAGCTTCAGGTTAGAGAACGGCTTCACCATGCGGGCAGCGAGGGCGAAACTCTCCTTGTAGCGAAGATCGTAGATGGGGTACGTGTCGCGAACGCGCTCGATGTGGACCGGCCCGAAATCTTTCTCGGAACGGACGAGCTTCAAGCGGACGAGGTCTTCGAGAATTTGAGGAGCGAGCGCCTCGGGATCCTTCCAGGCTCCTTCTCCTTCGAAGCCCGTCACCTCGACGCAAAGGCCGGTCTTCCCCGCGGGCGCCATGTAGGGCGCCATCTCGGTGGTGATGGAGATCCGGGAGAGAACGGTGTCGCGTCCGCCGTAGTAGATCCACTGCTGGCGCTGCAGGACTTCCGCCTCCACCTCGATGTTATAGAGGACGGTCGAGAGGTAGCGGATCGCCGGGGGCTCTTTTCCGAGGAGCTTCGCGAGCGCGATCAGATTGCCGCTCCAGACGAGATGACCCGGGCGGATCCTCCTTCCGTCCGCGAGCACGACTTCGTCGACGCGATCCTCCGAAGTCACGAGCGCGGTCACGGTGTTCTCGAGGAGAATGCCGCCGCCGCGGCCAGAGACGGCCTCGGCGAGCTTCTCAGAGAACGTGCCGAAGCCGCCTCGGCTCGGGTAAATGAACTCCGTCACCACCGGCCGGGGAATGAGAACGTTCTTGACGAGAGCGAAGAGGGAGTCGCTCTTGACCCGTTTGTCGATGACCGCGCGGTTGATCCCGGTCTTCGCCCAGTCGACGTGCACGCTCTCGCAGGGGATCTGAAGGAACTTCTCGGTATAGGGCTTGAAGAACAGGCGGTAGAGCGTTTCCCCGTACCGCGAGCGGGTGTACTCCGTGAAGGAGTTCTCGTCCGCGGGGGGCTTCCGCAGCAGCAGGTCGAACCCCGCAGAGACCATGACTCGAAGCGGCAGACGGAAGAGCGCGCGCTGATCGAGAGGCCAGGGAAAGTAGCGCCCGAACAGATGCACCGCGCTCGAGCGGTCGACCACGAGGTGCTCGCCGGCGAGAATCGAGAGGAGAAACGAGAGCACTTCCGGGTCCTCGGTGTGAAACCGCTTCGGACCCACGTCGAAGAAGAAATCGCCGTAGCGGAACGAGCGGGCGAGGCCTCCGACGTGGTCGTTCCGCTCGACCACGAGAGCGCTCTTGCCTTCCCCGAGGACGGAGTGGGCGAAGGAGAGCCCGGCGACGCCGGCGCCCACGATGACGAAGTCTTGATGTTCAGGCATGCGGCGCTTGTCAGTATATTTTCATCGAGGGACCACCGCCAGAATCGTCACACCGGGATTCGAGAAGACGGTCCGAAAAAG
>CAZKNR010000475.1:0-11505 GCA_964553925.1 uncultured Acidobacteriota bacterium
GACACGGCTGTCTCTAGAGGAGCTGAAAGACAAGATCGCGGGCGGCTGGGCCGGCCAGACCATCGGTGTCACCTTCGGCGGGCCGACGGAGTTCCGTTACAACGGAACCATGATCCAGCCCTACGAGCCCATTGCCTGGTACGACGGCTACCTTCTCGAGACGTTTCAGAAAACCCCGGGGCTCTACGACGACATCTACATGGACCTCACGTTCGTCGAAGTCCTCGAGGAGAAGGGGCTCGATGCCAAGGCTTCCGATTTTGCCGAGGCCTTCGCCCACCGCGACTATCTTCTGTGGCACGCGAACCAGATGGCGCGGTACAACGTCCTCCAGGGCATCGGCCCACCGGCATCCGGGCACTGGCGCAACAACCCCGAGGCCGACTCCATCGATTTCCAGATCGAGGCCGACTTCGCTGGTTTGATGAACCCGGGGATGCCGAACGGCGCCGCCGAGATCTCGGATCGCGTGGGGCACGTCATGAACCACGGCGACGGCTACTACGGCGGAGTCTACGTCGCCGCCATGTACGCTCTCGCCTTCGTTACCGACGACGTGGGAGACGTCGTCGAAAGAGCGCTCGAGACCATTCCCCGAGAGAGCACGTTCCGCCAGGCGATCGAGGACGTGATCCGCTGGCACCAGAAGTACCCGGACGACTGGCGGGAGACCTGGTTCGAGATCGAAAAGAAATGGTCCGAGGACATCGGAAGTCCCATCGGCGTCTTCCGCGCGTTCAACATCGACGCCAAGCTCAACGCCGCGTACGTGGTGATGGCACTGCTCTACGGAGACGGCGATTTCGGAAAGACCCTCGACGTCTCGACCCGCGCGGGCCAGGACTCCGACTGCAACCCTTCCTCCGCCGCGGGCATCCTCGGAGTCATTTTGGGTTACGAGGGAATTCCCGCTCCCTGGAAGGCGGGCCTCGCGGCGATCGAGCCTCTCGACTTTCCCTACACCCGAACGTCCCTCCGAGAGGCGTACGACCTCTCCTATCGGCACGCGCTCCAGTCGATCGAGCGCCGCGGAGGAAAAGTCGGCGAGCTCGACGTGGAGATTCCCGTGGAAGAGCCGAAGGCGGTCCCGCTCGAGAGCAATTTCGAAGGTCACTACCCCGTCGAGGAAATCGTCCTCGAGCGCGAGGTCCGCGACGAGACGACGTTCTCCTTCGAAGGCATCGGATTCGCCGCCGCAGGGGAAGCCCGCTCGAAAGACGGGAAGGACCACATGCTGAAGGCGGAGTTGTACGTCGACGGCACGCTCGTCGAGAGCTTCAACCTCCCCACCAACCAGAGCGCACGGCGCTTCATTCCTGTCTATCGCTACGAGCTCCGGCCCGGGCGCCACGAAGCGCGCGTTCGGATCGCGAATCCGTCCGAAGCCGCTCACTTGTGGCTGGACTACGTCATCGTCTACGGACGCCGTTGAAGAGCCTGGTCCTCATCTTCGCCCTCGTCGTCGCCTCCGGGAACGACTGGCCCCAGTTTCTCGGGCCGGAGCGAAACGGCATTTACGCCGGACCGGCGATTGGAACCGAGTGGCTCAAAGACGGCCCTCGGCGGCTGTGGGAGAAGAAGGTCGGGCAGGGCTTTGCCGGTCCCGTCGTCGTGGGAAAACGCCTCGTCCTCTTCCACCGAGTCGAGAACCACGAGGTGGTCGAAGCTCTCGACGTTTCGACCGGAGCTTCGCTTTGGCGGCACGCCTACGAGACGACGTACCGCGACGACTTCGGCTTCGACGAGGGACCGCGCTCCGTGCCCGTCGTCGCCGAAGCGGTCGTCTACACGTTCGGCGCCGAAGGGGTCCTCTCCGCGGTCGCTCTCGAGACGGGAAAGTCTCTCTGGTCGGTCGCGACGGCTGAGCGATTCAAGGTATCCAAGAACTTCTTCGGCGCCGCCGGCTCTCCTCTGGTCCTCGATGGCCGCGTGCTCGTGAACGCGGGAGGTAAGGAGGCGGGCCTCGCGGCCTTCGACGCCAAGACCGGCGCCGTTCTCTGGACCGCGACCGACGACGAGGCGAGCTACTCTTCCCCGACTACGGCGACCTTCGGCGGTGAGAGACTCGCTCTCTTCTACACCCGGAGCGGCCTCGAGATCGTCGACCCGTCGAAGGGCACGGTGAAGCACCAGTTCTCCTGGCGCTCGCGGTCGCGGGCTTCGGTGAATGCCGCGGTTCCTCTCGTCGTCGGAGACGTCATTTTCCTGTCGGCGAGCTACGGCACCGGCGCCGCGGCCCTTCGATTTCAGCCCTCGGGCCTGACGAAGCTATGGTCTTCCGACGAGGCACTCTCGAGCCACTACGCGACCGCCGTTCATCACGATCAGGTGCTCTATGGGTTTCACGGGCGCCAGGAGTACGGCCAGAGCTTCCGCGCCGTCGAGCTCCTCACCGGAAAGGTCCTCTGGAGCGAAGAGGGGTTCGGAGCGGGCACGGTGACCCTCGCCGGAGGCTCGCTCGTCATCGTGCGGGAATCGGGAGAGATCGTCGTCGCCGAGGCCTCCCCTCGCGATTTGCGCGTGCTCGCCCGAGCTCGCCTTCTCTCCGGGACCGTGCGCGCCTATCCCGCGCTCGCGAACGGAGTGATCTACGTGCGCAACGAGAAGACGCTCGCCGCCTTCGACCTCCGCGCCCACTAGCTCGCAGGGAATGCCGAACGCGAGAGAGCGCGATCGATGCCTTCGAGAGAAGTCAGTCCGCCGCGATCGCCTGCACCGGATGGACACGCGACGCGCGGAGACCCGGGAGCCAACACGCAATAGCGCCCACGAGCAGGAGCGCCGCCGCGACGGCGACCGTGGTGAGCGGATCGGTGGCGGACACGCCGAACAGAAAGGCCTTGAGCCAGCGCGCTTCCAAAGATGTGAGCCCCAGCCCGATGACGGTGCCCACCGTGGCGTAGCACATTCCCCGCCCCACGATCATCCGAGAGATGGCCGCCGGGTTGGCACCGAGGGCGATGCGCACACCGATCTCCCGCTGCCGCTGGCGCACCGTGTACGACATGAGCCCGAAGATGGCCAGCGCCGCCAGGATCACCTGCGACCGCGAACGTTGCCAGCACCGCCGTCGAGCGGCCTGGGCCGGCAAGCGCGCGGTCGAGCCGCTGCGCCATCGTCTGCTCGACCACCGGCAGCTCGGCGTCGAGCCCCGCCACAACTGCTCGCAACGACCGTAGAGTTGCGGAGGGCCGCCAGGACCGGCGAGACGCTCACGAGCAGGCCGCTCAAGAGCACAGCCACGACCGCAAACCCCACCGTGCGAGCGTCCAGCTCCACTTCGTGTATGCGTGGGAGATTCGGTGCCAGCCGGACGAGGGACCGCAGCCCGAACGCGGCGAGCCCCAGACCCAGGAGCCCCGCCGCGACGCTGAGAGCCAGTCCCTCGGTGAGCGGCAGCCGGGCGAGCCGCACCCTACCCGCGCCGAGCGTCACGCGCATCGCCAGCTCCGGCTCGCGCGCGGACGCACGCGCAAGGGACAGGGTCGTCACGTTGACGATCGCGACGAGCAGAACCAACGCCACAGCAGCGCCGAACAGGCCCACGGAGCGGGCGGCGCCGCCCACGATGGAGTCACGCAGCAGCACCGGCGTGATGCGCGCGGTCTGATCTTGGAAGCTCCCGGCCCAAATGGGAAAAATCCGCTCGCTGATGGTCGCCATGTCGCGCGTCGCCGCCTCGAGCGAGACGCCTTCACGCAACCGGCCGATGCCGCGCAGCCAGAACGGGCCTCGCCGCTGCGGCGGCCGCAGCTGGAGCACCGGCCAGGCCGACGCTCGCACTCCGCTCAGCTCGTTGGTACCGGGCGGCAGAACGCCTACCACCGTGTGGCTCAGACCGTCGAAGGGGTTCGTGCTGACCGGCCGGGACCTGCTGGCCGACGCCGCCTACCCGCGCACCTGGAGGAGCGCCCCGAACCCCTGCCCCTCGAGACCAGCGCGCCCGGTGTCTTCGCCGCCGGCGACATCCGCGCGGGCGCGATGAACCGGGTGGCGTCTGCCGTGGGCGAGGGCTCGATAGCGGTGCGATTCGTTCACGAATACCTGGCGCTGACCTGATTCGGCTCGCACCCATCGAAGGTGATGTGGGTGCGTGACACGCGTACTGCACGCGCTGTCGTTGGCGGCTCATGAGGTGCATCTCGATCCGGGATGCCCGTGCGGACTCGGTCCGTCGCAGATGCTCCGGGGTTATTTCCGGAGAAACCGAGAACTTCTCTCCCGATCCAGTTCTGCAGGGCCGCACAGACATCCCGAGCCAGCAATGCGCGATGGATCGCCTCGAATTCGGAAACGTCCATGACCGGTTCAGCAGCAGCCCAGCTCAATGGCGAGTTCCATCGCGTCTCGGCGTGACGAGAGAGCCGTTTCGCTTTTCATGGGCTCGTGAAGGCTGAGCAACACCTTTCAAGGTACGAGTTAGCTCGAGCACCCGTCCTCGGTGCTCCCATCTCGTCGCTCTTCGAGAACAAGGGCTCAAGAGGAACGCCGCCCAGCTCGTCGCGGCTGCGGCTCCCGGTGCCGGCCCGCGGCTCCAGCTCGGGTAAGCGAAGCGCCACGTCGACGGGTCCGGTCCATTCGAGTCTCGGCTACCGATGCCGGCGGAGTTCAAGCGATTGAGTTTCAAGAACCCGACAAGAAGGAACCACCTTCGAAGCCTGAGAGGGTCCGAAGAAGACCGGGCAGGTCAATGGGGCTATGAACGGCTACAATGTGAAGTACAGGCTGGCTTTCTCGCTCATCGTCAGTAACGCAGAGGTAGTTTGCATGTCGACCGAGCCGTCCAATCCCTACGAAGGTCCGACCGCGACAGCAAGCCCGCCATCACAACCCTTATCGTACAAATCCAATCTGGTCCGCGGTCGCTCTGGCCGCTCTACTGTTTCTGATCGCCGCTCCCGCCGGGTCTATGCTCTCTGCCATCGGGCTAGGGCTTTTCATCGTCCCCGTGCAAGCTATCATTCTTCTCTTCACCGTACTGCGTCGCAGGGATCGCGAGAACGCCATTAATGCTGCGACTCCTGAGAATCGGTGTCTATGCCGTCATGCTCGTCGCGATGTTCGTGCACGCGCGGGGGTATGGAGCACCGTGCAGTAAGTGCACAGGCCGAAGCAATCGTGAACGCGTGCCACGCCTATGCCAAGGACCATGGCCAGCTGCCAGAGGGTTTGTCGCGAATCGTTCCTGACTATCTTTCGTCACTCCTCGCGACCCTCGGGCTCATCGCAAGCAAGCCTTACTACTACGTACCACCACAGGACGGTCGTCCCGCCTCGTTCATGTACGTCCCGGAGTCCTTTACACGTAGCTGGTACAACTTCGATACCCGCGAATGGAAGTCCCACGCGACTTAGAATGAACTCCGCTCCCGGAAGCGCCTTGCTCCTACTCTTTTGTAGTGGTTCTAGTAACCATCGTACCCACTGGCTGTCATGTACTCGGTCATCTCCTTTGTGATCCTCGGGCGGAGCTTCGGGTCAACGAGCCGAGCCATGAAACTTCTCGTGACCGCCATCCTGGGCCCAGCGGTGGATCTCGACCGAGAGACCGTGGGCGGCGGCGATGTACGGATGGATGTCGGCGGCGATATCGACGCCTCGGTCGCGCGCCGCCTGGATGACGGCGAGAACGTCACCCATTTGACCGAAGGGGAGGGGAGGTTTCTGCGCTCCAGACTTCCGACCGTGACGATCGCGAATCCGAGCCGCCGACCTTCTACTGCGGCTACGGTGAGCCTTAGGGTCGATGTGTCACAGGGGGCCGGGGCCCGAGGCCCGTTCGACCCGGTCGCCTTCTCGAAGCTCTCGGAGCGCTTGAAACGGGCCGGTGATCACGGAAAGCCCTTCGGAGACGCCTTCGACCTCGATCTCGAGCCCATCGATGATGCCGGTCTGGACCGGCAGGAAGCGGACGGTATCTCCTTGAAGCGTGAAAACCCCCGCACGCTCGGAGCCGCTCTCGGGATCGGACCGCAGCACCACGGCCTGGAGGGGGACGGTGAGGACGGCGTTCTTCTCGCTCGTCAGCACTTCGGCGTCGCAAGTGAGTCCCGGCCTAAGGCCCCCCTCGGGGGCATCGAGGCGGATGACGACCTTGAACTCGCGCGCCGCGGCGGGACCGATGACCTGAAGCGCGCTCGCGCCCACGGTGACCACGCGCCCCGTGAACTCCGTCCCCGGCAACGCTTCGAGAACGACTTTGGCGGGCTGTCCTGCCGCGAGCCGGAGCACGTCCGCTTCGGCGACCTTGACCTCCGCGTTGATCGCGCTCAGATCGGAGATCGTCATGAGAATCGTTCCCGGCTGATTCTGAACTCCGACGACCACCATCTCCCCCTGGCGTACCTGGAGTCGCGTCACCACACCGTCCATGGGCGCGGTGATCTCGGTCTTCGCGACCACGTCGCGAGCCCGCGCGGTCTGTGCCCGGGACTGAACCACTCTTCGTTCCGCGGCGGTAAAGGCCTCGGCCGCGCTGGCAGCGTCCGCGGAAGCCGCGGCGAGCTGGGCCGCGGCGGCATCGCCGGCGGCCTTTACGCTGTCGAACTCCGCCTGAGCCAGAAGCTCTCGATCCACGAGCTCCTGGGCCCGGTCGAGCTTCAGCTTCGCTTCCCGGACCCGCACTCTCGCGAGCTCCAGGCCCGATTGCGCGGCCCGCTCCCGCTCCCGCGCCCCCCGGGTCTCCGACTCGAGGGTTTTCACGAGAGCCTCCGCGGCGTCGAGATCGCTCCGGGCCTGCACGGCGTCGATGCGGGCGATGACTTGACCGCTCTTCACGGCATTGCCCTCTTCCACCGTCAACTCCACGAGCCTGCCCATGACGCTCGAGCCGATGTCGGCGTAGCGGGTGGCGACGATTTCCCCCGAGGCGTTCACGTAGGAACGGAAAACCGCCCTGCGGGTGACGGAGTCGACGTCGACGCTCACGGGTTTCGGGCCGCGTCGAAGCAGAGCGATGCCGATAAGGAGACCGAGCAGAGCGAGAGCTCCCCACTGTATCGGTCGACGCCGCATCGACTTCGCGAACCCCGGCGTCATAGCTCAACCCGCAGTTCTGACATCGAAGCGGGATAAGATTACCATGCCGTGCTTCGCGCCCATGGACAGTTCTACAGAGACGTGGTTGCGGAGGCCTGGAGCTCCTGCCGCGCCAATCCTTTGAGGTCGGCGCTCGGGGCCCTGGCCATCGCCGCCGCCATCGCCACCGAAACCCTGGTCATCACCGCCGTCGACGGCGTCGCGCGCTACGCGAAGCGGACCGCGGCACGGACCTTCGGGAGCGATACCTTCGTCGTCGCCAAAGTCGCCGCGCCCGGGCAGCTGAGCCGCCGCGAGCTCGCGGCCAGGCTCGAGCGGAACCCGCCGATCCGAAGGGCGGACCTCCGCTTTCTCGAGCGCCACGCGCTCGAGCGGGTTCTCTACGCCCCTAGCGCCCAACGAGGGGCGGAGGTCACCGCCGCAGGCCGCAGTTACGAGACCGCGCTCGTGACCGGAACTTCGTCGACTCTCGCCGACATTCGCGATCTGGGCATCGAGGAGGGTCGTTTTCTTCGCCGCGACGAGGAATCCCGCGCGGCGCAGGTCGCGGTCATCGGCGCCGACGTCTCCGAAGCGCTCTTTCCGGGCCTCGACCCTTTGGGCCGCACCTTGAGGCTCGGAGGACGGGGCTTCGAGGTGATAGGGGTTCAGGCACGGCAGGGCACGGCCGGAGGCGCCTCGCTCGACCGTTACGTCTGGATACCGCTTCAGACTTTCGAGAGAATTTTCGGCGCCCCCGAGACGCTTCTCGTTTTCGGTCAGGCGCCCGACCCCGAGGAAACGACCTCGGCGGAGGATCACGCGCGCGCCAGCATGCGGGCGCGGCGGCAGCTTCGCCCCGGGGTCGAGGATAACTTCGACCTGCTCGCGCCGGAGGCGGCCCGGAGCTTCGTGATCCGACTATCGGAGCGCGTGGGGGCCGCGGCGCCGCCCATCTCCGCCATGGCGCTGTTCGCCGCGATCGTGGTCATCACCAACACCACTCTGGTCTCCGTGACCCAGCGCACTCGCGAGATCGGCGTTCGCCGCGCCGTCGGGGCGACGCGCCGGCAGATCATGGCGGAAGTGTTCTCGGAGTCGGTTCTCGTCGCGGTCTCCGGAGGCGCCCTGGGCGTTCTCGCGACGCTCGGGATCGTCACCAGCGTCTCCCACGTCTTGTCCTTCGAGCTCGGAGTGAATCTTTCCGCCGTAGGCTGGGGCTTCGTTACCGCCTCCCTCAGCGGGCTCGTCGCCGGTTGGTACCCGGCGAAGCGTGCTTCGAGCATCGATGTGATCGCCGCCCTTCGGCTGGAGTGAGCTCGTTCCATGGTCTTCCGCGAGAGGGAATGGTGGCAGAGCTGGCGGTCGGCGATGCGCGAGTCGGCGTCCATCGCCCTCGCTTCCGTTCTCGATTATCCACTTCGGTCGACGCTCGCCATCTCGGGCGTCGTCATCGGGGTCGTCACCGTCGTCCTCGTTGCCTCGGTCCTCGCGAACGTCCGCAATCAGGTGGCCCTGCTCTTCCGTGAGCTGGGAACGGAGAACGTCTTCGCGTTTCACCTCTCGGGCGATCCCTATCAGGCGGCCTCCGAGCGGGAGGCACGGCGAAGACCGCTTCTGCCGAGCTACGCGAAGCCGCTCGAGCGCGAAGGGCCTTCGATCCGAAAGGTCGCGGTCCAGGCCATCGTCCCCACCGTGGTGAACGGGAGGCCCCTCGTCGCCCGCGCGGGGGGAAACGCCTCCGATACCGTTCTCGTGGAAGGAGCCTCGTCTCCCTACTTCGAGGTGGTGGGCGCGGATTTCGCTTCCGGCAGGCCCTTCACCGAGCTCGAGGACCGGGCCGGGGCCTCGGTCGCGATCGTGGGAGCGAATCTCGCCCGGGCCCTCTTCGGACCCGAACCGGCTCCGGGCAAGTCGCTCACTCTTCTCGGGGAGAAGTACTTCGTCGTGGGCGAGCTCGCGCTTCGCCGCGGCGGCTTCTTCGGCGAAAATCGCCAGGACAACGTGCTCGCGCTTCCGTTGGGCACCGTTTCCCGGCGGTTCCCCGAAGTCGACCGCATGGTGCTCTACATCCAGGCGGAGCCCGAACGGATCGAGGAAGCCTACCGAGAGGCGGAGACGATCCTGCGACGGCTGCGGAAGCTTCCTCTCGACGAGCCGAACGACTTCAATCTCTCGACCTCGGAGCAGATCATCCGATCCTTCGACCAGCTGAGCGGTCGGATCGTCCTGGCCACGGTGGGACTCGCCGCGGTGAGCCTTCTGATCGGCGGCATCGGAGTCGCGAATGTAATGGTCATGGGAGTCACGGAGAGAACGCGCGAGATCGGAACGCGCCTCGCCCTCGGTGCCCGGAGGCGAGACGTGAAGCGACAGTTCCTCCTGGAGGCGGCGCTGCTCTCGGCGGTCGGAGGCGCCGCGGGTGTGCTCCTCGCGTCGATGCTGGGACTCTTGATCTCGGTTTTTGCGAGCGGCTTTTCGGCGAGGCCGCCTCTCTGGGCGACCTTCGCCGGCCTCGTGGCCTCGGTCGGCGTGGGCATCGCCGCCGGCTACTGGCCGGCTCGCCGCGCGGCGAGCCTCGACCCGGTCGAATCGCTCCGCCACGAATGAACCGGGACCGACGTCGCTGGGTGGAATTCCGCTCCCCTGGCTGGTTTCGACCCGAATCTCGCGGCTCGGGCAAGCGTGAGCCCGAAGTCGACGGCGGTGTCGAGCGTTCGGCCGTGGAACTGGGAGGACTCGCGCTCGATTCGGGCTTCGGCGCGGCGGATCGACTCTTGGACTCGAGCGAGCTCCGGCGCGAAGCGCTTCCCGAGCGCCTCGCGCTCCTCGTCCCGTTTCTCCCGAAGGCGGTGCGAAAGCCGGGCGCGGAAGTCGGCTTCGTTCTCCTCTGGTCGCGACGTCATCCGAAGCGGCTTCGATTCGAAGAGAACGAGCCGCCGTTCCCGGTAGAGATACTCCTTCAGAGACTTCTCCCGGGCATCGTAGCTTTTCGGCCGCGCGGCGGCGGGCGGGAGCTCGGCGAATCGAGCGCCGGCGTCGGGCTCGCTCGCGACTTGAGACGGCGCCTCCGATCCCTTTCCCCAATTTGGCTCGCCCTCTACTCCTTCGAGAGGCTCGAGAGGCACGAGCCAGCGACCCGTCTCTTCATCGAGCACGGCAAGGGCGATGCGGCCACCGTCGGGAGACAAACGAGGGACCATGTAGGCATTTCGCTCCTCGGTCACCGGCATGGCCCCTTCCCGGTTGGAGACGAAAGCGCCCTCTCCGTTCTTGGAAAGGACGCGATGGGAGCGGGCGGTTGAACCGCCGGAACGTCCCGGTGCGAGATCGCCGACACGGTTCGCGTCGATGATCCCGACTTGAAACGCGTCTTCTCGTCCTTCCCCACGCTCTTTCGAATGGCGACGAGCATGCCTTCGGGGAGCGCCGCCGGTGAACGGAGGGCGACTACCTCCTCAATCTCCCCGGCGCCGCAGTTGGGCCACGACACGCTGACCCGTCCGCTCTCGGTCGCCAGTTGGCGCGCGTTCAACTCGAACGGCAGAGGCTCCCCGAACGGTCCCCGAGGGCGGATCGGGGCCGTGGGGATAGCCGTTCGCGTCTGACCGGTCTCGAGATCCACGAAGGTGGTGTCTCCGAGCGCGGTATAGAAATGGAGCACCTTGTTGCCGGAGCACCACGAGATGGAGTACTTGTCGACCGGCGAGAACGTGAGCTGCCGGGCGGCCGAGCCGTCGGGCGCCATGAGCCACACCTGCCAGTGACCCGCGGTCAGACGCAGAAACGCGACTCTACCGCCGTTTCCAACTCGGGCAGCGCGAAGAGAAACCCCCAGGCCTCCGCCCAGCACAAGCAGAAGCGCGAGCGCCGCGAAGAGACGCTGCGGCAGACGAAGACCAGGATTCTTCATCTCATTGTTCCTTTCCCCTTGGGGTATTCCCGAGCTCCCGCGGACACACTGGTGCTGCTTACGAGCGGAAGCCATTTGCTTTTCCGGAGAAGTCCCGCTTCTCCTCGCGATGCCTTTTAACCCCCAGCACCGAGAATCTACGCCGTGATTCCCGCCACGTCAGCAAGCAAATAACCCAATCTTCTTTTACACGTTCAGGTTTCTCCGCGAGCCGTTTGAGGGCCGAGAGCTGAAGACAATCTTGAGCGCATGGCGACGAACAGTCCGGCGTTTGCCGAGTACCGCATCCGTCGGTGGAAGAACGGATTGGACCCCTGCGTCGTCAAGGTGTCGGGAAATCTACGGCCAGCCTCCTCTCCACAGTGCGCGATGGGGAGGGCATGCCGACTGACGACGCGCGTCGTTGCCGCTCTACGCTTTGAGCTTGGATCCCGGCTTTACCGAAGACCAAGTCCCGCACTTCCCGCTCCACATGGATCGAATCTAGGGAGGTGCCGCGAAAACTACGCCCAACTGAAGGAGAGAGTCCGGGCGAACCCGGATCGATGACCGGCCCTGCGAATCAGTGGGTGGTC
>CAZKNR010000476.1:0-8155 GCA_964553925.1 uncultured Acidobacteriota bacterium
GAGCCAGATTCGGCTCCAAGACCTGGTGGGCGTCCATGCCGAGGTGATTACCCCCATTCCGGCCGGCGGCCTGGGAGAGGTGGCCGCGCTCGTGGGAGGCCAGCGTTACACCGGTGCCGCCCGAGAGGCGCACGGACGAGAAGTCCCGAGAGGCGCTCAGGTGAAGGTTCTGAAGATGGTGGGAACGACGCTCCTCGTGGAGTCGAACTGAGGTTCTAGAAGGAAGGTTATGGAGCTCATATTCGGAAACGTGCTCTTGTTGACCGCGCTCGCGGTGATCGCTATCGCCGTGGTGGGGTACATCCTCACGTATCTCGCTTTTCTCAAGAAGGCCGGACCCAACGAGGTCATCGTGGTCTCGGGCAGAGGAAGGGTGAAGTTCATCACCGGTGGCGCCGACATGGTGATCCCTCTGTTCCACACCTGGAACAGCCTGTCGCTAGAAGTCATGACCCTCGACGTGACGACGCCCGAGGTCTACACCTCGCAGGGAGTCCCCATCCTGGTGGACGGCGTCGCCCAGATCAAAATCAAGAAAGACGAGGCCTCGCTCCACGCCGCCGCCGAGCGGTTTCTGGGAAAGGCGCCTCAGGAGATCGCCAAGATCGCGCTCGAGACGGTGCAGGGCCACCTTCGCGCGATCCTGGGCACCCTCAGCGTCGAGGACATCTACAAGAACCGCGACCAGTTCGCGCAGAAGGTTCAGGAGATCTCCGCCGGGGACCTCGCGAACATGGGGCTAGGGATCGACTCCTTCACCATCCGCGACATCCGTGACAAGCACGGCTACCTCGAGGCTCTGGGAAAGCCCCGCATCGCGGAAGTGAAGAAGACCGCCGCCATCGCCGAAGCGGTCGCCACCAAGGAGTCGATGGTCGCCCAGGCCGACGCGGAGCGCGAGACTCGAGAACGGCAGGCCGAAGCGTCGAAGCTCGCCCTGGAGGCCGAGGCCAAGCGCGACGCCGCGGTCGGGGAGGCGCAAGCCGACAAGGACCGGCGGACGGCGGAGGCGCAGGCGGCGTCGCGGCGCGCGGCCGAGGTCGCGAACTTCCAGGCGGCGCAGGCCATCGCCGAGCAGCAGCGCGAAGCCAACCTCAAGAAGGCCGATGCCGACATGGCCTACGAGCTCCAGAAGAAGACCATAGAGATCCAGCTCATGGTGCAGGAAAACCTGAGAAAGGAGAAAGAGCTCGAGGGCACGATCAAGCGCCAGGCCGACGCCAAACGGTACGAGATAGAAACCCTCGCCGCTGCGGACCTCAAGCGCGTCGAGAACCAGGCGGCGGCATTCAAGACTCAGGGTCTCGCGGAGGCCCATGTGAAGCAAGCGCAGGGCGTCGCCCAGGCTGAGGTCAACAAGGCCCAGGGTCTCGCCGAAGCGGAGATCCGGCAGGCACAGGGTCTCGCGGTCGCGGAGGCCCAGAAGGCCCAAGGTCTCGCCGAGGCCCTGGCGATGGAGAAGAAGGCCGAGGCCTGGAAGAAATACAACGAGGCCGCCGTCCTCCAGATCCTGGCGCCCATCCTCCCCGAGATCGCGCGCGCGATCGCCGAGCCGCTTTCGAAGATCGATCGCATCACCCTCGTGAACACCGGAAATGGGGATTCGGGAATCTCGCGGGTGACGAGCGAGATCGCGAAGGTGATCACCCAGGTACCGCCGGTCATCGAGTCCTTGACCGGTCTCAATATGGAGAAGCTCTTCGACCGCCTGCGCGAAAACCCGCCGCCGAAGGAGGAGCCTCCGAAGAAGTGACGCTGCGGAGATGCCTTCTGGGGGCGACCCTTGTCGCAGTCTCTGCCGATCCGGCTCTTGCCGCGAGGGCGCGGGCAGGGAACGTGGACGTGTTCCTGGTCCTCGACGAGTCGGGCAGCATGAAGCCCATCTTCTCGAAGGTGACGGCGTTCGTGGCCGAGGCCCTGGTGCGCGACTACCTCCAGCCCGGCGACTATCTGTGCGTCGTCGGGTTCAGCAGCGAGGCCCGCATCCGCGTGAGCCAGAGGCTGTCGTCGCAGGCGGAGAAGGAGAACCTGAGCGAGCTCGTCCGGACGCTCAACGTGGTGCCGCAGGGATACACCGACCTGGGGCGGGCCCTCGAGGAGACGCTGAAGCAGCTCGGGCGGCTTTCCGATCCTTCGCACCAGCAGGTCGTCCTTATCCTCACCGACGGTGTCAATCACCCCCCGCGCGAGAGCGCCTACTTCGCTCCGGTGAAGCGGGACACCGGTAAAGGTCTTCCACCGACGTCCGACTTCAACGAGAGGTTCCTCGCTCAGGTGAAGAGCGTTTCGAGTCAGGGGTTCCGCACCCACGTCGTCGGAATCGGTAAGGTCACCGACGCGCAGAAGCTGGGGGAGGCCCTGGGTGCTGAGTACACTCTCCTGAAGGAGTTCAACTCCGAGGAGTTGTCGAGAGGTCTCTCTCGCTTCTGGGACGACACGATCAACCTCTCGGGTCTCGCGGGTCCGGACGAACCATGCCTTCCCGGAAGCGAGATGGCGCTCGAGGTTCGCCTCCAATCGACGTCGGAGCAAGAGCGCGAGGTGCAGGTTCAGGGGGTCTCGGTCTCCGGTTTGAAGCGGCTCGCGGCAGGCGCGGTCTCGGAAAACCTCTCGGCGACGGCCACTCTTGGCGGCGAGCCTCGCTGGGCGCTCCTGCCCCGTCAGCAGGGGAGCTTTGCCATCCGGGTCGCGCTCCCGGCCGATTTCCCCTCGGGAGACTTCGAGGCGAGCTTGCTCTTCGACCAGACGAGCGCGGTGAAGTTCTACCCGAATGATGCGAGCTTCACGTTCCACGTTCCCTCGTTCTGGGAGCGCTACGGTCTCGCTCTCGCGGGAGGCGGCCTCGGGTTTGCCGTTACCGCTCTCGGACTCGTCTCCTATCGCAGGCGTCCTATTCCCGTCACCATGGTGATCGACGGTGAGACCCAGAGCCTGCGGCCCGTTCCCTTCCGCATTCACGGCCATTCGAGCGTGGGAGGAGGGGCGAGCGACCGTTTCCGCCTGGTCGGGCTCCCTCAAAAAGTCGCGGTTCTCGAAAGACGATCGGTCGATTCGTTCGCGCTCGTCTCGTCGAAGCCCGACCTCGTCCCAACCCTCCCGGTGTACAGCCTCGGGGATGCGGTCGAAGTGCGCACCGCGGAAGGGGAGCGAAAGGTCGTCCGTTTCGTGCGTTTCCAGAAGAAAGCGACGGCGGTGAAACCGCGGGCCGTTTCCTCGGCACCCAAGCCCACCTTGGACGGTGGCGTGGATTTTCGCTAGGAGCAACCAGTGCCAGTAACACCCATTATTGTTCTCGGAGTCGGGGGGACGGGTATGAAAGCCCTTCTCCAGCTCAAGAAAATGATCGCACTGAACCGCCCGGGCGGCATGCGCGAGCTTCCCGCCCTACGGCTCCTGTGCATCGACTCCGACGACCTCATCCGCCCGACGGCATCGCCCGACGCGTCGATACCGATATCCGAGATCACCCTCGACCCCACGAACGAGTTCCTGAAGCTCGAAATTCCGGGAAACGTCGGCTACAACGACCTCGACCGCGCGAAGGCCTGGTTTCCGCGCGAGCTCGAGTACTTCATTCCCGACCTTTCGACCGGCTGCAAGCAGTACAAGTCGCTCGGCCGTCTTCTCTTCGCCTGGAACTACGGGAAGTTCCTGAAGCTCGTCGAGCCCCTTCGCGGCATGGTGGATTCGAAGCTCCTCAAGAAGCTCGAAGTCCACCAGGTGGACGATCCCCTGGTCTTCGTCGTCTCCTCGCTCTGCGGCGGGACGGGCGCCGGAATGTTCCTGGACGTTGCCTACACCTTGACCAACCTCTGGAAGAGGAAGTGGAACCGTTTCAACACCAAGGTCTGCGGCCTTCTGGCGCTTCCGAGCGTCTTCTCCGACATCAGTCAGGGGACCGAAAGGATTCGGTCGAACGCGTACGCTTCGATGAAAGAGCTCGATCACTTCATGAACAAGGACGTCTACATGGACCCCGAGCTCGCGTTTCGCACGGACTACCCCTACGTCGAAGCGAGCGAGACGTACGGTTTCGCTCCCCTCGATCGCGCGTTCGTCTTCGACAACAGCAACGGGCGGGTGAACATCTCCTCGTCCCAGGTCTACGAGATGATGGCCCGCTACATCTACCTCATGGTATGCGGGGAGCTGACGCAGGACTACAACAGCATCGACAACAACTTGAATCCCAAGATCCGGGGCGTCAACCGGATGCTGAACAAGCCCACCTGCTACTCGTCCTTCGGGTACTACTCGGTGGTCTTCCCCAAGTCGGTCGCGGTCCAGCTCGCCGCCGCCGACATGGCGCTCGACGTGGTGGAGCAGGAGCTCGTCACCGCCGCGACCGAGAGGGATCTCGACAAATCCTGTGACGCCTTCTTGACCGCGAACAAGATCCACTTCAGCAACCAGTCGCCGCAGATCCTCCACTCGCTCTCGTCCTACACCGACTCCACCGGGCACAAGGTCAATATCCAGGACACCATCGGATCGACCGTCGCCAACATCGATCTCGGAAGCGAGCCGCCGGAGAACCACGAGGCCATCCTTCGCGAGTACGACACGCGTTTTTCGACCACCGATCTCGCGCTCTTCGAAGCCGACTCGCGGCGCGAGGCGGTAAAAATCCTTCGTGACTTCCGCACCCACCTGGAGGCGGAGATTCAGAAGCTCGCCGATCCCGCCCAGAACGGGAGCGTCCGTCAGGTGCACCTCTTCGTCGAGGCCCTGTACCGCCAGGTGCACGAGGACGTCCAGGCGATCGAGACCCTCTCCCAGCAGACGGAAAAGCAGCTCCCGGGACTCAAGAGCTCACTCGAGAACCAGTTCTTGAAGCTGCGGCAGACGGCTTCCTCCAAGAGTCTCTTCAGCCTCATGACCGTCAAGAAGAACATGGCGGCGCTAATCGCCGAGACTCGGGAGATTCTGGAGAACTACTGGCTCCAGAGGCGCAGGGCGATCGTTCTCCGAAACGCGCTCCTCATCCTCCGGGGGGAGGCCTCGGCGCCGGAGGCAGACCTTCGCACGGGCGCTCAAGCGGTGCTCGTTCGCGAGCGCGAGTCCTATCTGAAGAAAGTCGCCGTCCTCAAGGAGCTGAAGGAGCGGATCCTGGACATCGAGAAGACCCGCCACTCGGTGTCCGACGGCGAGTTCTACAAGGTAGCGTTCGACTACCACCGCGACGTCGCGCCAGTGATCGAGGAAGTCAAAGTGGGGAAAGGGGGACGAGACGAAGCGCGGAAGAAGATCCACACCGCGGAAGTGCTGGGCACCGACCTCGACGGGCTCGAGACCCTCAGCCTCGACGAAAGCTTCAAGCGTCTCTTCCAGACGGTTTCTGAGCGCTTCGCCGCGGTGATGGACCAGTCCTCCCTCGACGATCGAGTGACGGCGCTCGGGGACATGAAGACCCAGATCAAGACGTGGCTCAACTTCTCCCGTCCGTTCGTGGTGCTCGATACCGTGGACGCCTCGAAGTACGGCTTCTCGGAGCAGCACAACTCCGCGCGCTTCATCGCCATCCCCAATACCTACGTCGGGAAGCCCTGCGAGCAGATCCTGAACCGCTGCCCGATCCGCTCGGAAGCGGAGTGCGACAAGTATGCAAAGTGTCTCAAGCGCTCCATCCTGGAGTCTCTTCCGGAGGGGACGAGCGTCGGCCACATGGCGGGGCGCCACGAGATACACTTCCTGTCCCTGTACCACGGCTTCACCGCCTCGAGCCTCCTCCACCTCATCAGCGACTCCGCGGGGATTTACCGAAATCACCTCCTCGGCCACGAGAAGATCCACATGTTCGGCCCGACGAAGCTCTACGACCTGAAAGAGGCCCTTCCCAACAAGACGCTCGAGCGCCTCAAGGACCACTTCTATCTCTCGTTCGCGAGCGGCTGGATCGTCTGGACCCCGGAGAAGGAGACGTTCCTGTTCCGCGCCGACTCCGACTTGAAGCTGAACCTCCCGCCGAGCGTCGAGCTCGGACCCGACATCGGCTCGATCCTCGACAACTACCACGCGCCCGAGGCGGAGCTCTCGGGCACGGTGCGCGCCGCGTTCGATTCGATGGCCAGGCGTCTCGCGGAGCGGAAGGACAACGCCCGTGACCTCGGACGGGAGGTCCTGGCTTTCGTCGAGAAGGAAAGCGCGGCCCTCGACGATCAGGAGAAGCGGAGGATCTTCAACCTCGGCCAGTCGCTCTCGGAGGGACGATGGATCACTCTCTGAGCCAGTACCTGGTCGTCGGTTTGGGGGGATTCGGAAGCTCTGTCATCGAGCGGGTCAAGGCGCTGCCGATAGAACGGAACATCGTCTACCACCCGCTCGAGGTCGAAGGGCGAAAGCCGGTGGCGGAAGAGTACCTCCCCTACCGCGATAGACTCCTCGGCGTTCTCAACCGCGAGGTTTTCAACTTCGCCAACACCCCCTTGACCGTCTACCTGGTGGGCCTTCTCGTCGAAGAGCACATGGCTTCGAACCTGATGCATCTGGGCTATCTCTTCAAGAGCTTCTTTCGCGAGAACATCATCCTGAGCCCGCGGATCAAGGTGCTGACCGCCTTTCCGACGATCATTCCGGAGAACGCCTACGCCTGGCTTCCCTCGACCCAGAAAGTGCTCGCGGAGATCGACGGTTACGCGACGTTGAAAGAGCCGTTCCAGCCCCGTTATCCCGATCTCAAGCGGGGCCTTCCGCCAATCGCCGGACCGCCGTTCGAAGACGTCGTCTTCTGCTACTGCGAGTCCCTGGACCAGGACGATATGGAAGTTTCGGCGCAGGCGGCGGCGACCAAGATCTACTTCGACCTCGTCCTTCTGCCGGAGCGAATGAGCGCGAGCGAAGGAGTCATGGAGTTCTACCGGAGTTTCCCCGCCGGGCAGGGGTTCGCTCCGATCTCGGGGACAGCGCTCTCCTTCCTCCCCTCCATCCAGCAGATGGTTCGGGACGAAATGGAGTACTTATTAATGATACGCCTCTGCGAGAAGTTCTTCCCCGCGGGCCCTCCGGCGCCGGGCAAGCCAGGAAAGGTTGCCGAGCTCGTGGAGCCCCTTCTCGCGAAGGCCCACGCCGCGAAGCTCACGCAGTTCGTCCAGGAGGTGGTGCGCCACTCTCTCGAGAACGAGCGCTGGTTCGACCTCGCGGCCATCGACGTCCTCGCCAAATACGACATCGAGATGTCGGCGCCCGCCGACGCCTACCTCCAGCGGTTTCTCTCCCAGCTCGATCACGAGCGCAGCCGCTTCGCCGGAAGGGTGCGCGACCTCGCGCTCGAGATGATTCTTCAGGTTCCCGACCGGATCCGGGACGCCCTCACCGCGAGTGCATCGGGTCTCGATCTCGCCGAAATCGACTCCCTCTTCACCCAGGCGTTCTTCCGGGTCCAGCAACTCCTGGACCACAGGAGCGGGACGGCGCAGCAGCTCACCTCGGACTGGAAGCGCATCCGCTCGGAGATCGAATCGAAGGTGACGGAGTTGAAGCAGATCGTCTCCGACCGCGGCGCCAAGCTGAAGAAGGGAAGCGACACCGAAGCGCGAATAAAGGACGCCTTCTCCAAGATAAGCGTCCGAGAGATCCTCGAAAAGGCGATCGCGTTGAGCGCGGTCGAGGGCCTCGCGGGCGAGGCGAACCTGGAGAGCCGCCTGCGCGAGAGCTACGACCGCATCCACCAGACGTTCGCCGAGCTTCTGAGGAAGCGTCCGGCGCTTCTGGCCCATCTCCACCAGAGGCGCGACGCCTACCTGAGGCGCCGCGAGCTCTATCTCTACGTGTTCAACCAGGTCTTTCGCCAGCGTCTGCTGGACAAGGAGATCGAGAAGAAGATCGAGGAGATAGGGAAGACGGCCCCCGAGGACTCTCTCTCGAAAGTTATGGAGAGCTTCTTCTTCAAGAAGTGGCTACCCGACCCGGCGCTTTCTTTCGAGGAAGCGGAGAAGGGTCTCATGGAATCGATCCGTCTCGAAGCCCGTCCGGCGATCGAGAAGGTCGTGTCGGAAATGAAGGTCGACTACCGCGAGGTGGTCCGCATCCTTCAAGACATCGCCGACGCCCAGGTGAACTCCATCTTCGACATGAAGTACAAGGAGCACCCCCAGGCCGCCTACCGCCAGGCGATGTTCCTCTGCCACAAGGACGAGACTCTCGCGACCTCCCTCGG
>CAZKNR010000477.1:0-6646 GCA_964553925.1 uncultured Acidobacteriota bacterium
CGAGCGGATTGAGCTGCCGGAAGTAGTGGGCGACGACCTTGTCGCGTCTTCGGATCACGGTGTCCGCAAGATAGCGTTCCGCGTCCTTGGAAAGGAAGTCACCCGTCGACACGATGGCGCGTATGGCGTCATCGGTGAATCGCGCCACGATCTTCGCCGCCCAGAAGGCATCGTCTTCGAGCATGCGGTCAAAGGCCGGGTTCGGGTACTCAGGCTTCCACCTTGCGGGCTCGAAGCGTTCGGATTCGACCCGCCCGGCCTCCGCGTACTGGGGATACGCGTAAGGAATCCGCCGCCAGGCGCGGTCTTTGATTCCAAACGTGTAGAACGCCTTCCAGATGAACTCGAAGTCGACGATGTACTCGTTGCCAGCCCTCGGATCCTGCGGCGCGATTCTCCGGAGATAGTCGGAGCCGCTCCCGAGGATGGAGCTGAAATCGATGAGGTAGTGGCGGATGTGGCCGGAGCCTCCCGGGCCCAAGGCGTAGGCATCGAGGGTGTTGATGGCGCGCGAATCGTCGTGGTTGAGCCAGGCGCAAAACACCCGATAGCCCCGGAGCTCCCGCCGGTGCTCGTGGGGCACGATGTCGTTCGGATCGTCGGGGCGGGTTCCCACGAACTGGAACGGGCCCAGCGCCTCGCCTTCGACCGCGAGGCTCGCGACTGCCCTCGTGCTTCCGTCGGGATGGTGCGCGGAGTTTTCGAGCATCGTCTCGAGAAACTCCCGATCCATGGGGACCTGCTCGCTCCCTTTGATTCGCACCTGGGCTCCGGGGTCGATCGTGAGGTCTCCCGAGCGGAGGTAAACGATGTAGGACTCGGCAACGTGATAGCCGATGGCGTGAAAGAAGTTCTTCCCGATGACGTCCGCGGCGGTGGACAGGTTCGGATGCGGAAGCGGATCGAACTTCACGAAGTAGACTTTCCCCGCGGCGTCGCGAACGGTGAAGCCCGGGCTGATTCCCGTGGACTTCCCGGCGATGACCGTCAACGGGAGCTCGGGTCGGCCTCCTCCCGCGGGTCCTCGAGCGAGCTCCTCGAGGCTCATGTCGCGGACCCCGATTCGGTTCTGGAACCAGCTCGAGTCGGGGACCTCTCCCAGCGTATTCACGTTCATCGCCCGCGGAATCTCGATGCTCGGGTCCATGGGGGCGAACGTCTTTTCGAGAACGTCGTAGGTGGCGGAGAGCTCGATCGCTCCAGGCTTGTCGATCGGAAGGTCGTCGCGGTCCACGAGAATCGGGTCGTCGGGGTAGAACTTCTGCGCCGAAGCAGGTGTCACCGCCTGTGCCAGGGCGAACAAGACCACGGGTAGGAGCATGATCAAAACGACGTTGAGCTGCGAATGTAGTAACGCGTGGTTTCGCGGCTGAACGCGATCTCGAAGCGCAAAAGGACGTCGCGGTAGGTCTTGAACCTCATACCGAAGCCGTAGTCCCATTCGAGGCCCTCGAAGGCCGACCCTTCGCGAGCGGCCGATCCGGCATCGGTGAAAACGGCGAGCTCCCAGAACGTCGCTGGCTCCCACCGATACTCCATCTGGTACAGCTCGATTCTCTCGCCTCGAAACCGGAAGCTGTCGAATCCCCGGAGCGTGTGGCTTCCTCCGAGGGATTCCTGCATGAAGAACGGGACGCGGTCCCCGGGCGCAGCGTGGTCGGAGAGGAGTGCCGCCCGAAGCGCCAGGATGCGCTGAGGGCTTCCGAGGGGCAGGAATCCCCGCGCGTCGAATCCGATTCGGTCGAAGCTGAACTCCTCCTCGCCGCGGTCGAGAAATCGCTCGCCGATGACGGCGAGCATCCATCCCTTGTGGGGGTTTCCCGGTTCATCGCGAAAGTCGAAGAAAAGCCGGGTCGAAAGGCGAACGTAGTCGGGCGGGCTCGCGAGGCCGGGGGCGTCGGCGTCGTCGAATTCCGAATCGGTCGTGGGAAAGCTCGAGTCCGTCCCCGGCCCGAGAGAGTTCCACTGATACCCCCCTTCGACGATCCAGACGAAGTTCTTCGTGAATTGGAGGCCGGTTTGGACGTATGCCCGGGACTCTTGCTGGCGGTAGGTGGTCCGGTGATCCAGCGAGGCTTCGGAGCCGAGGCCGTAGAAGTCTTCCTGCGGCAGATCGCGATAGCGAAACGTCGCGTAGAGCGGCAAGCGCGGGAATCCCGGTTTGACGTCGCCAATCTCGTAGAGATCGTCGCCGCGCCACGATCGCTGAGGAATTTGGTTTCCCTTGTGCGGCACCAGTCCGAACTGCACGTCGTAGTGCTGATACTGCCGCAACGAATAGAACGCGGCTCCGGCGGCGTCGAGAGGCCCAACGACGTCCCTTTGCCAGTACCGCGCTCCGAGAGCCGCGCCCGATCCGCGGCTCGGCCAGGCGACGCGGGGATAGAAGCCTTTCCAGTTCGAATCGACGATGGTCGGGTTCTCCGCTTTGTCGATTCGCAGTAACTGCTCCTCGACGCGGTTCGGCTCGTACGGGTGGACCGTCTTCCGCTTCTCCTCCCGCTGGCGGCGCAACACCTCCTCGCGGGTAATCGGAGGCTCTTCGGCCGCAACCGCCGCGGTCAGGAGAAGAGCCAGTATGCCGCTCGAAAGGATCACGGATACGAAAAGCCGAGAGCGAAGAACGATCTCGGGGTTGTTGCACGATTGCCCGTCATGTCGTCGCCGGCGAGTCTACCTCGATTTCCCCTCGCGGGCAGCGTCGATCCAGACCCGCACCATTTCCCGGCGGAGTGCGGGGAAGGCGGCCGCTCCTCGCAATCGCTCGAGCGCTTGATAGAGCTCCTCGGGATCGGCGAGGGCGAGCTCTTCGACGCTCTCGATCCCCGCCTTCCGCAGGAGCTCTCCGTGATGCCAACCGATACCTTTGAGAGTGAAAAGGCGTATCTCGGCCTCGACCTCCCGCAGGTCCGAAGCCGAGAGGTCGATGCTTTGAAGGCGCTCCGGATCCTCGATCGCGACCAGGAGCTGTCGCGGCCGCGTGATTCCGCGCTCCTCCAGCTCCAGAACCGCATCCGGGGAAAGGGTCCTCAGATCCTCCATCTCGAGCTCGACCGACCCCACGTTCACTCCCTGCATCGAGAGCGAGACGGTGAGCCACAAAATGAGGTGGAGCGGGAGCGTCGCGGTGAAGGCCGGCGTCGCGAGCGCCTTCCGGGACGCGAGCTTCTGGACGACGTCCTCGGGGTTCTCCCACGTCCGGTTCCCATGGAGCCAGTACGAGACGAAGGCGAAGAAGGTGAAGACATCGAGGGCGAGCGCGGGGAATCCGAGAAATCCGAGAAGGGGCATCTCGAAAAGCTTCAGCTCGTCGAGCCCGCGGACGGTGTAGATCCATTTCTGGGGCGAAAAGTAATTGAAACTCTCCCACAGGAGTCCGCAGAGGAGCCCCGCGAGGAGGAGGCGCGCTAGCGTGCGGAAGCGTCCCGCCTCCAGGTCCGCGAGGAGAGAGCGGGCTCCACGGCGATAGTTCACGGGATCGAGGACGAAGGTCACGCTTCCCCAGACGAGAGGAGCGAGATAGTGGGGAAAGAGGATCGCGAGCCCGACCATGAGAGCTCCAACGGCCTGAATCGAGTAAGGCACCCATCTCGGAAGCGGCCGCGGTCTCGCATCGATGCCTCGGCCCCCAAGAGCGTCGTAGGTCTCGAAGATCCCGAGGAACACGGTCGCGAACGAGGCGATGCCGAAGAGCGAGCCCGTCACCAGGTCGACCCCCGATCCCCGAGCGAAGACCCCGACGTAGTACCAGTTCTGGAATCGCAGGTTCAGGAGCTCGAACAGAAACCAGAACGTGACCGACCAGACCAGGAGGGGAAACAGGAGCTCCCGCCTCGACGTGAGGATCGAGCTTCCTCGTCGGAGCGCGGTGAGCCCGTCGAGGGCGAGGATGGTGCTCCACCACGCGTACACGTAGAAGGGCTGCGCGATGAAGCCGATGTCGTGGAATAAACCCCAGAACGCGACGCCGAGTCCAAGAAGGCCCGAGACCAGGAGCGCCATGTTGCCTGGACGGTAGCGCGCGGTGAACGAAGCGCCGCCGAAGAGATCTAAACTCTCTCGATGACGGTGGCGACGCCCATCCCGCCGCCGATGCAAAGGGTGACGAGAGCGGTTGTTCGGTTGCTTCTTTCGAGCTCGTCGAGAGCGGTGCAAAGGAGCATCGCGCCCGTCGCGCCCAGGGGATGACCGAGAGCGATGGCGCCGCCGTTGACGTTGACCTTCTCCGGGTCGATTCCGAGTTTCCGCATGGTCTGAAGGGGAATGGCGGCGAAGGCCTCGTTGATCTCCCAGAGGTCGATGTCCGAGGCCGACATCCCCGCTTTCTTCAAAGCGCGCTCCGAGGCCGGAGCGGGAGCGGTCAGCATGATGACCGGCTCGGCCCCGTACGTCGCGGTCGAACGGATGCGGGCGCGGGGCTTGAGCCCGTGCGCCTTCACGTAGTCGGAGGACGCGAGAAGCACGGCGGCGGCGCCGTCGACGATCCCGCTCGAGCTTCCCGCGGTATGGACGTGGCGGATGGAGTCGACCTCGGGGTACCGAAGGAGCGCTATCGAATCCAGCTTCGCGCCGATGTCGACGAACGCGGGCGCGAGGCTCGCGAGACCCTCGAGCGTCGTCTCGGGGCGCGGGTGCTCGTCGTCGGCGAGTGCGACCTGTCCGGTTCGAGGATCCAGTACCGGCACCAGGCTCCTGCGGAACCGGCCGTCCTTCTGCGCCGCGTCCGCCTTCATTTGAGATGCGAGCGCGAACCGGTCCAGGTCTTCGCGGGAAAAACCTTCGAGGGTCGCGATGAGGTCGGCGCTGATTCCCTGCGGCACCTGGTGGACCTTCTCGAGCAGGAGCTCGTTTCCGCCGTCGATACCGGCGCCGTCGGAGCCCATGGGGCAGCGCGACATACTTTCGATTCCGCCCCCGATCGCGACCTCCTGCTGACCCGACATCACTCCCATGGCGGCGAAGTTCACCGCCTGGAGACCGGAGCCGCAAAACCGGTTGAGGGTGACCCCGGTGACCTCCTCGGGCCACTCGGCGAAAAGAAGCGCGTTTCGGGCGACGTTGGCGCCCTGTTCTCCCGCCTGGCTCACGCAGCCGATGACGACGTCCTCGACGTCTTTGCGATCGATTCCGCTGCGCGACGCTACCGCCTGGAGGGTTTGCGCAAGTAGAACCTGCGGATGAATCCCGCTGAGAGCGCCCTTACCGGCCTTGCCCCGGCCCCGGGGAGTGCGAACGGCGTCCAGAATGAATGCTGTGCTCATGACTCCATTGTAACCCGGCCGCCGGAGTAGCCCTGGAGTAGCCCTGGAGTAGAATGCACCGTGGCGTTCCTCTTCGTCCTTGCCCTCCTGCTGGATTCGGCCTGCACCGCCGCCTGTATTCCCGTGGAGCTCGAAGCTCCAATGAAGCACTGTTCGTCTGGCCAGCATGGCGCCGAGTCTCCCGAGGGGGGCTGCGATCGCCACGGACATCTGAAGCCGGTGGTCAAGGATCGAGGTTTCGTCGCAGTGTCCACGGGAGATCTCTCCGGGTCGGTCGAAAGCTCCGCATCGACGAGGTCCATTGACTTCGTCCTCGATGCGGTTGCCGCCCGAGACGTCGTTCTCCACGTCCCGCCTCTTTTCCAGCGCAGCACCGTCCTCCGTATTTGATTCCGTCCCGAACCACACCGGCGCCCGCCGGCCGTTCAATCCAAGTTCGTTCGAAAATTCGGGAGGAATCGCATGAAAGCATCGAGACGAGAGTTCTTTCGCGGAGCGGCGCTCGCGGGGACGGCCTTCGCGTCCGTCGGGAGCGTCCGCGCCGCCCAGCGGGAGTCGCCGCTACCGGTGCTGACACCGGATTTGCCGAGCCTGCCGCATACCCTCGAGAACGGGGTGAAGGTATTCCACCTGGCGGCAGAGCCGGTGAAGCGGCGGATCGTTCCGTTCAAGACCATGGACGTGTGGGGCTTCAACGGGACTTCGCCGGGCCCCGCCATCCAGGTCAACCAGGGCGACCGCGTTCGTATCGTCTTCGAGAACCGATTGCCGGAATCGACCACGGTCCACTGGCACGGCCTCGAAGTTCCCATCGAGATGGACGGGGTTCCCTATATCAGCCAGCCCCCGGTGCCACCTGGAGGGCGCTTCGTCTACGAGTTCACGCTTCACCAAGAGGGGACGTACTTCTACCACGCCCACGGCGCGATGCAAGAGATGATGGGGCTCATCGGGATGTTCCTCATCCACCCGAGAACCCCGCATCGTCCGGCGGTGGATCACGACTACGGGATCATCCTTCAGGGCTGGGCGATCTTGCCGAGCAACACCGTGCCCAACACCGCGGGGATGGAGTTCAACTGGCTCACGTTCAACGGCGTCTCCGGACCTTCGACCACTCCTTTGCTCGCGCGACAGGGAAGCCGGGTCCGCATCCGCATCGTCAACCTCGGAATGGACCACCATCCCATCCACCTCCACGGCCATCAGTTCGTCGTGACTGGAACCGAGGGTGGGCGGGCGCCCGAGTCCACCTGGTTTCCAGGGAACACGGTGCTCGTCGGGGTCGCGCAGGCGCGGGACATCGAGTTCGACGCCGTCTATCCCGGCGACTGGATGCTTCACTGCCATCTCCCGCATCACATGATGAACAGCATGACCGACCT
>CAZKNR010000478.1:0-18740 GCA_964553925.1 uncultured Acidobacteriota bacterium
TCTTTGGCCAAGTCGTCGAGCTCGCCGGCGACGAACGTCAGGGCGCCGGCAGGGGAGATGGCAAAGTGCGTGCGGCCGCGTCCAACCTCGGCGGCGACGCCCTCCGCGACGGTCATCGCCTCACCCGTCACCTCGAGGCGCTTTAAGTCGAAAGGCACGGCGAGAAGGCGGCTTCCCCGTGCGTAGATCAGGTGGCCGCTCGGAGAGTACCGCGCCTGGGTCCCCCCACGGAGCAGCACCTTGCTCGTTCCGGTTCGGAGCGAGACGATGGCGATGCTCGCCTCGTCGAACGGTCGGCCTGTGTGCTCGATGGTATATAGCACGTGCTCGCCGTCGGGAAGAACGTCCGGCCAGTTGTGGCTCGCCTCGCCCGCGGCCGCGTCGCGCGTCGTCAGCGGACGCGTCGCGCCTCCCTCGGCCGACACCCGTACCAGGCTCGAGAGGCTAGGGGTGAACACAATCGTTCCGTCCGGAGCCCAGCTCGCCCCGGTGCTGTCTGCGGCAGCGGTGAGCTCCACCACAGTGCCGTCGGCGATGGAAACTTTCTTGAGCTTTCCGTCCGCGAAGAAGCCGAGCCATCGTCCGTCGGGAGAGAAGAAGGGATCCCAGGCATTCTCGGTGCCGGCGATCGGCTGCACGTCGGTTCGATCCAGCGCCTTCAGGTACAGACGCACCGTCGTTCCGTCGTGGGCCACGAAAGCGATCGCGTGGTCGTCCGGCGCGATCGCGAGCGCCCCGCGCACGTCGTCCGTCAGGGAGTGCCCCTCGGGGAGGGGGATCTCGAAACGCACCACGCCGCGCTCGGGCGCTCCAGATCTCCGACCCACGGCGAAGCTCCCGGCGAGCGCGGCAAGTACGATGGCGGCGCCGAGCGCCAGCGCCGCGAGGCGCCCATGTCGGACGGGCGGCGCAGCCGGTTGGGGCGCGTCCTCCGAAGAGGCGCCGAGGTGCTCCAACTCGAGGCGGACGTCGCCCACGTCGCGGATGCGCTTTCGCGGGTCCTTCTCCAGGCAGCGCAGAAGAATTCGCCGCAACTCAGGAGGGGTCGCCGGGGGCAGGGCCTTCCAGTCGGGATCCGTCTTCAGCACCGCGGCGAGCGTGTCCGAGATGTCCTCGCCCGCGAACGCCCGCTTGCCCGTCAGCATCTCGTAGACCACCACGCCGAAAGCCCAGATGTCGGTGCGCTTGTCGACGCGCTTGCCCTTCGCCTGCTCCGGGCTCATGTACGCTGCCGTCCCCAGGATCACGCCGAGCTGGGTCCCTTGCCGCGTGAGGGTCGGCGACTGCGAGAGCTCCGAGTCGGCTCCGGCCGCCCCTTCCCCTTCGAGGGCCTTCGCGAGGCCGTAGTCCAGCACCTTCACCCTGCCGTCGTCTTTCACCTTCACGTTCGAAGGCTTCAGGTCGCGGTGGATGACGCCCGCTTCGTGTCCCGCTTCGAGAGCTTCCGCGATCTGCTTCGCGATGGCGACGGCTTCGTCGACGGGAATCGGTCCCTCGGCGATTTTCTCCGCAAGCGTCGGCCCCTCGACGAGCTCCAGGACCAGCGCCTTGACGCCGTCCGCGCTCTCTTCGAACCCGTGAACGCTCGCGATGTTCGGATGGTTCAAAGACGCGAGGAGCTTCGCCTCACGCTCGAACCGCGCGAGCCGCTCCCGGTCGAAGGCGAACTCAGTGGGAAGGACTTTGATCGCGACGGTGCGGTCGAGCCGGGTGTCTTTCGCCTTATAGACCTCGCCCATACCGCCCTTGCCGATGGGTGCCAGGACTTCGTAGGGACCGATCTTCGTTCCAGAGGAGAGAGGCATGTTCGGGGTTACTCGACCCGAGATTCTATCGGGATGAAGGGAAAAAAGCGTGTCCTACCTTTATGACCGGTGTCGTCGCACCAGTCGTTCGGGTTTGCCCTTCCACGGTGCGCCGGGCACGAGAGTGATCATCGCCTCTTGGACACGCCTGAGGCCGTCGTTGAGGTTGAAGGTCACTCCAGGCGGCAGCAGCGGCGGGATGTCATCGGTGAACACGGGCAGGTGGACCTTCCGCGCCAGGTTCTCCTCGAAGAGCGCCCGCGTGATCTGGTGGCCGCCTGCCTTCACGTAGACACGGAAGATGTCGACCACGGACGACGGGTCGATTCCCGCCTCGAGCGCGACCCACAGGTCGAAGAGATCTCGCCCCTTTTTGCGCTGAAAGAGTGCGCGCAGCTTGGTAGCCACGAGTTCCTCGATCTCGAACGTCGTGATGTCGGAACGCCCTCGCCACCAGCGAGACTCGACCGCGAAAGGACGACTCGTCGTGCCGCCGACGGCGAGGTGCTCTCGTGTGTTCATCTCGACCTTGAGCCGCAGCCGAACCACCGGTGGTTTCTCCGACTCGAATCGGTAGATGAGCCGAACGCCTTCGCCGGACTCGCGCCTGGGTGTCCCGAGCCAGCTGTCGAGCTTCGCGCGGATCCGGTCGATCGTCGGACCGATGGGAGCTTCCCGTAGCTGCACTAGATCGATGTCCTCCGAGTAGCGCCGGGCCGGGGAGAAATAGAGCTTGTGCAGCGCGGTTCCGCCGCGGAGGGCGACCTCTCTTGCGAGATCGGCGTCCTCGAAGATCTCGATGAGCGCGCGGCAGAGGATGAGATCCTGTTCAACTTGCTCGTCCGTCGCCCAGCGCGTGTGCGCCCGCCACTCGACGATGAAGTCAGACGGGATCACGCTTCCACCTCGATTGCGGTGTTGACAAGGATCCGCCAGCGCGCATTGCGCTCCGAGACATTCTCGTCACTGTGAGGTTCGAGGCGGACGAACTTCGGCTTGGCGCGCTCGACCATCTGGTGCAGGGGCTCGGTGAGCCCGCGATTCTCTGTAAGGTCGAGCAAGTAGCCGAGACGCTGGACCACCGGCATCTCCTCACCCTTCTTCGCGACGGCCACGAGACGCTTCGCGTCCATCCGCTCTGCCAGCTCCGAGAGCACCGTGGCTGCGTGATCGATCGAGCCGGCGCCTTTGCGGTAGCGGACCAGATCATAGGCGGTCATTTCGGGCGTCGAGACCGGGATGTACCCGCTCGAGGTTTTCAACCGCTCGGTGAATGCGGCGTCCATGCGGCGGCGGAAGAAGAAGCGAATGCGCACGCGCCCGACGGTCAAAGTTCGCAGCACCGCGCCGGTAACAACCTGGAACTCCATCGGCTGCTGATGCGCGGCCCCGTGGAGTGACGCGGCCGATAGGAGCCCCACGTAGTACGGCACTCCATGAAATTTCATGAGATCATCGATCCAAGCCGTCGCGGGCAGCGCGCCGAGCTCGCGGAATTCAGGATCGACGATCAGGTAAAAGCCACGTCGGGGCATCGCCAGCCAGCCGCGCTTCTGGAGGCGCCGGAGGGAATGGTAGGTCGCTACGCCGGACGACCTGAGGGCCGCCTCCGCTTCCTGGCGCGTGAATGTGTGCCGCCCGCGCCCGAGGAGCCGCTCGACATAGGCCCGGGCGTCCATACGTTTTCATATCCTAGCTATTATCGCTATCTTACGCAAACAGATTGCTGATACTCTCGGGGTTCGGCCCAGTTTTCGTCTCTATGGAGCAAATGCCATGCAGGCGGTGCGGGCACTTTGACCTCGCGCGGCGCGGGCAGTAGGTTGGAGGTCGAGGTTGGGTTTGCTCAGGTCACCGTAACTTTGAGGGGTTCCGGGCCGCGAGAACGGCGGCTAAACGAAGCGTTGTTCCTCGTCGACACCTAAGGTAAGTAGTTCTGACTAGCAGACTCTCAGTTCGCGGGAACGAGCCGTTTCAGCTCCTCGCCCCAGTTGAACACGACCTGAAGCTCGGTGATGGTCGCGAGCTCCGGACGCTCGACCCCGAGGAAGCGCTTCCCGTCGAGGTCCACGTCCCAGACGTCCACATTTCCCGTCTCGAACAAAACGCGCGGTCGTCCCGCCTCGAGCTCGGGCTCGGTTCGGATCGAAACCGCCATGAGCTTTCGCCCATCGAGGCTCTGATAGAAAAGCTCGTCACCGCGTTTCGACCAGAACGGGAACCGGCCTCCGGCGTCGGAGATCGGGTGGGTGGCGGCAGGCTCGGGAAAGCGGGTGACAACGACCTCCATCCGACCCGAGACATCCGTTTGGAAAGCCACCCATCGTCCGTCGGGGGAGAGGCGAGGGTACTGCTCGTTCGAGGGCGTGTTGACCGATGGGCGCACCGTCGAACCCTCGCGCTCGAATACCCCAAGACCCCAATCGTGCGCTCCAAGCTCGTGGAACGCGAGCAAGCGCCCGTCGGGCGTAAAGTCGCCCGGGATCCTCAATGCGCGAGTCTGTTCACCGAGGAGCTCTTCGTCGCCACTTCCGTCGGCGGACTTCCAGAGCAAATTGTTTCCCCCGAGCTTCGTCGAGGCGAATACGATTCGGCTTCCGTCGGGCGACCAGAGAGGGTCGCTCTCGGCGCTCTCCGAGAACGTCAGCCGGGTGTGGGTAGCGCGCGAGAGGTCGTAGATCCAGATGTCGTGCTCGTCTCCGAACGTCGCATAGACGATGCGGCGGCCGTCGGGTGACAGGCGAGGGCGATCGTAATTTCGGGCGTCCTCGGTGAGCCTCTCGAGCCGGCCGTCGCGATCGACCCACACGAGACGAGACGGAACTTTCACCCGGCTGCCCGCGGCGTACACGAGAGTCCCATCCGGAGAAAGCGTCCATTGCGTGTTGAACCAGAACGGATCGATGAGGAGCTCGGTGAGAACGGGTTGGGGAGGGCCAAGAAGCTCTCCGGCCGACGCGTCGAAAGACGCGGTCAGAAGGTCTCCGGTGAGGCCGGTGTATACGACGTGGCTTCCGAGAGCAAAGATGCCCATGTCGTTGCCTTCGACGAGCGTTTTGCGCCGCCCCGTCTTCAAGGACATCGCTTCGAGGCGCGCCGAACTGCTCGTCCAGGCTCCGAAGAGAAGGGTATCGCCATCGGGCAGGAGAAAGGGAGAATCGTGCTCTTGCTCTCCGTTCGCGACGTCCAGGGACGTGAGCACCTCCGGGGTGCCTCCCGAGTCCGGGACCCGGCGGAGGCTTTCGCTCGACTGCGGATTGAAGATGATGGTGCCGCCTTGCGCCCAGACCGCGCCCCACGAATCGGGAGCGTCCGTGATCGACGTCGGAACGCCGCCGCCAAGGGGCACCTTCATGAGCTTTCCGCCGGCGAAGAAACCAATCCACTCGCCGTCGGGCGAGAAGAAAGGGAGGTACGCGCCTTCCGTACCGGCGATCGGTTTCGACTCGAGCTCGTCGAGGCGTCTCAGGTAGAGGAGCGTGTCGTCTTTCTCCGAACCCTCGAGACGGAGCGGAGGCCCGATTACGTCCTTCGCCCAGGCGCGGTAGACGAGATGCGAGCCGTCGGGCGAGAGCGCGAGACAGAGACGGTCGGAGCGGGTGAAAAGAGCGAGCGGTCTCTCGAGCTTTATCGTGGCGCGGCGAACCGCGAGAGGCCCTCTCTCTGGCTCGCGGAGCTTCGCGATCGCGAAACCAAGGAGGATGCCGAATAGGAGCAGGACACCAGGAAGCAGCCATCGTGCGCGCCGGGGGCTCGCGATCGGCGCCTGGTCCATCTCCGCGAGCTCAAGGCGAGCATCACCGATGTCGCGCAGTCTGGCCTTTGGGTCGCGCACGAGACACCGGCGAAGAAGTCGCCGCACGGAAGGCGGCGTTTCCCCCGGAAGCCGCGCCCAGTCGGGCTCGGCGCGAAGGACGGAGGCGAGAACGTCGGAGACCGTCTCTCCCGAGAAGAGCGGACGGCCCGTCAGCATTTCGAAGAGCACGACGCCGAAGGCCCAGATGTCGGCTCTCTTGTCCACCTGCTTTCCCCGTGCCTGCTCGGGGGACATGTACGCCGCCGTCCCCAGAATCACGCCGGTCGCCGTTTCGTGGCGAGAGATCGTGGGGGATTGAGACAGGTCGGACGACGCCGTCTCGGCCGCATCCCCGGCGAAGGCTTTCGCGAGACCGAAGTCCAGGACTTTGACCTGACCGTCTTCGCTGATGACGATATTGCCGGGCTTGAGGTCCCGGTGGACGATGCCCTTCTCGTGTGCCGCCTCGACGGCTTCCGCCGTCTGGCGCGCGATCTCCATGGCCTCGTCCAGGGGGATGCGTCCGCGGGTAAGACGGCGGGAGAGGTCTTCGCCCTCGACGAGCTCCATCACCAGAAACGGCTGGCCTTCGGCTTCTTCGAATCCGTAAATCGCGGCGATGTGCGGATGGTTCAAAGACGCGAGGACGTGGGCCTCGCGGCGAAACCGAGCGAGACGCCCCGGGTCGTCGACCACCTCCGGCGGCAGGATTTTGATGGCGACATTCCGCAAGAGCTTCGTATCGCGGGCCCGGTAGACGACCCCCATCCCTCCCGCACCCAGGGGAGAATCGATTCGGTACGGGCCGACTTGGCTTCCAACGGTCAGGTCCACGACGGGAGAGAAAGTACCACGGTGCGCTCCGCTCCAAACACTCTTAGAGGCGGCGGCGGGCTTGATTCGCGCCTGCTCCGACGACCGCGTTATCGATCCAACTCTTGCGCGAGCACGTCGGCCCAGCCGAGCACGACGACGATGGGGTTCGTGGACGTCGGAGCGCCGCGGTTGAGGAGGAAGCGCTCCCCGTCGGGCGAGGCGTCGTACTGGCGGCCGCCGGACTCGTCGAGGTTGGCGGTGAACAGCACCTCGGGAGCGGCGGCGGAAAAAGAGGCGCCCAGCGTCACCGCTGCCGCAAGAAGACGGTTACCGGGATCGATGAAGTAGAGCTCGCGCCCGTCGCGGCGGCGCCAGAGCGGTGCGATCCCGCCGCCGGTCGAGATCCTCCACACCTCGTCGCCTCCCGCAAGTCGTCTCACGTAGACCTCGTCGCGCCCGCTCTCGTCACTCACGTAGGCGAGCCACTCTCCGTCGGGAGAAACGTTCGGAGAGTGCTCGTTCGATGGCGTCGCGAGGAGGGGCTTCGGTTCCGAGCCGGCTCTCCGCTCGACACTCCAGATGTCCTGCCGCGAATCCGAGCCGAGCCGGGTGACGAGAAGGACCTCGCCATTCGGAAGCCAGGTGTCCACGCCGACGAGATCCCCGATTGACGTCAGAGCGTCTTCGCTTCGGGGACGGCCCGAGTCCATCAGCCAGATTTGGGAGTCGCCCGTGCCGCCGACCCCGCCGAAGCTGGTAAGGGCGAGGGTGCGTCCGTCGGGAGACCAGACCGCGACCTGATCGTCTCGATCCTCGAAGGTCATGCGCGTCTCGTTGTTTCTCGCTGGGTCGGCGACCCAGATGTGACCGTTCCCGCCCGGCTGTTCGTAGGAGGAGACCGAGAAACGCTGCCCGTCGGGAGAGAGGCGCGGGCTGTAGAGAAAACCCTGCTCCTTCAGAACCGTCGCCTTCTCGGCCCCGTTTCGATCCACCCAGACGAGGCGATTGCCTTCCTCAACCCCCACCTGATAGGCGACCGCGTCCCCCGCGGCGGTGAGAGAGCGCAACCCGCCGACGGAGAGGTTTCGCATCAGCTCGACACCGAGCGGGAACGGGTCGCCTTCGAGCTCTCCTCGAGAGACGTCGAGCCGCTGGGCGACGAGAGATTTCCCGCGCGCGTAGATCAAAGTCTCGGGCGGGAGGAACCGGGCCGACGAGGCCGACTCGGTAAAGCACCGGTGTTCGTCCGAAGCCACATCACCGAGGCAGAGCTCCCCGGGCTCGGTTCCCGCGCCCGAGGTGGCGTAGAAGAGGAAGTGGCGGCCGTCCGGCAGGAAGAGGGGAAAGCGATGGGTCCCCTCGTTTCTCTTTGGGTCGAGCCGCGTCGCCGGCAGCGGCTCGCCTCCGCTCGCCGCGACTCTCATGAGCCCGCCGATGTAGTTGGGTGCGTAGACGATCACGTTGTCGGCGCCCCAGGCAGCCCCGCGCACATCGGCCGGACTGCCTGCATGGGTCACCGCCCGCGAGACCTCTCCGACGAGCTGGAGGACCCGAAGCTCGCCCCCCGCGAAGTAGCCTAGCTCGCGGCCGTCGGGTGACCAGAACGGAAGACGCGCGCCCACCGTCCCTTCGAGCCGCCGCGGCTCGATCGCGTCGAGAGAGCGCAGCCAGAGCGACGTCTCCCCACTTTCGTCGCGCGCGGTAAAGGCGATCGTTCGGCCGTCCGGCGAAAGACTGAGACCGCCGACGACCAAGCTCGAGCCTTTCGGGAGAGGAATCTGGAAGCGCAGGAGCTCCTGCTGAGGCGGCGGCGGCTCGCGCACGACGCGGGTTCCGGCCACGATCCCGAGTGCGGTGGCGATCGCCGCGAGTGCGGCCGCGGTGAGCCAGGATGGACGCCGACCGGGCCCGGGGCGGGCCGCCTCGTCCGGTGCGCCTCGATCGGCGAGCTCGAGCCGCGCATCCGCGATGTCCCGCAGGCGCCTCCGCGGGTCGCGCTCCAGGGTTCGCCGCAGCAGACGCCGGACCGAAACCGGCACCGACGAGGGAAGGCGCGCCCATTCGGGCTCACGGGTCAGAACCGCCGCGAGAACGTCGGAGACCGTCTCGCCCGTGAAGAGCCGCTTTCCGGTGAGCATCTCGAAGAGCACGACGCCGAACGCCCAGATGTCGGCGCGCTTGTCGACGGGCTTGCCTCGTGCCTGCTCGGGCGACATGTAGGCGGCTGTCCCCAGGATGACTCCCGCTTGCGTTCCGGCCTGAGCCATCGTGGGAGACTGCGACAGATCCGCGGAGGGAGCCCCCGCACCGTCTCCGGCACGAGCCTTCGCCAGCCCGAAGTCCAGGACTTTGACTTTGCCTTCCGGTGTCAGCTTCACGTTCGAGGGCTTCAGATCGCGGTGAACGATGCCCTTTTCGTGCGCCGCTTCGAGGGCGTCCGCGATCTGGCTCGCGATCTCGAGCGCTTCGTCGAGGGGAATCGGGCCCCGCCTCAAACGTTCCGAGAGGTCTTCGCCCTCGACGAGCTCGAGGACCAGAAACAGCTGTCTTCTTTGAGGGCCGCGGGGCCCCACCCCCACGGCTTCTCGCTCCGCGACCGAGCTGCGCTCCGCGCTGCGCTCGGGCTTTTGGCTCTCCGCATCCTCGAGTCCATGGATCGCCGCGATGTTCGGGTGGTTGAGCGACGCGAGGACCTGCGCCTCTCGCCGCAAACGCGAAAGACGCTCCGGGTCGCCCGTCATCTCCTGCGGCAGCACCTTGATCGCGACTTCGCGACCGAGCTTCTGGTCGGTCGCGCGGTAGACCTCTCCCATGCCGCCCGCACCCAGCTTGGCGGTGACACGATAGTGGGAGAGCGTGGTTCCGATCATAAAGTGCCCTGCGGGAGAGTGGCTCCGCTTACCGCCGCCTGTCAAACGTTTGCATGGTAGGAACCTGGAGGACCGCCGCCTTGTAGTTTTGCTCCGGCGAACTTCAGGTCTCTTTACCTTTTCTCGAGAACGTGTCCAGGAGCTTCTGTGCCAGGGGCGCGAATCTCTATCTTGTAGCGGCGGGGCACGCCGTCAGTCCGGTAACCCCAACTCATCGCGCGCCGCAGTTTCACGCTAACCGAAGCGCGCAACCAGCTGTTGAAGGTTCTTTTACGAACAGATCCCCGGCTGACTCAATGAACTCCGGAATTCCCGTCCGCGACGGCGTTCTCGATGGTGATTGCGCAAATGTTCCCCTGTGGGTCAACGTCGAGGATTGTGTTTTCATCAAGGTCCCGTGTTTCTTCTACTGGTCCTTCACGGAACTCGATGTAAAGGGTGTCCGTTTCGGCAAAGTACTTGATCTTCATGGCTTGAACCCGCGGTCAAAGAAAGCGTTGTGGACCGTCTCTCCATCAGGCAGAAGAACCACCCTCAAGAAAGCACTGTACCAAACTCCGGGGCGGTCAACGACTCGAACAGGAGCGCGGACCTCGAGGGCAACGCGCTTGTCGAACGGCACCGGGTAACTTACGATTCTCCGTTCTTTTCGAAAAACGCCATGCCGCTTCTAGCTGGAACCAAACTGGGCTTGTACGAGATCCTGGCGCCCATCGGGCAGGGGGGGATGGGTGAGGTCTACCAGGCCCGGGACGGGAAGCTCGGGCGCGAGGTCGCCATCAAAGTGCTCGCCGAGGCACTCCGGCAGGACGAGGAGCGCCTCGCCCGCTTCGAGCGGGAAGCGAGGGTGCTCGCGTCCTTGAATCATCCGGGCATCGCGACTCTCTTCGGGCTCGAACGGTCTCGCGACATCACCTACCTCGTCATGGAGCTCGTTCCGGGGGAGACCCTTCAGGAAAGATTGGCCCGCGGCCCTGTCACCATCGACGAAGCGCTCGGGTTCTTTCAGCAGATCGCGGAGGCGCTCGAGGCGGCTCACGCCGCATCCGTCGTCCATCGGGACCTGAAGCCCGCGAACATCAAGATCACGCCCGAGGGAAGAATCAAGGTCCTCGACTTCGGCCTGGCGAAAGCTTTCACCGCGCCGGAGCCGATGTCGGAGCTCTCCCGCTCCCCGACCCTCACGCGGGATGGGACGGCGGTCGGGGTCATCCTGGGAACGGCGTCGTACATGAGCCCCGAGCAGGCGAAGGGAAAAAACGCCGACAAGCGCGCCGACATCTGGGCGTTCGGGGCCGTTCTCTTCGAGGCCATCGCCGGAAGGAAGGCTTTCGACGGCGAGTCGGTGACCGACGTTCTCGCGAACGTGATTCACAAGGAGGTTTCCTGGGACGCGCTCCCCGCGGAAACGCCGTGGCAACTCCGGAAAGTTCTCCGCCGCTGTCTCGAGAAAGATCCCGCCCGACGGTTTCACGACATCGCCGATGCCCGTCTGGAGCTCAGCGAGGAAACCGCGCCGCCGACACCGGCCGGCACTGCAAGAGCGCGCTCGTGGCGTGTCGTCCTCGCAGCCGCTTTCGGCGTTTTGCTCGGTGTCGCTGGAGCGACCTCGATCTGGAGAGTCGAGTCGCCTCCCAACGCCGGCGTGCAGCGCTTCGTCATTCGACCTCCCCTCGCGGAGCCCCCGATCGAGATCGAGACCCCCGTCATCTCGGCCGATGGACGGCGGATCGCCTACGTCGGCGTGAGCGAGAGCGAACGTCATTTGTATTTGAGGGAGATGGACGAGATCGAATCCAGGCGGATCGAGGGCACCGACGGCGCCACCTCCCCGTTTTTCTCGCCCGACGGTCTTACCCTCGGCTTTTTCAGCAGCGGAAAACTCAAAAAGGTTTCGACACTCGGAGGCGTCCCGATCGAGATCTGCGACGCGTACGCCGCAGGTCCCGGCGGGAGCTGGGCGTTCGATGACACGATCTGGTTCTCGGGCAACTGGAACTCAGGATTTCTCGTGGTGCCGGCCGAGGGCGGAAAGCCCGAGCCGGTCACGGTTCCGGATGCCGCACGGGGCGAGGTCGGCCACTGGTGGATGGATTTTCTCCCCGGCGGCAAGACCGGCGTCTTCACCGTTTTTACCGACGAGGGGACACACCGTTTGGCCGTGCTCGACGTGGAGTCGAGAACCTGGCGGCATCTCGTCCCGGGAATGCAGGGCCGGTACGTTCCGAGCGGGCACCTTCTGTACTACGCTTCCGGCATCTACCAGGCCGTCGCGTTCGATCCGTTGCGCGGCGAAGTGGTGGGAATGGCAGTACCCGTCCTCGAGGGAACGCGCGCGCTCAACCCGAGGGGTTCCCCCGAACGCTACTTCGGGACGTCCAATGCAGGCGGCACGGGAATCGTCGCGACCGTACCGGGAGGCGCCTACGTGCCGAGAAGCGTCATGGTCTGGGTCGACTTCGAAGGACGGGTAGAAAACCTGCCCTTCGCCTCTGCCGCCATCGAGGACGCACGCCTGAGCCCGGACGGCACAAAGATAGCTGTCACTCGGGTCGAGGGGGGAATCGACAACATCTGGGTATATGACCAGGCCCGCGGTACCGACGAAAAGCTCACCCGAGAGTCGAGCAACTTCTTCCCGCAGTGGACGCCGGACGGGAAAAGCATCGTGTTCGGGAGCGCGCGTCGAGGAGCGTTCGACATCTTTGCAAAGCCCGTCGACGCGCTCGGGGTCGAGGAGGTGCTCCTCGCGCGCGAGGTCGATGAAGACGCGCAAGCGATCTCGCCGGACGGGAACTGGCTCGCGCTCGTCGAGTACACCGTCGAGACCGGCGAGAACATTGCACTTTTCCATCTGAGGAACGGTTCCGACCCGGTCACCGTCGTGAAGACGGCGTCCGAGGACGGCTCGCCGCGCTTCTCCCGAGACAGCTCGTGGCTGGCCTTTCGATCGACCGCCTCGGGGCGGTCCGAGGTCTACGTGCAACACGTGCCGGACGGAACAGGGCGCGTGCGGGTGTCGGAAAGTGGCGGCGCGAGGGCGGTGTGGTCGCCGACGGCGGACGAGCTTTACTACGTTTCGGGCAATCGGCTGTTGGCCGCCCGGTATCGAATCGTCGGCGGCGAGTTTCGCGTCGAAACGCCGCGCTTTCTCGTGGACTTGCCCGAGGGGGACGCTGGCGGCGATTCTCTGGAAATCTCCTCCGATGGCACGCGCTTTCTAATCCTCGTCGACTCCGGTCAGGACCCGCCTCCCACCGAGATTCACGTGACGACGAACTGGCTGGAGGAGCTGAAGCGACTGGCGCCGCCTTCGCGATAGACAAGCTCGTCCATCGTCAGTTGTCGGTCGGCCCTCTGTGGACGAGGCGCTTCAATTCTTCGAACCAATTGAAGACGTTCGAAGCGCTTTCCATTCGGGGTCGTGGGGGCGGACGTTTCGTCCGTGGAGCTCGCGAGTCGCGAGGTGGGCCATCTCGTGGCAGAGGACTTCCTGGAGAAGTCCGTCCGGGGCGCCTTCGAGACCTTCGAGACCTTTGAGGCCTTTGAGGCCTTTGAGGCCTTTGAGGTAAGACGCGATGCGGATGAGGCGCCGGTCCGGATAGCAGCGGCCGAGGCTTCGCGTCAGGCGCGGGCTCCACTCGATGCGGCTCTTGGCTTCGAGGTGGGGACGTCCCAGAGGTGGAGCCAGCGGTCGAGGGATTGGCGGCAGGGGTCGGGGAGTTCCGCCCCGAACCGCGCGTTCATGGATCGTTAAGGTACCACGCGGAGTCCTCAGGCTCAGGGAGGATTCGCGGCCTCTTTTTCGTCTCTCCGAGACGAAGGGAGGTAGAATGTCGTTATGTCGAGAGCTCTCGCGAGCGTCGCGCAGCGCCGCTTCACGGTCGAGGAATACCATCGAATGGCGGAGACGGGCATCCTCGGACCCGGCGAGCGCGTCGAGCTCGTCCGGGGGGGCATCCGAGAGATGGGCCCAAAGAACTGGGCTCACGTCATGACCACGAAAGTGGTTTTCCGCATGCTGGAGGATGCGCTCCGCGGAAGGGCGAGCGTCTACCACGAGGCGCCGCTGGTTGCGGAGGGAATCGATTCGGAGCCGGAGCCGGATGTGCTGGTATGCTCCAACCCGGATGAATGGGCCTATCGATCGCGGAGGACGAAGCCCCTTCTGGTTATCGAAGTAGCGGACTCATCCTTGGAGTATGACCTGGCTGAAAAGGCATCCCTTTATGCGGAGGCGGGCGTTCCGGAGTACTGGGTCGTGAATCTGGTCGAGAGAGTCCTCATGGTCTTTCGAGAGCCGCTGAAGGGGAGCTACCAGGTCCGCTTGTCCCTTGACGAAACGACGCGGGTCACACCGGAGCCGTGGTCGGAACTAACCTTCGAGGTCTCGGCTTTTTTCCCGCCGAAGATGCCCGCCCCGTCCGATGAAAGTCGTTAGCAGTCGAGTCCAGGTCGACTCGATGTAGATCACGCGTTTCGGCGCTGGCTGCCGGGTATGTGCGGGCCTCGCAGCCGCCTCGTCCACCGGTGGCGAGGTCTCATAGAAAGGGCTAAAGCCAACCCCCGAGGAATAGCGTCGAAGGAGCACGTTTTGGACCCTCTCGCCTCCAGTTGTTCGGCGTACCGATAATCTTCGGTTTCCTATCCGACTGGGCAGCGAGGAGAAGTGAACCTTCTTCTTACATGCCTCGTATAACGAGGCGTAGTATCCCTAGGTATGAAGAAAGAAACGCTGAAAGGGCACCTCGATCTCCTTCTACTGGCGGTGGTTGGCGCCGGCGCCGCCCACGGTTACCACATCGCCCGCCGTCTCGCGGAAGCGAGCGGTGGGGCTTTGGACCTTCCTGAGGGAACGCTCTACCCAGCACTTCACCGGCTGGAATCGAAGAACCTACTCGAAAGCTCGTGGGCCGAGGTCGGCGGACGTCGCCGCCGCGTCTACCACCTGACGCCGGCCGGAAAAGAAGCGCTGGCACACGAGCGCCTGGAGTGGGGAAGCTTCTCGCAGGCGGTCGAATCGGTTTTGGATACGGTATGAGTCCTCCATCTGGAAAGACCCGGAAGCTGGAAGCGTTCGGTCGCGCTCTGAGAAACGAGCTCGCCGATCTGTTTCGCGTCGAGCCCAGCCACCCCGGTATCGAGCGGATCCTCCAGGAGACCGAGACACATCTCGAGGACACGATTGCGGGCTTCGTCGAGGACGGCGCCTCCATCGAGGAAGCGACCGTCACGGCACTTTCCCGGTTCGGGACGGCCTCGCATGTGGCTCGTGCGTACGGTGCTCTCAAAGCGCCGAGCTTCATCGATCCGCATGCGCCTAATGAGGACATTCCCGCGTGGCGCCGACTACTCCGCGGCTTCCAATCACCTCAGGGGAGGCTTTCGAGCCTATCAAGCCTATTAGGCCTATTAGGGTTGACCCAGTGGTTCTCCGATCTGGAGGTCGCCATCCGCGGGCTCGCCCGAAGCCCGGGCTATGTGCTGGCCTTCGTCCTGACGCTGGGACTCGGCATCGGCGCTAACACCGCGATCTTCAGCGTTGTTAACGGAGTCTGGCTCCGGCCTCTCCCGTATCGCGACGGCGATCGCCTCGTCTACCTGCGTCACTCCGCGAGCCTCGCGGGAATCGACAACGCACTCTTCTCCGTTCCCGAGATCGACGACTACCGACAGCATAGTCCCAGTCTCGAAGGCGTCGCGGAGTTCTCCGCGATGACGTTCACCATGCTCGGAGTCGACGAGCCGACACAGGTGCGCGCCGGGATCGTCACTGGAAACTACTTCGAAGTCATGGGGCTCGGTGCCCGTCTCGGGCGGGTCATCGCGAGGAGCGAGGACGGAGAAGCTGCACCGGCGGTGGCGGTCTTGACTTACGACTACTGGCACCGCCTCTTCGGCGCCGATCCGGCAGCGGTCGGTCGAACGATAACGATAGACGATCGGAGCGTCGAGATCATCGGCGTCGCCGAGCCCGCGCCTCCGTATCCCGAGCAGACGGACATGTTCGTCAACCTGGTCGTGAGCCCACACCATCTGAGTGCCAGCATGACCCACGATCGGGCACACCGGATGACGGAAGTTTTCGCACGCCTCGCACCGGACAAAAGCGTGGCATCGGTGCGGGCGGAGGTCGAGGCGATTACCCGTCGTCTGCACGACGAGCATCCGGAGGCCTACGACGCGGCGCACGGCTACGAGGTGTCGGTCACCGGTCTGCGCGACGAGCTCGCCGCTGACGCCCGGCCCACGATGTTCATGCTCCTCGGGGTGGCCGCCTTCGTTTTGATGATCGCCTGTGCGAACGTGGCCAACCTGACGCTCGCGCGGGTGATGCGTCGTTACGACGAACTGGCGCTTCGCGTGTCGCTGGGTGCGAAGACCTGGACGCTGCGGCGCCAGTTGCTCATCGAGAACATCGTCCCATCGATTGCAGGCGCCGCGCTCGGGGTGCTGCTGGCGGTCGCCGGTGTCGATCTTCTGGCCTCCTACATCGCCCGCTACTCCACCCGCGCCTCCGAGATTACCGTCGATACCACCGTGCTGGGTGTCGCGCTCGTCGTCGCCTTCGCGTCGGCTTGTTTTTTCGCCTTCCTGCCGCGCCTGCCCGGAACGGGTTCCCGGCGCCTCGGATGGTTTTCAGGCACCCGCTCGACGGCTGGAGTGGCGGGACGGCGCCTACAGAGGCTACTCGTCGTCTCGCAGGTCGGCGTCAGCTTCGTTCTCCTGGTCGGCGCCGGGCTCTTGCTCGAGACGCTCGAGAACCTGCAGCGGGATGACGGCGGTGTCGCACTCGATGAAGTGCTGGCCATGAACATTCCGATCAGTTACGGCACGCGGACGTCGGAGGAGCTCTTCGCGCATTACGGGACGATCCTGGAACAGGTCGCGGCTCTTCCTGGCGTTCGCTCGGCGGCGTTCGGCAGCATGATTCCCTTGAAGGAAACGCCGCACGGTGTTCTGGCCGGGCTCGCCGCGCTCGAGTTCGAGATCGAAGGACAGCCGACCGAGCCGGGAGCTCCGCCGCCGCGAGCCGACTTTCGCGTCGTGAGCGGCGGCTACTTTCATACTCTCGGAATGACGCTGGTCCAGGGCCGCACGTTCCAATCGACGGACACGCGGGACGCGGCGAAGGTGGTCGTGGTCAACCAGGCCTTGGCCGATCATTACTTTCCGGATCGGGAGGTGGTGGGACAGCGCATCGGCTGGAGAGGCGGCACGCTGCACTTCATGGGCGTGAGCGAGGAGTACCGGACGATCGTGGGCGTCGTCTCCGACGTCAAGGACTATGGTGTGGCGGAGGACGTGCCCCATGTGGCCTTCAACCCGGTCACCGAGGTGCCCCTCGCAAGCTCACTCTTCGTTCGCACCGCCCAGGCGGATATGACGGACAGGGTGGTGCGGCCGATCCTGGATCTGATTCGCGAGGTTGATCCAGAGCAGCCGATTGTGGACGTGGGGACGCTCGCCCAGATACGTTCGGAGTCGATCTCGCCCCAGAGGTTGAACGCCGCCCTGGTGGGCGCGTTTGCGGTGCTCGCTCTCACCGTGGCGGCAGTGGGTGTCGCTGGTGTTCTGGCGTTCGGAGTCAGCCAGCGGACGCACGAGTTCGGAGTCCGCGCGGCCCTCGGCGCCGATCGATGGGTGTTGATGCAGGTCGTCCTGAAGGAAGGCGCGCGGCTCGCTCTTTTGGGAGTCGCCATCGGGCTCGCGGCATCGTTGTTCTTCGCCGGGCTCATCTCGGGACTGCTCCACGACGTGGCACCCACCGACGTCGGAACGCTCGGCCTCGTTGCTCTTCTGCTCACGCTGGTGGCGCTTCTCGCCTCAGCGGTTCCCGCCTGGCGCGCGTCGGAGATCGATCCCGTGCAGGCTCTTCGGGAGGAATAAGCCTTGAATCGAAAAACGCATATCCGGGTGTGGCCGGGCGTGGTCATCGTGATCCTGCAGTGGCTGGGCTGGTTCGTCGTGCCCGTCGTCGTGCCCGAGGCCGCGATGTACGGTGTGATCGGCGGACTGGTCGGCGGCCCGGCGATCGTCGTGTGGTGGCTCTTCTTCAGCCGGGGGCCGTGGTCCGAGCGCATAGGTGCCGTCGCGCTGATGACCGCTGCGCTGGCTACGACACCGCCCCTCCTCCACGAATCCGTCGCGCAGGGGAACCTGGGGTTTCAGTTCTTCCTCTTCGCCATCCCGGTCCTGAGCCTCGCGTTCGTTGTCTGGGCGGTCGCCAGCCGTCGCCTCTCGGGCGGACTGCGGCGCGCGGCGATGGTCGCGACCACCCTCCTCGCGTGCGGAGTCTTCACGCTCGTGCGGAGCAAAGGCCTCAGGGGCGACGGCATGCCGGAGTTCGAATGGCGGTGGGCGGAGACTCCCGAGGAGCGGCTGCTGGCTCGAGCCCCGCTGCAGAACGACGAGCCGATGGCGATCGCGCCGGCCCCGACAGCGGCGGAGACCCCCGAGGAGACGATGGCCGACGATGCGGACGCGGGCCCAGCGGCGCTGCCGCCGGCCCCGGAAACGGAGGTGCCCGACGAGACGCTGGCCGTCCCGTCCGGCGAGGAAGAGGACACCCCCCCGCCGCCTGCGGGAACCGCAGCGACCGCAGCCGAATGGCCCGGGTTCCGCGGGCCCCATCGCGACGGCATCCTCCCAGGCGTACGGATCGAGACCGACTGGTTCAGATCGCCGCCGGTCGAGCTGTGGCGCCGGCCGATCGGACCGGGCGTTTCCTCCTTCGCGGTCCAGGGCGGCCTACTCTACACCCAGGAGCAGCGCGGTGAGGACGAGATCGTCGCCTGCTACGACGCGACCACCGGCGAGCCTGTGTGGATGCACCGGGACACGACCCGGTTCTGGGACTCGCATGTCGGCGCCGGTCCACGCGCGACGCCGGCCCTCGGCGGCGGTCGCGTCTACGCGCTCGGCGCGACCGGAATCCTGAACGCGCTCGACGCCCGTGACGGCACCGTCGTGTGGTCACGCACCGCGGCCTCCGACACCGGCGCGAAGTTCCCGAGCTTCGGCTTCGTGAGCTCGCCGCTCGTGGTCGACGACGTGGTCATCGTCCACGCCGGCGCGCTCGTCGCCTACGACCTCGTCACCGGCTATCCCCGCTGGTTCGGTCCGGTCAGCGGGAGCTACGGCTCCCCGCATCTCCTGACTATCGACGGCGTCCCGCAGATCGTGCTGCTGGACGAAGGAGGCGCGACCAGCGTCGCGCCGGCCGACGGCACGCTGCTCTGGCAGCACCCGTGGCCGGGCATCGGAATCCTGCAGCCCGCCGTGGCCGCGGACGGCGACGTCCTGATCAGCCAGGTCGACGCCATGGCGGTTCCGATCGGCACGCGCCGCATCTCGGTCGCGCACCCACCCGGCGGCTGGACCGTTGAGAAGCGCTGGACATCGATCCGGCTGAAGCCCTCCTTCAGCGCCCTGGTCGTTCATGAGGGCCAT
>CAZKNR010000479.1:0-3382 GCA_964553925.1 uncultured Acidobacteriota bacterium
GATCGAGAATCTTCCGAATCACCTTGGGCTCGGTCGAGTAGGTTTCATAATGCCCCCTTTCCTACATTCCAGGAATTCTGAGAGTTTTGGTGTCGCGACGGGCTGTTAGCGGACGGTAGTCCTTCGAAGCCTGCACGGCCTGTTTGACTCGCGGTTCGTCAAGGGCGCTACGGCCGATGCTCCACGGGACCCAGGGCGCGGCCTGAACCGCGGGCAAGACGCCGCGGCCGATGAGTCGGCGCACAGTCATGGCGCAGACGCCGAGAATGCTCGCCGCCTCGTTGAGGGTGACCATCTCGTTCGGTTTGTCGTCGGTCCGGTCCAGTGCGGGGAGTTCGTGGTAGCCGCGGTACGCCCTTACGCGGTCGGCGTTCCAGGTGAGCCCCGTGCCGGTGCGGATGCCAATCCGGTTGAGGGTCAAGGCGATGTCCTCGTCGGAGAAGCGTCCCGCCATCTGCGCGATGATCTCCGCGGTCTTCTCGGCGCCGACGCAGCGATGGCCCGTGGTGTTCTTCCTGACTCGGCGAGTCGAGTGGATACCGCCCCTCCAGTGAATGACGGCTTCGATGGTGTCGCCGGCTTCGTTGACGTCGGCAACGATCTCCTCGACGAGAGTGCGCACGATGCGCTTTTTGAGGCGCATGTCCGTCGACGGATCCTGCCATACGAGCGCGAAGTCCGAGCCCAGCGTGAGCAGCTCCTGGGTATCGATGGCCCGCTGCGGTGATGGAGCTTGCTCCAGCTCGCGAAGACGCTCCTCGAGCGCACGCACACGCGCCAGTGTCTCGTTCCAGCGCCGCTCGAGCTCACCCGTCACCAGCCGATTCTCGGGGTCGGAGGCGTCGTATTGGCGGAAGCTCCGCTCGGCCTGGTAGCGCGCCTGCTCCACTTCCAACTCCACCGCCTTCCGATGCTCGTCACTCCTCTCCATTACCACCCGCCCCGCCGCGACCGCAGCTTCGATCGCACCGGGCTCCAGCACCTTGAGGACCTCTTCCTCTACCGCTCGCTCCAGGCCGGTTCCACGAAAGCCCAGACAGCTGGGATCGCCGTAGCGGGCGACAGCGCCCCGACATCGATACAAAGCCACGCCGTCTTTGCCGGAGTAGTGCACGTGGAGCTTGCGCCCGCAGCGGCCACACCGAATAAGCCCGGCGAGCAAGGCTCCTCCTGGTCGAGGCGCGCCCCGGACCATCCGCCCTTTCATGTTGGCATTTTCCGCCAATATCTTCTGATTCCGCTCGTATTCTTCCCACGTGATGTAACCGGGGTGGTGGTCCTGGATCAAGACCGTCCACTCGGAGCGGGGCTTGTGATGACCGCGCGTGACGTGGGCGCGCTCGTCCACGATCGTCGTGCGCGCGCGCGTGCGGCCAAAGGAGTAGGCTCCAGCATAGATCGGGTTGTTCAAGATGCTCAGCACCGCACCGTAGCTCGGCGACGCCCAAACAACTTCCGAATCCAAGCGGCGGCCAAGACGCTTGGGAAGCGTTATCTGCTGTTCACGCAGCCACAGCAAGATCTGGCGCCCGCTGCCCAGCTCGCGGAACTTCGCGAACACCATGTCGAGGGCTTGTTGGATGCGCAGGTCGGGCGCCTTCTCGAGCACGCCCTCTACTGCCCAATGAAAGCCCACGGGAATGAGGAATCGCAGCTCCCCTCGAACGGCCTTCTGATGCCTGGCCTCGAGCGAGCGTTGACGAAACAGCGTCAGCTCGTACTCGCTCATCGTGCCCTTGAGGCCGAGCAACAGCCGGTCGTTGCTCACGCGCGGATCGTAGACGCCCTCGGGGTCGATGAGCAACGCTCCAACCAGGCCGCACAGATCGATCAGGTGATGCCAGTCGCGGTTGTTGCGGGCCAGACGCGACGCCTCCAGGCACAGAACCGCCCCCACCGCGCCCAGAGAGACCTGGGCGACCAGTCTCTGGAATCCCATTCGACCAGAAAGACTCGAGCCCGAGTGGCCCAGGTCCTGATCGATCAGCTCCACGTCGCCGAAGCCCAGGCTCCGTGCGTGGTCGACGAGTGCATACTGCCGACGCTGGGACTCCAGGTTCTCGCGGACCTGCGCCGCGGTCGACTGCCTGACATAGACGATGGCTTTGCGCGAAAGGTGCTCAGGCGTGATCTTGGCGCTCATCATCGCGCACCTCGCTTTCGCTTTTCGCCACTGCGGCGCGCCGTGCTGCTTCCAGCAGCAGCTGCTGCATCAGCTGTCGAAGTGTCTCCCGCGAGGTTGTCTCCAGCTCGTTCCAGCGCGGGCGGTCGCTTTCGAACAGACACCCTTGTGTCGGTCGTCTCGGTCGTCTCATCAGGGGGCACCTCCTCTTGGTGCCACCTGGATAACACGGCCCGCAGAAGTTCCCTCAGCTCCGTCAGAGCCTCCGTCGAGGCCCGAGGCGAGCTGGCAAGCGACAGACTCGCGCAGTGCACCGCGTCGGTCATCCACGCCGGCACCGGAACAGGTGTCCCTTCCGGCGAGATGCAGTGGTAATACGTCACGCCGCCGTGTTGCTGCGCCCAGCGCACGCTCAGGTGCTCGCCGCGGCGGGGGTGCCAGGGGTAGTGGACGGTTACAGAACCCTGTTCACGAGCAGTATGTGACTGCGTTGGTAATGAAAGCTATCACGCGGAGCGTGCCACCACACTTACATTTCAAAGGGTCGGTTTGATAGACGCGTTTGATGAGCCGCGCCCAACTTTTTCTGAGAGCGGCGCGCTTTTTGGGCGAGAGCTCGGATTCGCTCTTGGATGCGGCGTTGTCGTTGTCATCGAGGGGGTGAAGCTCGAGGCTTCGCTTTTTCCGGAAAACCCGCGTCCTCGAAGCGTAGGCGCCAAAATAGTGAACGCCGTGTTTTCGAGGCTCTGGAATCTGGGTGAGGACTCGGGCGATGAACTCGAAAATGTCGAGGCTCTCGCCTTTGGGATGGGAAAGCAATGGGTCGTCATGGGAGCCTTTGCTCTCGTAGAACAGAGTCTTGGAACCGGGCGTCCAGTGAATGCGTGAGAGGCTGACGGGGCAGCGCAGTAGGTAACGGCAAAGCCTTTCGAGCCCCTGTGCGTCTTGCGACCAAACGGTGGGAGAGGTGTCGACGGAAAAACCGCTATTTCGAAACGAGAGGAGCAACTCCATGCGTTCGTCACTCAAGAGGTCTTTACTCTTGAGCAAGCGAAATATTTTGTGAGCGAACAACTTCTCCGCGGCGGTGGTATCGATATAGGGGACAGGCAGCCATTGACCTTTCTCGTCCCAGACCCCGCGAGAGGCGAGGCAATGAGCATGCGGATGTACGTTCAAAACACTCCCAAATGTTTGCGGCACGGCGACGACCCCGGGACGGGCTTTGTCGTCACCGGCGGCTTCGCTCAACAACTCGTG
>CAZKNR010000480.1:0-2994 GCA_964553925.1 uncultured Acidobacteriota bacterium
GTTCTCCGCGGGGTGGCAGTCCTGGCTCACGTGGCCGCTGGTCTTCGTGAGCGCGCCCACCCTCCGGCTCATGCACCACATGGGCATGTGGCTACTCTGGGGCTTCGTGGCCCACCACGTGGCGAGCGCCGTTCTCGTGGACCGTGAGACGCGCGGAGGGCTCATGGGCGGCATCTTCTCCGGCTACAAGCTCGTGCCCAAGAGGGCCAAGGAGTGAGCTTCCCATGGGTCGGACCCTCGCCGCCGTCGCCCTCGCCGCCCTCGCGGCTGGGTGCTCCGACGAGTCCCTTCCGACGCCGCGCGAGGAGGTCTTGACGTCCGAGGCGGCGGTGCGGGCGGGGGAGGATCTGTATCGGAGGAACTGCAGTCTCTGTCATGGTCTCTCGGGACACGGGGATGGGCCCCAGGCGAGAAACCTGGATCCGTCGCCCGCGGATCTCAGGAACCTGAGGGGGCCGCGGGCGAATCCCGGCTACTGGTTCTTTCGCATCAAGGAAGGAGGAAAGGAGGGGGCTCTCGCTCGAGACCGCTCCGCGATGCCTGCGTTCGGGGAGCACCTCAGCGACGAGCAGATCTGGCAACTGGTGGCGTTTCTGAACGCGCTCGTGGAGCGACGGCGGTGACGACTCTGGTGCTCGGCCTCGGAAATCCCCTTCTCGGGGATGAAGGAGTTGGACTCCGTGCCCTCCAAGCGCTCTCTTCCGCCGCCGAATTTCCGCCCTCGGTCGAGCTCCTTGACGGGGGCACGGCCGGTCTGAGCCTCGTTCCCTGTTTGAGAACCGCGGACCGCGTCCTGGTTCTCGACGCCGTTTCTGCCGGGAAACCGCCGGGGACGGTGGTGAGGCTCGACGGGGCTGAGCTCGGGCGGGAGGGGTTCGGGAAAATCTCGCCCCACCAGATCGGGTTGGGCGACATCCTGGCTGCGAGCCGGCTTGCGGGCGGGCCGGAGGAGATCGTCATCCTCGGCGTCGAGCCGGCCTCGTTGAGTCTGGGAGTGGGGCTGAGCGCTCCCGTCGAGAACGCGATCGGAACGCTGGTGGCGGCGGCTCTCCGCCAGCTCCGCGAATGGGAGAAGGTCGGGTGCACGAGCTCTCGGTAGCGGCGGCCCTCCTCGAATGGGCGGAAGAGCAGTCGCGGGTCCACGCGCCCCGACTCGTTCGCTCGATCGAGCTCGAGCTCGACGCGATGTCGTGCCTCAATCCCGACGCGCTCCGGTTCGGCTTCACCGCGCTCACTGCCCGCACTTCTCTCGCCGACGTCGCGCTCGAGTTCGTCGACGTCCTTCCCACGTACGAATGCCGGCTCTGCGGGGCGCAGCTCGAGGCGAGTGACTCTCCCTGGGCTTGTCCCGGGTGCGGCGCGCCGCTGCCTCGCCTATCGAGGGAAAGCTCGCTCCGGGTTCGGAGCATCGAGGTGGAATGATCATGAAGATTTCTTACGAGAACAAAGTGCTTTCGAAGAACGATCGCATCGCTTCCGAGGTCCGGCGCCACCTGACGTCGCGGGGAATCACCGCGGTGAACCTGATCGGGAGCCCGGGCTCGGGAAAAACGTCTCTCGTCGAGAGGACGGCAGCTTGGTGCCATGGCCGGGTCGCGGCGGCGGCTCTCACCGGGGATCAGGCAACCTGTCACGACGCCGATCGCATCGAACGATCGGGAATCCCCGCAATCCAGATCACGACCGGCAACGAGTGTCACTTGAACGCTCAGAGAATCCTGGATTGCGTCGGCAGAGACGAGCTCTGGGACATCGAGCTCCTGCTCATCGAGAACGTGGGGAATCTGATCTGTCCCGCCGCCTATGACCTCGGTGAGGCAGCGAAGGTGGCCATTCTTTCCGTTCCCGAGGGCGACGACAAGCCGCTGAAGTACCCGGGCCTCTTCAAGCGAGCGGATCTCATGGTCATCAGCAAGATCGATCTCCTGGGATCGAGCGATTTCGAAGCCGACCGCGCCGAGGCCAACGCCAGAGAGGTAGCACCGCATATCGAAGTGGTTCGCCTGTCCTGCAGGACTGGAGAGGGGCTCGAGGGATGGACACGATGGCTCGCGAGACAGCTGGTGCAGACCGCGCCCTTGACGATGCGCCAGGCCTGATCGTCCGCGTACGGGGGATCGTTCAGGGGGTCGGATTTCGTCCCTTCGTCTACCGCCTGGCGAGAGAGCATCGTCTCGAAGGCTCCGTCGCCAATACGCCCGAGGGAGTGATCATCCGCGTTCGAGGAGAGGCCGCGGCCCTCGCCACCTTCGTGGAGGAGCTCCCGAGGCGACGGCCACCCCTCGCGCGGATCACCGAGCTCACCGTCGAGAGCGCCCCGGTTCCGGGCACGGCCGGCTTCCGCATCGAGGAGAGCGAGGAGGGACAGTCGGCGACGACCCTGATCCCGCCCGACGTGACGGTATGCCGCTCTTGCCTCTCGGAGCTCTTCGACCCCAACGATCGCCGCTATCGATACCCGTTCATCAACTGCACCGACTGCGGCCCCCGCTACACGCTGATCCGCGGACTTCCTTACGACCGGTCGCTCACGACCATGGCGCCATTCTTGTTGTGCTCCGAGTGCCGCCGCGAGTACGAGGACCCGGAAGACCGGCGCTTCCACGCCGAGCCCAACGCCTGCCCCCGCTGCGGACCGAAGTGCCGGCTCCTCGACGGTGAGGGAGAAGAGCTCCCGGTGGGCGATCCGATCCGCGAGACCGTTCGGCTCCTCGAGGAGGGTCGCGTCGTCGCGGTGAAGGGGCTCGGAGGGTTTCACCTCATGGTCGACGCCACTTCGGAGCCCGCCGTCGTTCGTCTTCGGGAGCGCAAGCACCGCGAGGAGAAGCCGCTCGCCGTGCTGGCGGCCTCGGTGGCGCGGGTCGGTGAGTTCTGCCGGGTTCGCCCCGAAGAGGAAGCGCTCCTCGAAAGCCCCGAGCGTCCCATCGTTCTTCTGGAGCGAGCGGAAAACTCCAAGATCGCTCCCTCGGTCGCTCCCGGTCAGTCGAGCTACGG
>CAZKNR010000481.1:0-16326 GCA_964553925.1 uncultured Acidobacteriota bacterium
GCCAATACCGTCGGGGAGGCGCCCGGAGCATGAGTGCCCTCGCTATCGCTTTCGTAGGTCTCCTCCTCGCGGTCCAGGAGAAGTCGCTCACCCACAGGGGTCCAGGCTTTACCCTCGCCTATCCGGAGAAGAACTCGAAGCTCCAGCCGCCGAGCGCGGGAGTCCCCTTCCAGCTCGAGTACCGCAAGAACAACTTGGTGCGGCTCGAGATCGAGCGGCTGACGCAGCCCATCGACCTCGAAGACCAGACCTTCGCCAGCATATTCATGGAGGTGCAGCTCGAGCGCCTGGCGGAGCGCGTGAGCCAGCCCCTCGCGTCGAAGACCGTTCGCCGCTATCCCTGGGGCACGGGGGTGGAGCTCGTGTACTTCGTGCCCGCGCGAAGCGGCAAGAAGAACGAGCGCGATCAGGTGACAGAGGTCGTGACCACGGTCGAGGAAACGCTCTACCGTTTCACCACCTGGATCCCCGAGAAGGACCTCTCGAAGGTGGGGCCGGCCCTGGGACAGGTCGTCGCCAGCTTCTCTCCCGCGAGGGCAGCGCCCGTGGCAGCGGCCCCCACGACCGCGTCGACCGGCGCCCGGTTCTCGCTTGCGGGTGTGGACGCCAAAGTTCTCGAGTACCGCGGACAGATCGATTCCGCCGCGCCTCTCAGTCCCGCCCTCGCCCACGCGCAGGCAGGTCTTGCCGAGAGCCTGGGGTTGAGGGCCTACCTGACGCAGGGAGGCTCCCCGGCCGAAGTCGACGAGATCTCCCGCGCGGCCCAGGACGCGGTTCGCCTCGCCCCGGGCGAGATCGATTCCCAGCGCGCGCGGGCCTGGGCCGCCTACCACCGCGATCAGATGGTCGAGATGGAGCAAGCGATCCAGCAAGCGCTCAAGGTGGATTCGAAAGACGCCGAGACCTATTTCCTCCACGCACTCTGGTACGGCTTCAACCCGGCGCGATCGGAAGCCATGGCCCGGGTCGCGCTCGAGGCCTATCCCGACCTCGCCCCCGCGCACTACGTAAAAGCGCTCGCCGACCGGCGCGCCGGCGACCTCGTCGAAGCCCGGCAGGCTCTCGAGCAAGCAGTCCGGATCGATCCCACGTTCACCCGCGCGCGAACGGAGCTCGCGGAGGTTCTCGAAGAGGCTGAGGACTTCCCGGCGGCGACGGCCGTCTATCGAGAGCTTTCCCGCTCGTCACCCGGCGATGTTTCCTTTCATTTCCGGCTCGCGGTGGCGGCGCGAAAGGCCGGGCTCATCGATGAGGCCATCTCCGAGTACCAGGCGGCGGTGAGGCTCGACCCGGCTCTCAGCGAGGCGCACTACAACCTCGCCGTCCTCTACCTGCGGGAGAAGCAAGCGCCGGATCTCGCGGCCCAGAGCTTCCAGCGGTTCCTCGAGCTCGACCCCAAGAGCGAGCGCGCGGAGTCCGTTCGCAAGTGGCTGCGAGAAAACCGCTACTGAGACGCTTTCACTCCAGCATCGCCTCCACGTCGAAGACCCGCCGAGGCTCCCTTGAGCGCTGTTCCTCCGGACGGAATCCGGGAGAAAACATCGCCAGCCCACGCTTCGCCGTCGGCACTGCCTTTGTTCACGCAAGCCCTTGGTCGTAATTTGACCTCCACATAGGAAGGTCACATTACGTTATGCGTTTGTTGACTGACGGTGGTATCTTGAACGAATGGGTCTCGTAAACGGAAGAGTCTTGCTTAAGAATCCTCGGCTTCCGGATCTAGCACCGGTGGACGTCGTGGCCCTCGCTGACTCAGGTGCGGTGCATCTTTGCATTCCTGAGCACGTTCGAATCCAGCTCAAGTTGGACGCAATCGACAACAAGGAAGTTACCTTGGCAGACGGGTCGAAAAAGCTGGTCCCGTACGTTGGTCCAATCGAACTGCGTTTCAAAAATCGCGTCGGATTCGCGGGAGCCTTGGTTATGGGAGATCAGGTTTTGCTTGGTGCAATCCCAATGGAGGACATGGATCTCATCATAATCCCGAAAACCCGAACTCTGGATGTAAACCCCGATAGTCCGAATATCGCATCATCAATCGTCAAGTAAGAAACGCATAACTTCAGGTCGGAACGGACCTAACTCCGGGAGAAGCAAGCGCCGGATCTCGCGACCCGGAGCTTCCAGCGGTTTCTAGAGCTCGACCTGAGAGCGAAAGGCGCGGAGTCCGTTCGCAATGGCTGCGGGAAACCCGGTACTGAGCGATTCACTCCAGCATCGCCTCCACGTCATAGACCCTGGTTGAGGCTCTCTCGAGCGCCTTCGTTCCTTCAGACCGGCTCCAAAACGCAAAGATCGGCTCTTCCACGAGGGACGGAACCCTCTCGCTCTTGCGGATGATCGCTTCGAGCTCCCTTGCCCCGACGGGAGTTTTCTGCCAGCGCGCTTCGCCGAGGAGCACGGTTGCCGAACCCCGGAGGCCGAGCACGTCGACCTCGCACGGAGATCCAGTGCTCGCCCACCAGCGCCCGACGACCATATCCTTGGAGAGCTCGCCCCGCGCGATCAGTCGCCGCACGTGGCCGCGCTCCATCTCTTCAAAGACCCGACCCACGTGCGTCTCGAACCGAGGCCGCGCTCGTTCTATTACCGCAGCGCCCTCGCCGCCCTCGATGAGTCCTCGGTCGGCGTAGAGGACGCTGAACCGACGACCAGGTGAGCGAGCTCCAGGTCCTTCTCTTGGAGCTGAATCGTGGGCGAGACCTTCGGGGGCACGTTCGCGATTCCATCGGTAGGTGCTTCGAGCGAGGAGAAGCGCTCCCGGACCAGATCGACGATTTTCTGCCCCTCGACGTTTCCCGCGGAGACCACGATCAGGTTGCTCGGGGTATAGGTCTTCTTGCAAAACCGGAGCGGATCGCTGCGGGTGAAGCTCAAGACCGTCTCGACCCGGCCGAGCACGGGCCGGCCGAGCACGGGCCGGCCGAGCGCGTGGTCGGGCTAGAAGCTCTCGGTGAAGAGGTCGTGGGCCATGTCGTCGGGCGTGTCCTCGATGCTTCTCATCTCGTCGAGAATCGCCTTGCGCTCGCGATCGATATCCTCGGCGTCGAAGCGCGGCTGGGAGACGATGTCCGACAGGAGATCGACGGCCCGAACCACGTGCTCGTCCAGCACCTTGGCGTGAAAGCCGGCGTACTCGTGGGAGGTGAAGTCGTCCGTCTGGCCGCCGATCTCGTCCGTCTCCTGGGCGATTTTCGGCCTGACTCCTCCTCCGCTCGGTGCCCTTGAAAACCATGTGCTCGAGGAAGTGGGCGAGCCCGCTCTCGGTCTTCTTCTCGTGACGGATCCCTCTCCGGATCCAGACACCGATGGCGACCGAGCGCACGTGGGGCGTCTTCTCCGTGAGATCGGTGAGCCTGTTCGCGAGAAATTCCTTACGAGAGCGGTGAGGGGGGATTCACGCCTTACATGTCGGAATGCCCCTATTGCCACATTCTCTTCAAGTAGGCAGAGAAGAACATCGGACGCCGCCTGTCCTATCCCTTGTCAGAATTCAGCGAGAGCTTCACGTTACCGGACCGTCATTAGAAATTCCACTTGCGCCCAGTCCCTCTCGACAGAGCTCCGCGAGTCGGCTCGAAGGATCGGCGCGGAAGGGAAGGAAGCGCTTACCTCTCGGATGATCGAGGCTGCCTGCACGCGCGACTTCGAAGAAGTGGAAGTCCTCCTCAGCAACATGGGAATGGAGCTCCGCTGGCCCTGCAGATCGTGGACGAGAACCGCTGCTCGGGGAATCTGTGATCTAGCCAGACTAGCGCTAGCCAGCCTCAGACCTCCTATGGCGGAACGTCGCAAACCGAATAAGTGATTTGCATACAATGGATTGCACGGGGAGCCTGTGTTAGAAAATTAACGTTAATGGCGAAGATACTGATACCTCGTCGTTTGGACCGAAATCGGCCAAGCCGTTGCCGAGTTCACTATCCTGTCGCCGTTTCGTTAACATTATCGGCGCCCTATTGGTGCCTCTAGTAGAGGAGTTCTGAGCCTAGGGATCGTGTTCTTCGAAGTTTTTACGGGACGTCGACCGTTCCGCGGGCGCTCCCAAGCTGCCAGAGGTGACTCTCGGGAAAAGACGAACCCGGTTCACGCGGACATCCCGCACCGCGCGGACGGGCCGCGAATTTATTCCATCGTCATCCACTTTGGCGAGCATCGTCACGCCGCCGCCGATGAAGCCGACGCCGAACACCTGTTTGTTTGGGTCATACGGATCGAGTGTAGAGGACCAATAAAAACTGAGGCGAGTGGGGCCCAGATCTGGATCGATCGCAGCCGCGTCGACGCAATCCGGAAGAGGGGCGTCCGGAGGAGAGCCGCACCGGCTGTAATCTGCAATGCTTTGCAACTCCTTGATGTGAGGCAACCGCCAGTCTTTGTATCCCGCGTAGCCGGTGTCGCCTTCGCCGTTGAGCATCTTGATCCAGCTTGCAGTCTCCTCAAACGCACACCGCGAGTTGACGATATGCAAATGACTCGAGGACAGGCACGTTATTGCACCACCCACACCCTCAACCTTCCTCTCCCACATCAACATTGTGTTGAGATCCGTGACTGTCCCATCGCCATTGTCAAGGTAGCGCAACGGGTTACCCCGCACCCCATCCCCGGGAAAGCTTCTGCCCCCCACCGCGCGCAAGACGTCCCTCACCGCCCGCACGGGCGCCGCCGCGGTCTTTAGCTTGGGGGGTGACACTTGGTTGGTGTTTGCTTCTCTCTTGCCGGCGTAAAACAAGACGCTATACGCTTTGGGGTCCTCGTCCTGGGTCTGGACGTTCGTAAAAGACCAGTAGAGGCCGTCGGGGCTGCCGTCGGTGGGACCGAAAATGGGGTGGATCGCAGCCGGGTCGGCGCAATCAGGACGCTCATCACCAGCCGAGCAGCGGCTGAAATCCACGATGCTCAGCAATTCCTTGACATGAGGCAACCGCCAGTCGTTGTATCCTGCGTAGCCGGTGCCGCCTTCCACGTTGAGCTCATCGATCCAGGGTCCAGTCGCCTGCTGAAATGTACAGCTCGAGTTGACGTAATGCGGATCGAATACGCACCCTCTATCACCCTCAACCCCAACCTTTTTCTCCCACATCAACATCGTGTTGAGATCTGTGATCGTCCCGTCGCCATTGTCGATGTAGCGCAACGGGTTGCCCTGTACCCCATCCCCTGGAATGCAGCCTGCTTGAGAGAAAATGAGCGTGAGAGAGAAGAAAATCAGGACGTTGTTTAGCCTTGCTGTGGTTTCCAAATCCACCTCCTATGCTTGTGGGTAACTTTAGACGGGGAGTCGTGGGTTGAATTTTCTGAATTGTACGGGCCGTTTGACGTTGCTGCAACCAGACGAGGCGCGTTTTTGCTGGCGTCCTCGGCCTCCGTATCTTCTACGGTGAGTTCGATGATGGACACAGTATTGGCCCGTCGCTGCTAGAGTCCCCGGGACCTGATGCGGCGGCTCCTGGTCCTTGCGCTCGCGCTCCTTCCAGCGCGCTCCTTCTCGCAGGAAGCTGGCTACGAGAGACTCCGGATCAGGACGCCCGCCTCGCCGGGAGGCGGATGGGCGGCTCCGCCGCGGGCGGCGCCGGGATCGGGCCGATCGTGGGCGGCAAGAGCGGCGGCGTCGCCGGGACCGTCTACGACCTCGCGACGCGCAACCAGTAACGCACCACGGCGAGTTGACGGCCCGGCTCCCCACGGAGCCGCCTTTTTGTTTTCTGCATCACAGCCCTTTGGCAGCGGCATTTGGCAGCGGCGGCTTGACCTGGCCATGTCTGGAGCGCATAATCCCCGGGAAAGAGTTGGGGCTCACCATGACTTTGGAGCCGACCGTCCGCTGCCCCAAGTGCGGCACAGAGCAGACGCCGGCCGAGCAGTGCGCGCGCTGCGGGATCTTCTTCCGACGGTATCGCGAGCGGCCGGCCGCGGCGGCCGCGACTCGACCCGCGGCACGGCCGGAGGGCTTGCGGGGGCTTCGCGGCGGCAAGCTCGTGGCGGTCGTCGTCGGCCTCACGCTGGTACTGGGGCTCGGCTCCACCACCGCCTTCTTTGCGTTGCTCTTCCACGTGCTGAAGCGCTCGGAGCCCTACGAACGCTCGGCGACGCTCATTCGCGAGTCCGATGCGGTCCGGAACCTCGTGGGCGAGGACTTGCAGCTCGGCTACTTCATTCAAGGGTCGGTCGTGGGCACGGGAGCGGGCGGGGAAGCCGAGTTCCTCATCCCCGTCTCCGGCCGGTCCGGAGCGACCAAGGTCTACCTGTCGTGGGAGAAAGAACAGGGAGAATGGCGGCTGAAGGCGGCCCAATACGAGGATGCTACCGGCCGCGCCCGGAGCCTCGGCGCCGCGCGCTCCCCGACCGAGGGCGCGAGGGCCGCCCAAAGTCACGTGCTTTTGGGTTACGAGCTCTACCAGAAGGGAAAGTACAGGGAGGCGCTCGAGAAGTACGACGAGGCGATCGCCCTGGACGCGCAGAGCGCGGAAGCGTATTTCTATCGCGGCCTGGCCGCCGACCGCATCGGCGACCGAGCGCGAGCGCTGGCGGACGTCCAGAGCTCGATCCAGCTCGACCCTCGGCGGCTGGACTCATACCAGCGTGTCCTTCCGGCAAGCATGCGTGACCTAACCCGCTGGCACGAGTAGTTTGGTGAGCGTTGGAGGAGACGCTCATGGGACGAACTTCACGGGAGTTGGTGGCGGTACGGCGTCGGGTGGAGGCTTGGCGCAGAGGAGGCGGAGGGCGGGGAAGGCGGATCCCCAAGGAGCTATGGAAGGAGGCGGTGGAGGTAGCGCGGGTCGCGGGGGTGTATGCGACCGCGCGAGCCCTGAAGTTCAACTACGAGGGGCTCAAGGAGCGCGCGGGACAGGCGGGGGACAAGCAGAACGGCAACTTAAGTCGTTTCGTCGCCCTTGAGCTACCGCCGGTCAACGGAGGGGCCAAGGTGGTGGTGGACCTCGTAGGCGGTGACGGCGAGCAGGTACGGATAGAGGTTTCGGGGGCGAGCGGCATGGAGGTGGTGGCGCTGGCGCAGGCGTTCTGGAAGAGGCGGTCATGATCCAGTTGACGCCGCAGATGCGGATCCTGGTGGCGGTGGAGCCGCAGGACTTCAGGAAGGGTATTGATGGTCTGAGTCGGATCTGCCGTGAGGTCCTGGAGTCGGATCCTCTCTCGGGATGGGTGTTCGTGTTCCGAAGCCGGAGGGGCACGGCGATTCGTGTGCTGATGTACGACGGGCAGGGATTCTGGTTGTGCCACAAGCGTTTGTCGCAGGGACGGTTCCGGTACTGGCCTGGCCGGAGGGGAACGACCGGCTGCGAGCTTTTGGCGCACCAACTCCAGGTGCTGTTGGCGGGTGGCGACCCGGAAGCAACGCGGGCCGCGCCGCTGTGGCGGCCGATCGTCTCGGCGGCCAGGGGATAAAGGGAAGAGGGAAAAAGCGCTTGCGTTCTGTAGCGCCTTTTGGTATCTATGGGGCATGGACACAGTGCTCAGGTACCGAGGTCGCGCCATCAGCGCGGCGGAGGTCGCCGTCATCGGCAGACTCATCGCTGAGCATCCGGAGGCGAGTCGGCGCGCGCTCTCGATGCAGATCTGCGAGGCGTGGTCCTGGCGACAACTCAACGGCGCGCTGTGTGACGGGCTGTGCCGCGGGCTGTTGCTGGCGCTGCACCGGGCCGGCCACATCACGCTTCCGGCGCCGCGGCGCAAGGCGGTGCCGAGGTGGCGAGTTCCTGCAGTAGTCGCGGTCTTGGCGGTATCGCTCGAGGGTCCCTTGAGCGAGCTGTCATCGATTCAGATCCGACAGGTACGGCGCACGGGTGACGAAGCGCTCGTCGATTCGCTCATCGCGCAGCACCACTATCTGGGCTACGCGCAGCCGGTGGGCGAACACCTCAAGTACCTGGTGACGGCGGACGGTTGGCCGATCGCGTGCTTCTGCTGGACGTCGGCGCCGCGCCATCTGGGACCGCGGGACCGCTACATCGGCTGGTCGGCTGAGGCGCGCAAGGCCAACGTTCGCTACGTGGCCTACCAAAGCCGTTTCTTGATCCTTCCGTGGGTGAGAGTGGCTCACCTGGCGTCGCACTTACTCGGGCGCATGTCGCGGCAGCTGTCGCAGGACTGGCAGAAGCTGTACGCGCACCCGGTCTACTTCACGGAGACCTTCGTCGACCCTGAGCTCTACCGGGGGACGTGCTACCGGGCGGCCAACTGGACGTACCTGGGGATGACGACGGGGCGCGGCAAGGACGCGCCGACGAAGCGGCCGAACCGGCCGCTGAAGCAGGTCTACGGCTATCCACTGGTGAAGGACTTTCGCCGGCGGCTGTGCGCCCTCGATTGACGATGCGCAAAAAGCCTCAGATTGTCGAGATCGAGATGGCCGCGGTCCAGGGATTGTTGGAGCGGGCGAAGGGCCTGTTACCGAAAGAGGACCACGAACTGCTCCAGGGGCTGGTGGAAACTCTGCTCAGCCTGATGGACCTCCTCCGGAAGGGCCGCACGACGCTAGCGCGCCTGCGCCGACTGGTCGGCTTTGTGAGCACCGAGAAGACGGCCGCGGTGTTGGGCAAGCTTGCAGAGCGCGAGGCGGGGGCGGCGGAGGGCGCCACGCAAGCGGCAGAGGGCAGCGAAGCGAAGCCTGCCGCCGACAAGAGCGCGGCCGCGGGCGAACCCGCCGCAACCGAGACGCTCGAAAGCCCTGATACGGGCGACGGCGCTCAAGCAACCACCAAGCCGAAGGGACATGGGCGCGTGCCCGCCTCGGACTATCCCGACGCCACCCACATCGCCGTGCCGCACGAGAGCCTGCGTCCCGGAGACAGCTGCCCGGCCTGCGAACGAGGCAAGCTGTTTGCGCTCAAAGAGCCTGCCCGGTTCCTGCGCATCGTGGGCCAGGCGCCGCTCGTCGCGGTGTGCTGGGACTGCGAGCGGCTGCGCTGCAGCGCGTGCGGCCTGCCCTATACGGCGCGCGCTCCGGACGAGGCGCAAGGCGACAAACACAGCGAGACGGCAGCGGCCATGATGGCGCTGCTGCGCTACGGCGGCGGAGTGCCGCTCAACCGCCTCGAGCGGCTCCAGCATCATCTCTCGACGCCGGTCGCCGCCTCGACGCAGTGGGATGTCGTCCACGCTCGGGTCAGCGCGGTGGAGCCGGTCTATCGCGAGCTGGTCCGGCTGGCCGCGCAGGGCTCCGTCATGCACAACGATGATACCTACACGCGGATACTCGAGTTCATGGGCAAGCGCCGCGCGAAGCTTCTTCGACAAGGCGCGCTGCCGTCGCCCGAACGCACCGGACTGTTCACCACCGCTATCGTATCGATCGTTGAAGCGGGCCGAGCGATCGCGTTGTTCTTCACCGGTCGCAAGCACGCCGGCGAAAACCTCGCCGACCTGTTGCACCATCGCGCGGAGGAGCTGGATCCACCGGTGCTGATGTGTGACGCGCTCGAGCGCAACCTGCCCAAGGGTCACAAGGTCGTCGAGTCGAACTGCGCCTCGCACGGCCGTCGCCATTTTGTGGACGAGGCCGAGAACTTCCCCAGCGAGTGCCGTTACTTGCTCGAGACGCTCGGGCGGGTGTTCAAGCTCGACGAGCTCTGCCGCACCCAGGGGTTGTCGGACGACGAGCGCCTACTCCTGCACCAACGCGAGAGCGGCCCGCTGATGGACGAGCTCAAGGTGTGGATGGAGGCCCAGTTCTCGGACAAGCGAATCGAGCCCAACTCCGGCATGGGCGACGCCATCAACTACATGCTCAAGCGCTGGCACAAGTTCACGCTGTTTCTGCGCGTGCCCGGCGCTCCACTCGACAACAACATCGCCGAGAGGACCTTGAAGATGGCCATCCGGCATCGAAACAACTCCCTCTTCTATCGAAGCCAGCGCGGGGCTGACGTCGGCGACATGTACATGACCCTCATCCACACCACCGAGCTCGACGGCGGCAACCCCTTCCACTACCTCACCGAGCTGATGCGTCACCCGAAGGCCGTGACCGAGAACCCCGGAGCCTGGTTGCCCTGGAACTACCGCGAGACCCTCGAGCGCTTGGCTGGCGGGCTCCAGGCCCAATCACAACCTCCCGCGCCGTACCCTCGGACTCGCCCCCCGCTCGACATCCGGATGCCTCGCCCAAACGTCTCTGCCCCGCCGACCACCTCAGCGCTGCAACCTCGACCGTAGCGGTCGGCTGATCTGCCTCTCGCCTGCCCAGTGTCGTAGCGGCTGCACGCTTGCCGGAAGGACACATACCAGCAGCTCGATGCGCTCCTCGCACGTGACGGCCGGTGGGACGAGATCGTCGCCTCCTGGAACGACTTCCTGGGGCGCGATCCGACGAACGCCCAGGCATTCCTGGAGCGAGGCGGCGCTTTCATGCGCAAGGGCGACCGGGACCATGCCCGCGAGGACGCGGAGACCGCCTGCCGTCTGGGGTCCGCCAAAGGCTGCCAGGTCGTTGCGAGATTCGGTAGCGCCCCCCGGCCCTGACGCACCGGTTTAATCCGGGCCGCCCCACTTCTTCGGCCGTTTGCCCGGCGCGCGCCATCTTGTCGGCCAGGTGGGTCGAGCGCGCCGAGAGCATGCTCGCCACCTCCGGGCGCGCCGGATAGAGGTCGGTCGTCTCCAGGGATCGGCGTGCAGATCGTACAGCGGGTCGCGTCGCAGATCCGGTCCCAGGCGCAGTCGAATGACCGCAAGGAGTCGCTCCCCGACCTCGGTGAAGAGCGTATCGAGCGCCTCCCGCGACCCCTCCCGCTCCCTCCGGAGCAAGAGTGAGCTCGTATCTTGATCCATGCTCCTTCTCGCCGCTGCTCCCCAAGAGGAGGCCGACTCATCTTTCGGAGAAGTGCCCTGCAAGTTTCCTCAGCTTTTAAGGGAGCTGGCTGCAAACCTCAATGGCGCTCTTCCAGCCCTCGTTTCCGATCCGTTTCTGGAAACAATCGATCCTGGCCTTGCCGTTGCTTGTCCCCTGGCATAAGTGGATGGCGTTTTGCCACTGCCATTGGGTTCCCCCTCCATAGTTGATTCCGCCGTGCATGACGTGATTGAAGCAGCTTCCTGGCTCGCTCGGCGCGCTCGTTTTCCCGCACAGTCGTTCCACATTCTCCGGGCTCCAACTCGTCGAGCCACGATAATCCCATGCGATCTTGCCCTGGACTTCCTGGTGGCATGTTTGTGCGGACGGCAAACGATCCTGGGACGAACCTGCCCCCGGACCATAGGAGTCACTTGCGCAAGCGTTGATAGCGCTCTGCCAGTTCTCTCCATTCCGAATCCTCGCTTGGAAGCAATCGATGCGGGCCTGGGCATTGTTTGCACCCTGGCATAACTGGAGGACGTCTTGCCACTCCCACTCGGTTCCCCCTCCCCAGTTGACTCCACCATGCATGACGCGATCGAAGCAACGTCCTGGCTCGCTCGGCTCGCTTGTTCCGCGGCACAGGTCTTCGACATTCTCCGAGGCCCAACTCGTCGTGCCAAGATAGCTCCATGCGATTCTGCCCTGGATCTCCTGGTAGCATGAGAGCTCCGGCGACGATGGCAGCGGAGGCTCGGGTTCCGGCGGCGCGTATTGTTGCCCTCCTCCTTGCATTTGCGGGGGATAGCCGTCAGGGCATTCAAAGCCTCCGGTCACGGCTTGGCAATCCGCGTTGGGCGCAAGGTGCATGACAGCCACGGTGGTGCCGTATGCCCCGTAGAGACACATCAACGTCGGCTCGCCGCCGACCCACTCGATCCGTGTCTCGACGAGTCCACCACCCTGGGGCGTCTGCCACCACGGACTCGGAATTGGTGTCGTAATCTCGGTCGTGACCTCGTTTACGGGACAGTAAATCTGCTCCAGCGCAAACGCCGCACCGAGTGGCCAGGACACTATCAGCAGAGCGGTCACTGCAACGATGCCATGAACGGTTCTTGCGTGGAAAGTCTCTCTCATCGTCTACCTCCCTAGAGCCCGGATTATTGTTGGCGCTGGAACCGTGATTGGGACCAGCAGCTCGCTCATCTTTTTGGAAACCAAGACTCTTCACTGCTGAGCTGTCAAGCCGACCCGGTCAAAGAAATCCGCGAACAGCTGGAGGAATCCGCGACGCGACCACGGCCGATAGAAGTCATCGACGGGATCTGCAGCCAGGAAATATCCGTTGACCGCCGTCGCCTGGCCTAGTTTGAGAGCTTCCCGCCAAAGAAACTCGGTTTGTTTCATGACAAGGTTGCGGGTTCGGTGATGATTCAAGCTGTGCCGCTCCGTATCCGAGATGGCCTCGACGAACCGCTGCCACTCACGCCCGCTGCCGTCCCGCACTCTGTCGAGTGCGCCGAAGTCCGATGCGTTCATGAGAATCCGGATACTGCCTGGATCGAACGATCCGTATTCATCGGCCTTGGTGAAGCAGAGGGCTACCATCGAGGGTTTTCCTCGGGCGCTCAACCGCCGAATGGCGTCCGCCATAGCCTCGATGTACCGTGTCGGAGGCTGAGGGCGATCGAGGACCCTAGGGTGTAGAGCCAGCACCAGAAGGTTGGCTCCCTCGATTTCGGCGAGCGATTGGCTCTCTTTGTCCAAAGCGCTCTCTCGTGCCACATGGACGGCCAAACGACAGGATGCTGTTCCCCCGACAACGGTTCCGTCGATCCGCACCACGTCTCTGCCGTCCCCGCGCAAGGGCCTGGCCGCGAAGCGTACCCTCGTCGAAACTCGCGGTTCGGTCGAGGATTGCGTGAATTCCAACCATTGTTGGACGAGAGATCGCTTGCCGCTGCCGTCCGGACCGAGGATGACCACGCGCAACTCCTCGCCGGGCCCAACGGGCGCCGAGGGCGGGAATATTGCGACCGGCTCGATTTGCGAAGTGGTCTCGACCGATGCCGACGACCGCAACGTTGCGAAACGGCCAACTTCGCCGGAAACGCGGTCCTTCGGCGGCCGACCGTTCACCAGGTCCAGATACGCGTTGAGCTCTCTTGGACTCGCCAGCTGGATACTTCGATCCGAGCCGACGACTTGGGCGAGATGAAACAGCACCGCGGGACCAGCGGGCGCCTTTTCCGCGTCACGGAGAAGCCGTCGCAACGTAGTGACGATCGAGCGCGCCAGGTCGTCGCCGCCCGGAGCGTACGAGCGGATCGTTTCCGGAACGGCCTCTTGCGAACGACCGTAGAGTAGGTAGATGCTCAGCAACGCCACCGCCAAAGTCCAATCGTCCTTCGAGGCCCTCGACTTGCTGAGAGTCTGCTCGACCTCCTCCCTCGTACCTCGATCGCGAGATTTCAAAATGCGACCGGACCATTCCTGAAGCTCCGCTAACGGGGCGTGGTGGTAGATCGGCCACAGAAGCTCCTGCATCACATCCGAGTTCATTTGAAACTCGACGTCCAGCAACGCCGCGAGGGCGCCGGGGAGGTCCTCGCTATCCACATCGTCCAGGTTGGTGTTTTTCGACGGGAACGGCGCGTCGCTGAGGCGCCTCGCGTGATGATGGCGCCTCTTAATGAGCCACCGCACGTAGTGGAGTCGATTGACGAGAACGGAGATTGGGACGTACGGCCATTCGAACGAGATGCGGGCAAGCTCGCCCATGGCCGCGGCTCCCTGCCACCCGAGATGGTCCAACTGCTTTTCGAGCTGTTCAACGGTAAGCGCGAGGGTGGCCTTGAACGGCGCCACCCAGCTCGCCCAACGGTCATCGAGGGGCTGACATGCGGCGAGACACCGGACACGGGGTCGTTTCAGGAGCCGGCGCGCACCCGAAGTGTCGACCTGGTAGCACCCTAGGTGTAGCCAGTTGGATCGGTTCTTCGACGCCTCGCCTTCGGTCACCGTCGCGACTTCGAGGGAGAGTTTGGAGCTGGGTTCGACTGCATTCGACCCCTCGTTCACGGCGACGTAGATGTCGATCGGGCCGTATTTCGTCTCGGGGAGAGTGCGCGTCAGTCGATCGCTCGGAGTGACCTTTACGGGTTGGCCGGCGTTGGTCAGCCCGGTCGCCGAGAGAACCGATAGTTGCCAACCGATTTCCGAACTCTCGGACTTCAGGCTGGAGATCCAGTCGAAGCTCTCCAGACCGGTGTCCGGCGCTTCCAGTTTTGCGCGCGAGAGAAGATAGTCTTCCAGGCCCAAAAGATGCTGCGACTTGAGCGGTAACCCTGGAAACCAGGCTGGCCAAGTTGTCACGAGCGGTCCTACCTTTACTGAGTCTTGGAACGCCCGGCGCACCGGTGAGTGCCACGGGCGTTATCCCGTCCACCAAAGCGTACCCGCCTACGCCCCAGTTCGAATGGCCGATCTAGAAATATCAACGCGAGCCCTGCTTAGCCGCGGGTTGGTTTACTTTGGGCGATGCATCGACGCCTTCTTTCGCCTGCTCTTTGGTTCCGTCGTCCTCCGGTGCAGGTGTTTGTGCCGGTTTCGGGCGCAAATCCTCAGACGGCGCGGCTTCGGGATCCGACGGCGATACTACCTTCGCGTCCCCCGGCCCCTCGTGCTCGCTGGACGGCTTGGCAAAGTACCTCCAGACGAGAAAGCTGACGAGAAGAAGAGCGAGCATCGCCAACGATAGGACTCTTGGTTTTTTTTTCGCGCCGCTCGTTTGCCGGGCCATCTCGGCGGCAGAAGCGGGTGCGGGCCCAATCGCAAAATCCTTGCTGTCGATGCAGTCGAGGGCCATTACGGTTATGTTATCCTGGGAGTTGACGTTCTTCTCCAGGGCTTTTTGGACCAGCCGTTCGCATAGCGCTGGCGCACTGCCCCGCATCTCCACCGAGATTTCTTCCTCGCTCAAGGTCTTGTCGAGTCCATCACTGCACAGCAGTACCTTTTGCCCCGCGAAAAGCCGGTACGGTTTGATGTTGCGGTCGACGTGCTTGAGATCGCCCAGCCCGAGGTAGCTAGTGAGCGCATCCTTGTCGACGTGCGCTCGAGCGGCGCTTTCGGTTATCTCACCCAGCTTCACCTGAATCTCCAAATCCTCTGCAAACACGTGAGGTTCCGTCAGCAGCACAAGCTGTTGATCGCGATAGGCGTAGATCGAGCTGTCGCCGACGGAGATCCAGTAAAGGACGTCGTTGTGAACGACGCAGGCTGCGAGAGTCGTTCCAACTTGAGCAGTGATGTGGTTCGCGTCTTTCCAGGCGTTTAGTTCCTGGTTCGTCTGTCGCGTCGCACGGAGAAGGGCGTCGGGGATCGACTCCTCGGATGTTTTGTCCTCGTAGTACGACACAAACGCCTTGACCGAGCGTTGGCTTGCCGTTCGTCCGTGGTCCAAACCGCCCATCCCATCGGTGAGCACGCCGAGGAATCCTCCGTGGGCGAGAAAGCTGAGGTTGCGCGAGTTGGAAAACCCAAAACTATCCTGCTGCTCGGCCCTGGCGCCGACGTGCTGACTGTTCCCAGCAGAGAATCTCACGTCGTCCGGAATAGGATACGCAGTTCGGTGGAGCCAGCCGTCACCAAATCCCCCCGCGCGAGTTTGTACGGGTTGCGAATGGTAACGCCGTTGACGGCCGTTCCCGTCTGCGTTCCGCAGTCTTGAACGAAGAGACCGTCGTCATCTTTGATGAGCTCGAAGTGGCGCGGCGAAAGATTTTCATCGCCGGCAATCTCGACGTCCGCCCCTCGACTTCCCACTACCAAACGCTCGGCGAATCGTTCTCGAATCTCCTGCCGTGGCTCCGCGCCGCGCACCACGATGAGCGTCACTTCGAACGATGGCGCGGGGGGTTCAGGCGGGGATGAGACCACCTCGGGTTCAAAGCTAGGGTAGACGGGCTCGCGCTCCGGGAGTTGAACTAAGTCGGGCTCTTTCCGGCGGAACCACACGAACGCTAGCCCCAGAAGCGCCACGACCACCCCGATCGCGGCAACGATGGGCCACAGGAACGACTCAGTGGACGTTTGAGTTGCGGGAAAAACGCGAACGTTTCGATCGTGAGACACGCCGTTGGCCGTCACTCGCAGGCGCTGCGGCGTACCATCGCCCTGGCACAAGTTGCAAGCGAACGTCGCGACAAAAGCTCGGGTGATATGGAGGCGCATCGTAGCGTAGAGCTGCGAAATCGTGCTCGACTGGTCGGCTTCGAAAAATACGCCACCGGAGAGGTCGCTCAGTCTCGCGAGGACGCTCAAGCCCTCGCTTCTTTCCGGCGGCTTCAGCCGGCTGTAGCCAATCGAGTAAATCGGAATCGGGGATTCGTCGATCAAGCCCTCGATCTGATTCAGCGTGACCGGCGTCGTTCCTTCGTGCTTGCCGTCGCTGAGAACGATGATGACTCTTCTGGCCGGCAGGGATCGGGCCCGGTCGCGATACAGCAAGAGGGCTTCTCGGATGG